>CACKCQ010000004.1 GCA_902598655.1 uncultured Pelagibacteraceae bacterium
TGATTGTAAAAAGCATTTAATTCTTGGAATGATGTCTAATAAAGATCACGAAGAATATTTAAGCAATTTTAATAATATATCTTCCATAACAACAATTGATATTCCTAATCAACCAAATGCTATCAAAGGAGTAGATTTAAAAGAAAAATTAAATAAATATCCTAATGTAAGTTACAAAAAATCTATTGAAGAAGCTCTTTTGTCACTAAATCCAGAAAAAGATGATTTGATAATGATAACTGGGTCTTTATATCTTGCTGGTGAGCTACTTAATTTAAACTAAATATTTTCTTTTATAAAAGCCACTATGTCACTCTTTGGAGTGGCTCCAACTTTGGTTGCTTTTAATTCACCACCTTTAAATAAAAGCATTGTAGGAATTCCACGAACACCGTACTTAGTAGGCATGTTAGGCTCTGAGTCTATGTCATGTTTTGCAATGACAATATCATTTGCCATCTCCTCCGAGATTTCCTCTAAAATTGGTCCAACCATTTTACATGGACCACACCATTCGGCCCAAAAATCTACTAAAACGGGTTTATCGTTTTTTAAAACTTGTTCTTCAAACATTTCGTCTGTAACTTTTAAAGTTGCCATTAGGTTTATATATAAATAAAAATTTTTTTAATCAATAGTTAAAAGAGAAATGTTAAAATTATCCACATTAAAAATTTTCATACTTTTTCTGTATTGACATTGCATATTCATTAAACTCGTCTAGTAGTGATAGCTTTTCATTATCATTCTCATTAGTATATTTCTCTCTCAGAGTATCAATTTCTGTGTAGAGTGTTGGAATTGTCCACCATTTTTCTTTCTTGTCACTCAAAATTCGCTTTGCAATTTCTCGTTTTATTGTTCTAAGCATGCTCTCGGGTAGAACTTCGGGTGCCTCTTGATATATGATTTTTTTTCCAAAACCTACTAATCGATCATCATCAAATTTATCTAATAATTTAAGTTTATCTTTCCATGATGCTGCATGCCAAGCAGGAAATAAGGCAGTATCTTTGTTTGACGTAAATTTAGTATAAATACTTTCTTCAGCATATATATCTTCTTGTGTTTTAGACTGTTCTTTATCTTCAGCTACTTCTCTTAATGCATGAAGTATATTTTGAGAAAATTTCTCATTATTTTTAACAATATCTGCTCTTTTATTGATTAATGACTTATCCATAGCACTATAAGGTTCTACTTGCATACCGTATTTTGCATCTACAATAATTGGAGCCTTGTTAGATCTAATAGTTCTTAAGAACTTAGGAGACTTTTTCATTTCAACTTTTAGTTCATTTATTGATAAATTTAATAAAGGCTCAATATCGATCCTCAAATCGAAAGCATAATACCAACCGGCATATATTGGATGCATACAATATTTTTGATGAAGAGGTGCAACTAGATGAAGTCTAGATTTACCATAATAATATTCATTTAAAGTAATAATTTCCCCTTTCTTAATTATGGTTTCAGTATCAGATTTATTTGCAGTTTTAAAAAAAGACTCCCAAGTGTCTGGTTGTTTTTTTTTAACTATATTTAAAACTTTAGCAGTCATTATACTATCACTTAATGCGCTATGAGCATCAGTTGAGTCAATACCTTGCATTCTAGCTAACGATTCTAATTTAAATACTGCATTGTTTTTTTCATTAAATTCTACTTCTAGAATTGAAGGGTCAATTGCATAAGCTGCACGAGCAATATTAATACCATCATGTCTTTTATTAGGAGCAGCATTTGTAAGATATGGATACCTAATCCCTTTAAAAAACTCTTTTCTTATCATTTCATCATCGAATCCAATATTAGACCAACCAAGAAACACAGCTGGGCTCCATTTTTTAAATATTTTTTCAACTTCAGCTAACATTTGATAGTGAGAAAGATTAGTTTGAGTTAATTGTTTTATTGATGTTTTATTTACAATAAGTGCCATGGCCTGAAAGATTTCTCCTTCAGGTAAACTGCATCTTAGATTAAATCTGTCTTTCTCTTTAAAGTTCTCATCTACTAAAACTCCACCAATTTCAATTATGCTTCCAAAATCTGTGCTTGCGCTCGATGATTCTATGTCCCAAATTGCTAAATTCATAATTTTATCCTCAAATTAGCTAATATTTTATGGGTTTTTGGAAAGTTTTTTAAAGACTTTACCATTAGCATATAAACGATTAGCTCAGGTATTAATAACTCTTTTATGGATAGGTTAAGTAAAGTCAAGATATATTATTCAATTCGTAAAACTTTTTAACCCTTCCTAAAAATAAATTTTGATACATTTCTAATTCAGCTCCTTCAATTTTAAATTCTTGGAACAAAATATCTTTAGTACATAATAATATTATTCCTGCTTTCATCTTGGTTCCATGAACAACATCATGAGCTAAAGTGTATGCTCCTAATTGTAGGAAGTAATCTTGTATATATTCACTTTTCTTAACTTTGTTCGCTTGTTTGAAATCTATCACGACAGGATTACCTTGGTAAACACCAATAAGATCAGCGGTTCCAGCGTACTGCTCTGGATAATAAAGTGTTTCTTCCATTCCATATATTTTCTCTAATTTTCCATTAATTCCTTTTTCTATAATTTCTTTAGCCATATTTTTATAAAGTTCATTACTTTCAAAAAAACTATCATTAATTCTACCTCGCAAGTAATTTTCAATGTATGAATGAAGATTATTTCCACGAGTTGAAGCTTCGGTTTTTATTCTTGTAGCCTCTTTATGACCTACTCTCTCTTTCCAGTTTGCGAGTGCAGCTTTTTCCTCTTCAGATTTTGTTGCACTTAAAATTGTTGTCACACTTGGTAGCTTATTATCTCCCAATAAGTACTTTCTGTAACCGTCTTCTAAAGATCTAGAAGATTTTGGATAATTAAATTTGTTGCTCCACTTCATTCATTTTTTATGAAACTTTTCTTTTTTCAACTTGTCCGTAGCTGCTTATTGGTGATGGTGTGTCTGGATCTGGATCATCATCATCATTTGGATTTTTTATAGAGTCGATACTTCTATTAATTGCTCTTGCATCTTTACCAAAACTATCAACAACTGACATAGCTTCCTCTAATTTTTTTCTTAAAACTAAAACATTATTAAAATGCATATTAAATCTTGTACTTATTTTCTTTAGATGATCATATATTTCTGACGCATGTTTTTTAATTCTTAAACTTTGGAAACCCATATGCAGAGATTGTAAATAGCCAGATAAATTATTAGGGCCCATAATAGTTACTTTATATTTCTTCATTAATTCTTGGGTTAATAATTCTTTTGTTGAAGGATCTTGGTAGTTAGCTAACTCTAAAAATAAACTTTCAGTTGGAGCATAAACTATTGCAAAATCAACACTCTTTGGTGGAACTATATATTTTTCGTTAACACTTTTTGCCTTTTCTTTAAAAGCTCTTGCAAGTTTAGTTCTAGCTTCAGCCATAGCTTTTTTATCATCTTGTTGATGTGCATCTTGGATGGCCTTATATCTCTCAACAGGAAAATGGCTATCTACTGGAACCAATACACCATCTTGAAGTTTGATTGCAAATTCAACATTTTCACTTGTATCTTCTTTCATCTTTACATTTGATGAATACTGTGATGCAGGTAATAGATCCTTTAATAATGACTCCAAGCTAAATTCAGCCATAGTCCCATATTTTTTCACGCCGGCAAGTATTTTATTTATACTCTCTTGTGACTTGTTTAACTCTGAAACTTGAAAATTAAAGTTGTTAACTTTCTCATTGACGGAAGTTAAAGCTGACGACATATCTTTAGTAACATTCTGAGATAGACTATTAAATGAATTGGCCATATTAGAAATAGAGCTATTCATAGTTGATTTTAATTCATCTAGTTGGATTTGAATTTTATTTTCCTTAATTTTATCATTTTCGGATGTTTCCTTTTTTTTTAGTTGTAAAAAAATTAGAACAACTATCCCTGTGAAAATAAAGCTTAGTATAATAATTTCTAATGACATATTTTTTTATATAGCCGCATTTACAATAAATTAAACATTAATAATTAATTTTAAAATAATTATAATGCGGATATTATAATACTTAATTATATGCCAAAAAATAGTTTAAACTCTTTGTTATTAAAAAATTTTCGTAGTTATTCCACAACTACAAAAATAAATTTTGGATCGCGAATCACTCTAATTTTTGGTAAGGGAAGTGTTGGAAAAAGTACAATCATAGACGCGCTTCAAACTCTACATGCATCAGATAGAAATAATACAGATTTATATGATAAGAATTACAAGTTTTTAGTTTCAAAAAGAATAAAAAATAAAAAAGAAAAAAAGTCTAAAAAAAGAAATATAAGTTTTCCTGTAAGCTTTTCAATCGGTTTGTCATGTAAAGAAAAAGAGGTTGATGGTGAATTTAATATAAAATCTGTAGTTAAAGATTTTGCTTTTACTGAATTATACAATTTTCCAATATATGTAAATTTATTTTCAAATGAAGGATCTGATCAAAAAGATGATCCTTTTAGTAATTCAAATAGATATCTTGGTATGATGAATATTCCTATAGAATTCAATAAAAACAGAAATCTTAAAGATTTCTATATATCTTCAGTAGATTTTTTTGGCAATCAAAACTCTTGGCAGAAATTACATGAGAGTACAAATAAATACAAAAATGAGTTGATTACATATTTAGATAAAATTGAAAAATTTGAAAAAGATTATTTTCAAATTACTGACCAAATAAGTAAAGTGAAGAAAAAAAATGATAATATATCTCTAAAAAAATTAGAGTCTGATCGAGATAAATTGTTTGATAAAGAACTTTACAGTGAAGGCTTTTCTGCTGTTTGGTTTCCGATGTATAAAGAGAGAGAAAATTATAAAAAATTTATAAAGAAAGGATCAGACCTTAAAACGTTTATAAATTTTGTTGAAGAAAATATAAAAAAAAATAAACGTTATTTATACAAAAATAATGAACTGTTCACTAGAAGAACCATAAAAGAGAAGCTTTCTGATAAAGAATTTAATGAGCTTTTGGATAATATAAAAAAACAATTAAAAGGAAATTATTTAATCCAAGGAAATACAACTTTGTCTGAATTTTTATGCTACACATTAACAGAAATAGTTTCATTGAAAGAATATAGAAAAGTTGGTGGTTTTCAATTTCCTATTGTGGCTAATAAAGATAGTTTTGTTTGGAATAAAGAGGGTGGTGAAATAGCCCTAAGCCCTGAAAAAATATTTGATATGTGTAAAAATAAGATAAGTCCTGTTCTAGGACAAATTAAAACAATTAGACATCGAGAAAGTTTTAACGATTTAATTAAAAGTCTAAGTCAATACTCCTCTTCCGCTACTAGACAATCAGAGTTTAATGAAATTGTTGAGCAAAATATTAGAAGTATAAATAAATGGCTTAAAGAATTTGGGTTTGATTTTAAAATAATTATAGAGAAATTTGGTGTAAATGGAGAAAGTCAAATATTTCATCAAAAAAATGGATATAAAATACCAGCAGATTTAGGTGGTTCAGGAGCTCAGTATTTACTAACATATTTAACAGAACTCTTAGAAGCTAATGAAAATATAATATTACTTGAGGAGCCAGAAAAAGCTTTGCATGCATCTTTACAAATAAAATTAGCTGAATTATTTACAGAAATCAGTAAGAACAATCAGTTAGTCATTGAGACTCACAGTGAAAATTTACTTTTAGGTATTTTAAAAGAAATTAGAGATAAAAATTTAAATCATCAAGATGTAAAAGTTTTATATGTCTATATGGAAGATGGCGAATCTAAAGTTGATGAAGTGATATTAAATGAAAAAGGTGGATTTCGCTCTAAGTGGAGAGATGGATTTTTTACTGAAAAATTAGATTTATTATAAATGCTATATCCATTAATCGTTAGTCCACAATTTATAATGAATATTCCAGATAACAGAGAAAATTATGAAAGATTTGTTGAGTTTTATAAAAAATATAAGGATGTTTGGATAGATATATTTATCATTATAGATGATGACCATAATTCACTTATAGAAAATTATAAAAATATTTATGCATCAGACAAAGCTTTGGAACATCCAGAAATTAGAATTATATTAGAAATTCTCTTCAAATTAAAAAAATATAAATATTCTAATGTGAAGACAGAAGAGAAAATCAATATTAACAATATATCTAAATATCTAAAAGGTCGTGGAGTTAAAAAAATTGTCGAATTTCCTAATTATTTTAATGATGAATTCATAAATTTAAAAAAATTACAACCCAAGGTAAACTTATATAATTCTGATTATCATGAAGTTATAGACGAAATATGTTCTATAACAAGGTTTTCAAAAAAAGTTTTTTTAAATGATGCCATGATACCCTATTGTATTTCAAATTTACAAAAAATAGAGGATATAAAAGATTTGTCGGATGATCCAGGTAAACTAAGTATAATCGATAAGAAAAATTTACATTATTACAAAATTGGCTTTAAACACCTAATAAAAAATATTTACGATACTAATTTTTTTCAAAATGAATTAGAAATTTATATTTACACTACATTACATAACTCAAAACTAAAAAAAATTTACAATTATTGTAAAAAAAATAATGATGATATTCGCGTTGAGATGTGGGAAAATCTTTCTAAATATATTTCGAGCTCGGTAAAAAAATGTATATCATCCGAAATTGAAAAATCAAAAAATTGTGTAAAAGAAATTTTCATAAAACAACATTTTAAAGATGGTAAAAAATATAACGATAGCAACAAAATTAATTTTGAAGTTTATGATAGATCAATCTTTGTGTTAGATTTAAATTGTGCGATTGAAATTAGAAAAGGAATAGATTTATTCGATGAAAAGTCTGATAATGGTCTTCGATCGGATAGTGGTTATTATATTAGAAATTATTTAGAGGAAAAAGAGCTAGAAAATGCAAGGCAAATAATCGAACACCCAGATTATGAACCTAGAAAAGTGTATAAATCCAGTAATTTTCAACTAAGAGTTTAATTTTAATAAAATACTCAATAAATACCCTATTTATTTAAGATTATTGACTAAAAAATTTTTTATTAATCGTTGAAAAAATTTATTTCGCGGATATATAAATATTAGGCAGCAAGCACATGAATGCCAAATTTACAAAACAAGCTTGCTTCCAATTCTGTAATAAAATCAATTAGTGACTTCACTAATTCGATTGATGTTAAAATATCCGATGAAATAAAGCTAGTAACAAAAAGAATAGACTTAAAATCAGGAATATATAAAAATTGTACAAACCTAGCACTAGCATATTGTACGCTTAACACATATCAACAAAAACAATCTATTATCTACAAAGCTTTAAAAAAAGTTTTTAAACCTTCAAATTACAGATTGGAAAACGACAAAGAGAATACTGAAGATATTATTTCTGAAGCACTTTACTTATTAAGAAAATCAGCAATAAAATTTCTAGAGAAAAATGGACAAAAACTAGATTATAATTTTGATCAATTTGCAATAGTACAAATTAGAGAAGGAATAAAATCTTATAAAAGTAAATGGAATAACTTAAATGGATCCGACAGGAACGAATTAATACACTCAGCTATTAGAGCAATCAAAAAGAGAAATTGTATAAAGGGAGAACGATTAAATTATGAAGAAGCTAAACATTTAGCAAACCATTTTAACTTATGCAAAAATACAGGTTATAAAGTTATTTGGGATTTAGAAGGTCTACATTTTGAAAAAAAGGCTGACTGGAAGAAAATAGATGACCGAAATGAAGAAGTTCATGTTTCAGAAAATTTTAAAAAAGGAAATTGTCTTCCCAATAACATTGCTTTATCAAGTAATTTGAAATCATATTTTAATACACCTGAATTAAGATCTGCAGGAGAAAAAGTTTTTATTGATGACGAAAAAAGAAATACAAAAAAAGTTATAAATCAGTTTATTAATCATGAGCTTAATTCCTTTAATGAACAAATAATTTTTAAAAAAAGATTATATTGCGAAAAAAATAACGAAATTAAATTAAAGCACTTATCTTCAGAATTAGGAATATCAATTCAAAGGATAAGTGTTATTGAAAAAAATCTAAAAAATAAATTTAAAATTTTCTACTCTGTTGAAAAACAAAAAAGTGAGGGAATTAATTAATTATGTATTTTAATTTTAACAAAACTAAACAAAGGAGGTTATCTTCACATAACTTTTCTAGCTTTGGTAAGAGTAGCTGTCGAGTAGCGGTAACGCCTCGATCACTTGGTTCTCCTTTCATTCCTTTCTATCATAACCAAGTGTCTTTCTGCAGCAACTCTTCCAAGGCCAGAAAGAGTATTAAAATTCATTTTAGAAGTTTTTCTAACAGAAAATCATGTTTCCTTTTCAAAAAAAAATTAAAAGAAAAGTTTTATAATTTCTCAAACAAAAAATTAAAAATTAGAACCAATATTAGAGGAACTAAAATTCAATATTATTGTGGAGCAAATGCATGACATTAAAAGTGGATATTAAAGACAAAATTAAACAAAACTCGTCAATGTTTGTTAACTTTATAAAAAACGCAATAACTGCATCTCCAAAAGTACAAAATAATTTCTTAGAAGTAACAACTAAAGTTGCTGAAACAGCTTTAAAAATTATTAAAGATGCCGACCTGATTGTTGATCTAAATTATAAAGGTAAAGAATTTTGGTCAATAAATCGTTGCAAAACCTCATGTTTTATAGATGGAGGTGTTGATAGAACATCAATAATTAGCTCTGCCCCATTAAGCATAAGAGCTGGAAGCTATATAGTTAAACCAGACGCAACCAGTAAAAGAGAATTCTTTGAAGAAAGCATGGTTTTTCTAGGCGACTTATATGATCCAAAAAATGAACTATATGATTTTGTTGACGATGATTTTGAAGAAGATCAAATGCTCAATAAAAAGAAAGATGGTGCAAGAATTATATTTGAAGCTGCTACAATTGTTAAACACATCTTATTAAATAAAAAATTTGATTACTGTTTTCTCCATGGCCCACTAGAAGCAACTGTAATGCCATTTACAGTTGCGGGCTTTCCAACCTTTACAAAATTTGCTGTTGAAAATATGTTTCCATTTATAAGTAAAAATTCAAGTGTAGAGGCTAGACATTTTATTAATGCTTATTTGGAAGCACTTAATTATATAAAGAAAAGTAAATTCCCAATATATGGTATTGTTGAGACATCTAATTCAGCGCCATACATTAAAAATTTATTATTTAATTATAAAATCAAAGGTACAATTTCTGATAAAGATTATAATTCAGTAATTAAAACTATTAAAAAATATAAAATTACTGACTCTCATATTCTTGAGATCATTTTATCAAGTGGCCAGGCCTTAAAGCCTCTTGAAGTAAAAAAACAGCTTGCAGGCTTTACGGTTACAAGTGGTTCAGCTTGGGAAGAAAAAATGGATAGCTTTCCTAAAGTATTTATTGGTTATATTAAAACATCAGACAATCAAGCGCCAGTAAGAATTGAATCACTAAATTATCCAAAACATTTGATCAAAGATTATGAATATATTTTAGGAACTTCAAGGTTATTACCTAATTATGGATTTCCAGTTGGTTTAAATGTTGTCGATAAATTTGCAAAAATTCCAAACTGGATGAGTAAAACTTCTAGGAAATATTACGCAACCCATTTGTTAAGACAAGCTATAAAAAATAAAGACCAAAACACTGTTAGTCTTGCAGTAAAAATTTTATCAAAAAAATCAAGGTCTTGGAAAAATAGACCAATAGGAGGTATATCAAAATGAGTAAATTTAATAATTGGAAAGCAATAGGAACTGTATTAGGTGAAACTGATATCAATGAGTATCACTTTAGTTTAAAAAATTATAAGGCCAAAAAAGGAGACATAGTGACTACAGCTTCAAGGCTTCCGTCTACAGATGGCACAGTGATACCTGTTACAGTTTGGGGAAAAATTTCAAGTATTGAAAGATTTAATGCATTCTTTCCGGCAGAGGCTGCTCAAGAACTGACAAACGAAGATATAGATATAAGAGATACTATACTTCCTACAACAAAAGATGAGTTAAGATGTAAAGTTATCATCCTAGGCTACACAGAGGATGGAAAAGAAAAAATATCTAAACTTTTACCATTAAATTATCCAGTCATGCCTGCTGCAATAGTGAAATATCCCTCAAGTAAAGACGTAGAGGAGTTATTTATCTCTGATTTAGACAGTTCTCATCCAATCTCAATTGGTAATTTGCTTGCTAGAAAAGACGTGGAAATCAAGATCGATGGGGATAATTTAATATCTCGACATATCTCGGTATGGGGAATGTCTGGATCTGGTAAGACTGTTTTTGTTAGAAGAATACTTACTGAATTATTAAATTTAAAATATCCAAGTTTTGTTTTAGATATACATGGAGATTACTTAGGGTTCGTTCAAAAACAAAAAAAATATTTCCCAGATAATAAAGTTAAATTATTTTACCCTAATTTAAGTGTTAGAGCTGAAGATAAAGAAATAGTTTATACTTTAATAGATAAACTAGGAAATACGCTAACAGATCCACAAAGAGATTTCTTAAACTCTCTTTTAGAAAAAATTAAATACGAAGGTGGAAGTCTTCTTCAATATATTAAATTATTAAATGTAAAAGCAAGAGAGTTTGCATCATCAGGTTCTACTTCATTCAAAAATGTTAAACCTGCTTCCATGTTTGTTGTGGCTAGAAGCTTAAGAATTGTATCTAAAAAACTTGAAAACATGGAACAAACAAATGCAAGACACAGAAGAAAGATGAGTCATCTTAAATTTGAAGAATTACCAGACTCAGCAACCGAACCAGAAAAAATTATTTCTAAAGGTCAGATGAGTATATTGTATTTAAGAGGTTATGAAAATTTACCAGCAAGCGCAATCGTTTCAATAGTATTGGAAAATCTATTCAGACACAGACAAGAAGCAAGCGAAGAAATTGCACCATTCTTTACTGTAATTGAAGAAGCCCATAACTTCATTCCCTCAAGATCTGAAAACAAAGATGATATTCCATCTGTGGATACAATTAGAAAAGTAATCTCAGAGGGTAGAAAATTCGGGACTGGGGTTATGATAATCTCTCAAAGACCATCTAGAGTAGACGAAACGATTGCTTCACAATGTAATAGTCAGGTTGTATTTAGGATTGTCAATCAAAGAGACCAAAGAGCAACAACAAGAGACTCTGAAACTTTAAGCAATGATGATGCAAAACAATTACCTAACTTAGCAAATGGCCAAGGTATAATCAGCGGACAAATCGTAAATTATTCTTTACCTGTTCAAATAAAATTTGATGAAAAATTAATCAATGACGATATTGGAAATGAAAACTTCATTGATACTGTTGAAAATTGGGATGATAAAGAATCTGTAAAACTGAGAAAAAAGTTTGCAAAAGATTTTGCAGATATAAATGAAATAGATAGTAGGAGGGCAAATTGATCGAAGTTTTAAACTTAACTGAAATAATGGAATTAGCCCTTAAAATAACTTTGATTTTTTATGGTGTTTTTGTCTTTTACTTATTTGGAAAATTTGAAAAAATACCTTACTCAGCAAGACAGACTATATTTGTAATAGGAAATGGTGGTTGTTTATTTTTGGCTGGAGGCCTTATAACTAGCAATTTTTTTCTCATAAAAGGTGGAATTTTTATATTGATAATTCACGCACTTATCGATGCTCATTATTTAATTTCAAGATACGAAATGTTTAAAGAATTGGAGAAAGAAGAGAAGAAAAGTAATGAAAAAAAATAAAAATTTTAATTGTCCAGCATGTAATGGGATTGGGGAAATAAAAGTAATTAAAAATATAGCTCAAATAGGTCCATTTCATCTAGGAAAGGAAGTAATGGAAAAATGTAATTTCTGCAAAACATACAGAAATGAAAAAAATTTATTAGATGAAGAATTTAGAGGAACTGTACACTAATGGGTAAATTACTAGCTGTTGATGACTTAGAAATAATTTTCGAAAAGCAAAATGACAATCATGATTGCAGATGGTGTGTATATGTTAGGGCTAGAAAAGGACAAAAGGAAAAAAATGTTTTGATGATTAAATTGAATAATAAACCTTACACAAGATTCTTAATGAATAACGGCACCATAGTTAAAAATTCCAAAGATGTTTTGAAAGACATAATGTCTAATATTGTTCAACTTATTTGGGAGATGCCTGTAAGCAAACTTGAGAAAAATATTATGAAAAAGTCAAATAAAAAGAAATTAAAGAAAAGTGGAAACTATAGAAATTAAAGAAGAAAAAGCTATTAAAGTTTTAATAAGTCCAAGTAAAAATGGATTTAATTGTGTAATTGATATTAAAAATAAAGATAATTTAAATTCTGCTGAAGAAGAACTGTGCACAACCATTGCAAGGGGCCTAGTTCAACAAGCGACTTCAAGACCAAGCCAAACTTTTAAAATGGGATTAAAAGCTATAAAGAAAGATAAAAAAATTATTAGTGATAAGCTAAGTAAAGAACAAAATAATGTAATAGATTTTTATAAATATATATCAAGACCAAGATGATAAAATTTAAATCAACAAAGTTTTAAATATGAAAAATAAAGAAATATCTCTTCCAAGAATAATTAAACTATATAAAAAAAAAGGGATGCCCTCAAAAGAAGCAAAAAAAAATGCTAAAAATTATATTGCTGGGTACACAACAGCTAAAAAAGGAAGTATTAATAAAAAAACATCAAAAAAATGGTCGAAAAAGAAAAGATATGGAAAAAATAAATAATAATAATTTATGGATTTAAGGGAATTTTTACAGAATCAAATAAAAAAGGGAAATATAAACTGGAGGAGTAAAAGTGAGTTAGTACGTGCATCAGGCAATAATATAAGTGGAAATAACGCAAAAATTATAAAAGAATACGAGAATAAATTTCAATTTGGCTCAGAAATAGAAATTAAAAATAAAGAAATACTTAAATATTTTAATGCCCAACCAAAGAATAGTTTTATAAGTGTGGAAGGTGCTGCAAAAAAGATACAAGCAAAACTACCAGACAAAATAATTATCTCTGAAACAATAATTTATAATAGATTAAAAGACCCAAAATTTAATAAAAACAATTTAAAACCACAAACATTAGATAACCAAGTATCTAAAACCGCTCCTTATAAAGTTAAAATCACAGATGAATTAAAAAACAAAATGAAACAATTAAGAGAGCCAGGAATTTATCTTTATTTAGAAGTTACACAAAGTGGTAATAATACTTTAAGACTAAAACTAAATGGCGAATTGTTTGAAAATTCAGATACATCGTATCCACCAAATTTAAATAGTTTAAAGCTTATTGAGCAAAAAATAAAAGACTCGAGAAAGTAAATTTTCATAAATTAATGTTATTAATTAGAGAGAGTTTTAATTAAACTCTTTGAGCCAGATATAGCAATTTTTGTCTTTGATAATAATAAGCATGCCTGAGAATTAAGTATTATTCCGTCTTTTAATATCCTTAAATTGTTAGCCTTTAAAGTTGCTCCTGTTGAAGTTATATCGGTTATAATTTCTGATGATCCAGTAAATGGGTATATCTCTGTTGCGCCGAGACTCTTTACCAATTTAAATTGTGTAACTCCTCTTGAGAACATGAATTCTCTGGTTAGATTAGGATATTTTGTAGCTATACGTAATCTATTTTTTTTTTTATCTTTAAATTCAAAAGCTATTTCTTCAAGATCAGGCATTGTCTGTACATCTATCCAATCATCTGGAATTGCAACTACCAATGTAGCCTCTCCAAAATTGTACCTTTTTTTTACAATCACCTTTTTTTGAATATTAATTTCGCTTTCCATTAATAAATCATATCCAGAAAAACCAATATCTAAAGATCCATCTGCAAGACGTTCTACTATCTCTCTAGCATGAAGATAATAAATAACTATATTTTTTTTTCCTTTGATAAATCCAAATAAGTCTCTCTCACCTCTTTCAGATAAAATTTTTAATTTCTTTTTTTTAAAAATATTTAATACTCCAGACCGTAAACGACCTTTACTAGGAATTCCAATTTTAATAATGTTGTTACTCATATTTATATTTTACTAATTCTTCTTGAAATAAATTGTTCATTTTGTTTATTAGATTCTCATTAAGTAATTTCCTATAATCATTATCTTTTCCTAAATTAAAAAATTTAATTTTTTCGTCAGAACCTTTTCTTGTAATTGCTTCTGCAAAACCTTTTTCATCCTCTAGTTTTTTCAAATTATTAAAATTGCAATTTCTTATACATTTTAATGCTTTTTCTTTATTAAATTTTTCATCTGATTTAGAAACTTTATGAATGAAGTTAATAACTTGTTTAAAAGTATTTAGTGCATCACTTTGTAAATCTTCATACCTTACAGTTAAAACTGGATATAATTTATTATCTACCCATGATTTCTGATTTAACTTCCATGAAAAAAGTGCTTGAAATCCTAAAAATCTCTCTTTTTCTTTGGAGACAATTCCTCTTTTTTCATCTGTCATAAATTGAAAGGCTTCATCGACAGAAATTTGATAATGGTTTGATAATGAAGAGATTACATTCCTTGGATCTCTAACTATATAAATAACACCTACTGTATTTTCTTTATTAGTAAATTGATTACCATCTATTTTACAAAGTGCATTATGGGTTTTAAAAAATTTTAAACCTTTGGATTGATTAATTTTTTCTTGCTCCTTTATCCAATACTTTGAAGTATCATGAGGCTGGTTAAATTTATCTAAATACTTTCTAAAATATTTGTTGCTTGGAAAAGAGTCTATTTTTTCTAAGAGTTCAAAATTAAAATCACCTGTTTCTGAAAAATAGTAATTTGCTATTAAAGATCTCAACCAAGTATTTCCACTTTTAGGATATGAGGCTAACCAAATTATCATATTTTTTCTAAGTTAATAGCAGCTCCAACAGCTGGTATATTTTTTTTAAAGCCAAGATCTTTAATTAAAGAATCGTATCTACCACCTCTAATATTTAATTTCTGAGACTTCGATTTAATATCAATCTTAAATACCAAACCAGTGTAATATTCGAGATGTCTTCCAAAAGAAGAATTAAATCTAACATTTAATTTATTAATTTTTTTTTTAGTTATTGGAAAATAATCATCCTGAACTCTAAGATTAATTTTATTTTTTTTAAAAAATAAATTTAACTTTTTAGATGCTTGATTAATAGGACATTCAATTTTTAAGTACTCTTTTAAAATTTTTACAACATTACTACCTTTTTTTGTTCTTCTTGGATCTTTAATTTTAGTGTCAAATCTTAATAATATTTCTTCTATTGATCTTCCAGCAACTTCTTTTTTTTGATTTCCATTAATCATTTTAGAATATTTTTTTTTATCTATTTCTACAATTGTTGGATCGATATCAGAATTCGTTTCCAATCTTTTTAATAAATCATTAAAATATTTTTCTCTCCAAAAATGACGTTGCAATCTTAATTTCCATCTTGCTGGACAATCCAATTTATCTAACAAAAGCCGAAAAATTTCTATGTTACCTATTACTAAATTTCCGCTTTTATATTTAATTTTTGATAATGCTTTAAGTGAAGTTTCTATTATTTTTTTATCATCTTTTTTTTCAGTAAAAGATCCCAATATTTCAAAACCAATTTGACTCCTGATAACAGAATCTTTTTTATTTAATCCTTTTCTAAATGCTTGACCACTATAGAAAATTTTTTCACTAGTTTTCTTATTATTATTTAAATATCTAACACAAGATGCAATTGTTAAATCTGGTCTTAAACAAAGTTCATTTCCTAATTGATCATTAAAAGAAAATATGAACCTTTTGAAATTTTCTCCTGACCTTTCCAATATTAAATTGGTGTCAATAACTGTATCAAGATCAATATATTTATATCCATTCGACTTAATTACTTTTAAAATATTTTCAGATAAGTTTTTTGATTTCATCAATCAGGTTCTCCTTATCAAATGTAATTTGAGTATTTTCAGATTTTTTCCATTCTTCTCTAGATAAATTTCTTGATGTTTCATCTGAATTTGGGACTAATTTTTTTATAGTAATTTTATTAGTTTTAAATTCATCATCTCCACAAAGAATTACAGCTGGCGAACTTCTTTTATCAGCATATTTTAATTGAGATTTCAAACCTGAGTCTCCCAGATAAACTTCAGATCTTATATTTTGATTTCTAAGTTGTGATAACAATTCATAATAATTAGAGAGATATTTTTTATCTAAAACACATATAATTATTGGTGAATAATTTTTAACCTCGATTTTGTTTAACTGAACTAATGCGTATAGCAAACGATCAAGGCCTATGGAAACACCTGTTGCAGATAAGTCTACTTTTTTAAATCTTGAAACTAAAGTATTATATCTTCCACCTCCACCAACTGAGCCAAACTCCACTTCTTGGTTTTTTTGATTTTTAACTTTAAATGTTAAATTTGCCTCAAATATTGGGCCATCATAATATTCAAGTCCTCTAATAACTTCAGGAGAAAAAATTATTTGATCTGAATTAGACGAATAACTTATTCCATCTAATACTTTATTTAATTCATTAACACCATCTTCAACTAATTTGTTTGGTATAGCTGACTTAATTTCATCTAAAGATTTCATATTTATAAAACTGACTATTTCTTCAGCTTGATTATCAGAGAGGTTTGCTCCAATAGTTTTATCACCAGATTTGTCTTCACGTCCTGTTGTAAGCAATTGTTTAACACCATTAGTTCCAACTCTATCAAGTTTATCAATAGCTCTCAAAACAGTAAGTTGTTGTTTGCTTTCTGAAATTTTTAAGCTTTCTATAAGTCCTTGAATTAATTTTCTATTACTTAGTTTGATTTGATATTGATTTTTTTCTAAGCCACAGAAATATAATGTGTCAGCTAAAAGATTGCACATCTCAGCATCTGCTAAAGGATTACTAGATCCAACAATATCACAATCAGCTTGTGTAAACTCTCTAAATCTACCAGGACCGGGTTTCTCATTTCGCCATACATTACCAATCTGATATCTTTTAAAAGGATTTGAGATATTTAAATAATTTTGAGATACGTATCTTGCTAATGGCGCAGTTAAATCATAACGTAATGATATCCAGCTATTATTTTCCTCTTGAAAACCGAATACACCAGAGCTTGGCCTATCTTCATCTGGTAAAAATTTTCCTATATTTTCTGATATTTCAAAACTTGGGGTTTCTAGCTTAGAAAAACCAAATTTTAAAAAATTTTCCTCAATCTTAGCAATTAAATTTTCTTTTAACGCTAATTCTTTTCCATATCTATCAACAAAACCCGAAGGGGTATTTGCAGACAATTTTTTTTCTTTATTCATTTTTTGGTACACGGGGACAGATTCGAACTGTCGACCTTCGGTTCCACAAACCGCTGCTCTAACCAACTGAGCTACCCGTGCTCCTTCTACTGTTTTATACTAAATGTGGATAAAATTAAATTTATAAATAATTAATTAGCTAGCTTGCAGCCAGCATGAAAATGATGTCTGTGAGTTTCTCTGTTAATAATAACTAATTTATTCATTGATGTGTAATTAGCATTTTTTTTTTTAAATGCAAGCAAGAAAAGTTTTTGCACAGGAATAGCTATGTTTTTAACATATCCTATTCCTATACAAATATTTTTGATGAATTAAATTTTATTAACCTAATTTTTTCAAATTTACAGCGCTTGGACCTTTTTCGCCATCTTGAATTTCGAATTCTATAGCATCGTTTTCATTCAGAAATCTTAAACCTGCTTCTCTAACTGCAGATGCATGAACAAAACAATCCTTTTCACCATCTTCTCTTTCAATAAACCCGTAGCCCTTCTTTCCGTTGAACCACTTGACCTTACCTTTTAGTGTACTCATACTTATTTATACTCTTTCTTTATTATATTAGTTCTTATCATAATTGATAAGCGCGATAGGTATTAGATTTTAAATTCGATTGCAAGTTAAAATGATGTCTCTATTTTTAAGGTGGAACCCCCTGAAATCGAATCAGGTCCCAATGCTTTTCAGGCATTTGTGCGCACCAGCTACACCAGGGTTCCAGTAATTAAGATCTAAAAATTATACGACCCTTTGATAAATCGTATGGAGATACTTCTAATTTCACTCTATCACCTTGTAAAACACGAATACGATTTTTTCTAAGTTTTCCTGCCGTGTGAGCCGTAACATTATGACCATTGTCTAGTTTAACTCTAAACATAGCATTTGGAAGAAGATCTGTTACCACACCTTCAAACTCCAACGTATCCTGTTTACTCAAATTATTATCTCCTCATTCTAGATTTAATACTTTGAGCATGATTGTCTAGTTCTTCATACTCAGCGAGATGTGTAGCGGATTCTCCTAATTTCTCAATACCTTTTTTTGTAAGAGTTATAAGGCTAATTTTTTTATAAAATTCACTAAGATTTAGTCCAGATGAAAATTTTGCAGATCCTAAAGTTGGTAATACATGGTTTGAACCAACATTATAATCTGAGACAGCCATTGGAGAATACTTTCCAATCATAATACTTCCCGCATTATGAATTTGACTCAAATACTTTTTATAATTAGACACATTAATTTCTAAATGCTCTGGAGCAACTTCATTAATTACTTCAATTATTTGCTTATCACTTCGGGCTAACACAATTAATCCATTATTTTTTAAACTTTTTAAAACAACTCTTTTACTTTGAACTTTTTTGACTCTTTCTTTTATTTTTATATTAAATTTATTTGCTAATTTTTTATCTTTCGTAATTAAAATACACTGAGAATTTACATCATGTTCAGCTTGCCCAATCATAGATGTTATGACTTGATTTAGATCAGTTTTACCATCTGCTAAAACGCAGATTTCACTAGGCCCAGCGACCATTCCTTCTGTCCCAACATCACCAAAGACTTCACGTTTGCTTCTTGCAACATAAATATTTCCAGGCCCAACAATTTTATTCACTTTTTGAATATACGCTAAACTTGCTATAGCTTGTGCACCGCCCATTGAGTAAATTTCCTTAATTCCAACTTTTTTAGCTGCATAAAGAACAGCAGGATTTAGTTTTCCGTTAAGTTTTGGATTGGCCAAAACAATTCTTTTTACGCCAGAAATTTTTGCAGGCACTGCATTCATTAATAATGTGGATGGTAAATTAGCTGGTACATAAATACCTACAGACTGTAGTGGCACATGCTTATATTCAAGTTTATTTTTAAAATTATCTAAATACTTAATATTTTTTGGTTTTTGCAGTGAATGAAACTTAAAAATTCTATTATAGGCTAAATCGATACTTTTTTTAATCTTAAGTTCTAATGTATTAATTGCTTTGTTTACTTTATTTTTTGAAGGAACTATCTCTGTATTTTTACTAAATTTTTTCTCATACTTTAAAAGTGCTTTTCTTCCATTAATTTTGATGTCTTTTAAAATTTTTGGAACTATCGAAGTGTCTACTGCTTTTCCAGATCTCCTTTTATCCAAAAAAGATACTAATTCTCTTTTATAATTTTTTTTCTTACAATTAATTACTTTTATCATTTTTAATTTTTTGGTCTTCTAACGTTACATCAATAACTTCTGTGGACAGTGTTATAATTCCATTTTTTGAAAATAACAGAACTATTTCAAAATTTTCTTTTTTTTTAAAAATATCAATTGCGAATAACTCTAAAGTTAAATCTGCATTGGACTGGTTTATGTTTTTAGACTTAGAACTTTCAATAAATTCAAATTTTACAACACTATTAATAAGTTCGCCATTATCTGTTTCCTTATCTTTTCTTAAAATAGAAAGTAAAAAAATTTTTGTAGATGGCAAATATTTTATGTCAGAAATTTTTACTTTAGATTCTGCGCATATTGCCGATATAATTTGCAAGTCGTCTGGAGATTGAGCAATTACTTTCTTTAAAAAATTATTCACTTAGATATTCTTTTGATATTTACTCCAATTTTTTTTAATTTATTTTCAATTTTTTCATAGCCTCTATCTAAATGATATACTCTATTTATAATAGATGTTCCTCTTGAAATAAAAGCTGCTAAAACCAAAGCTACTGATGCTCTTAAGTCACTAGACATTAACTCGGCTCCCTCTAAATTATCAGTCCCCTCAATAATTGCCTTGTTACCTTTAATATTTATTTTTGCACCTAATCTTTTTAATTCTGGGACATGCATAAATCTGTTTTCAAATATATTTTCTTCAATAATACTTTTCCCATTTGCTTTAGTTAATAATACCATAATTTGAGCTTGTAAATCAGTTGGGAAGTTAGGATATTCTCCAGTTTTTAAAAAATCCAAACTTCTAATTTTTTTTGGTCCATTAATTTGAATTGTATTTTTTGTGGTTTTTATCTTTGCGCCAATTTTCTTAAGTAAATTTATCTCTGTATTGATAATTTTTGGCTCAAAATTTTTAATTTTTAAATTTCCGCCATTCAAACATGCAGCAACACAAAAAGTGCCTGCTTCAATTCTATCATTCATGATTGAGTAAGTTATATTTTTTAATGTTTTAACTCCCTCTATTTTTAAAGTTCTTTTACCAATCCATTTGATCTTGGCACCAGCTGCTTTGAGAAAATTTGTCAGATCCTTGATCTCAGGCTCTATCGCACAATTCTTTATTGTTGTTGTCCCATTAGCAAGACAAGCAGCAAGAATTAAATTTTCGGTAGCTCCAACTGATATTTTTGAAAATCTTATTTCTGAACCAACTAATCCCTCTTGAGCTATTGCATTAACATATCCTTTTTTAATTTGTATTTTAACACCCAACTTTGATATCGCTTTTAAATGTATATCTATTGGTCTTACTCCTATACTACAACCGCCTGGGCTACTTACTTTTGCTTTTTTATTTTTTGCCAGTAAAGGACCGAGAACTAAAATTCCTGCTCTCATTGTTTTAACTAGAGAATAAGGTGCAAAAAAATTATTTTTTTTTCCTTTTGAGATTGTCGCGATTTTTTTATTATTTTTAAAGGTAATTTTTCTTCCTAGTGATTTTAGCAAATTAAGCATTGTGTCAATATCTTTAACTCTTGGCAGATTTTTAATTGTTACATTTTTATCAAAGAGTAAAGTTGCAGCGAGTATTGGTAGAGCAGCATTTTTACTTCCAGAAATTGATACCTCTCCTCTGATCTTAGAGGGACCATTAATTTTAAATTTATCCATTTTAAATTTTTGGAAGCGTTACCCCTTTTTGGCCCATATATTTTCCATTTCTATCGGCATATGAAACATCAGGTTTCTCATTCCCTTTTAAAAATATAAATTGTGCCACACCCTCATTTGCATATATTTTGGCTGGTAATGGGGTTGTGTTAGAAAATTCAAGAGTCACATGGCCTTCCCATCCTGGTTCCAAAGGTGTTACGTTAACAATTATTCCACATCTGGCATAAGTGGACTTACCTAAACAAATAACTAAGACATCACTAGGAATTTTAAAATATTCGACTGTTCTTGCTAAAACAAAAGAATTTGGCGGAATAATACATTCATCAGACTCTTTTGTTACAAAATTTGTTGGTTTAAAATTTTTTGGATCTACAATTTCGGAGTTAACATTGGTAAATATTTTAAACTCATTAGATACTCTTGCATCGTACCCGTATGAAGAAACACCAAATGAAATTTTTCCTTCTCTGATTTGTTTATCTTCAAATGGAGAAATCATTGCATGATCTTTTGCCATTTTGATTATCCACTTATCTGATTGCACTGACATTTATTTATTTTTTTTGTTTTTTCTTTGAAAAATTTTTCTTTTTCTTAAGTTTTTACGCAAAGCTTCTTCGAGTTTAGCTTTTTTATCCTTCTTCCTGTCCATCTTGATTACTTTTTGTCTGGATTGGTAAGGTGATCCAAAGTTATTATTTGATCGATTGGTATTGTTTTATCTTCTGGAGTTTTAGGGTCACCTTGTTTAGCTATTTTCTTTGCTCTTTTCTCAGCAAGCTTTTTTTCTCTTTTAGCCTGCTTCTCCATAGCTTTGGCTCCTCTTGTCGATTTATAATCGTAGTGAATTCCCATATCATTTACCTAATTTAGATATATCCGATTTTCGTAAAAAATTAAGGCATTTATTTGAAAAAAACAATTTTATACACTAATTATAATTAAAAAATGCCCTCATAGTTAAATGGTATAACACATCCATGGTAAGGATGAGTTTCCAGTTCAATTCTGGGTGAGGGCACCAGTTATTTGTAGAATTTTTTTCTGATTATAAATCCAATTAAAACCAGGATTATCATAGCAATTATTGGCAAATAAATATCAGGAGTTAAAATTATATCAAATATACTTGGAAGTTCTTGATTGTTTTCAATTACTTTATTTAGCCCTGCACCAAGTGAAGCTCCAACGAATAACTGTGGTGTCATTCCAATGACAGACCCAAAGAAGAAATTTCTGATCTTAACATTAAATAATGTTGGCAAAATGTTTGATATAAAAAAAGGTATCCCGCCGACAAATCTATATATCAAAAAAAAAGTAAATTCATTTTTTTTAAATTTTTCGGTAAGATTAGAAAACTTTGATGAAAATTTTTTTTCAATTAGATCTTTAAAAAAATAATTTGCACAAATATACAAAAGTGTTGCACCAATAGATAAACCAAATACAATAAGAATTGTCCCTATCCATTTCCCAAATACAAATCCTCCAACTAAAAAAACCGGTGAACCAAATCCTAAGAGCATAACCCAAATAATCACTCCAATAAAAAATAATATGCTAGCAATTAAAAGATTGGAATTTTTGATATTATTAAGTTTATCTCTATTATTTTTTATAAGTTCAAAACTTGAAAAGTCATCGAACGAGAAATAGCTAAAAAAAAGCAACAAAAAGCCAGTAACTATGGAAAGATATATTATACCGAGAATAATTTTTAATTTATTTTCATTTTCCATTTTGTTCTAATTTATTAAAAATCGCTGTACTTATATACATTTAATTGTATAACTACCGAAATTTAACAAAAAAGAAGCCTTAATATGAAACGAACATATCAACCTAGTAAAAAAGTGAGAAAAAGAAGGCATGGTTTTAGGTCTAAAATGAAGACTAAGGGTGGAAGAAAACTAATTAGAAGAAGAAGAAGTAAGGGTAGAAAAAAACTCACTGTTTAATGCAGGTTAAATTAAAAAGTTTATCCAAAAATGAAGATTTTAAATTTATTTTAAATGGTAAAAAAATTTCAAATAAATACTCAACTATTTTTTACAGGAGATTAGAAAACAAAAGTAATAGATATTTTAATATAAGTTTTATTACAAAAAAAAAGATTGGTACAGCTGTTATAAGAAATAAAATTAAAAGAAGATTAAGAAATATGATGAATGAGGCTCTAAAAAAAATTAAAATTAATCTTAACTATAGTTATTTATTAATTGCTAGAAAATCTGTTTTAGAAGATGAGTACAATTTTATCAAAATAAAACTTTTTAGTGAGTTAAAAAAAATTAGATAGTTATGATTAAAAAAGGATTAATATATTTAATAAAATTTTATAAATATTTCATTTCTCCAGTTTTGGGTAATAATTGCAGATATCTTCCAACATGTTCAGAGTATTTTATTGATAGTTTAAATGAACATGGTGTTTTGAAAGGTTGTTATAAAGGCATCAAAAGAATTTTATCTTGTCATCCTATAAAATTATTGGGAGGAGGACATGGGTATGATCCGGTAAAGAAAAAAAATATTAAATAATGGACACAAGAAACGTAATAGCAGCAATTTCATTAAGTGCAGCAGTAATAATTCTTTATGGATTATTTTTTGCTCCACCAAATCCTGATCCAAAGCAGGTAACTAATAATGATCAAAATAAGAACAAACTTCAACTAAGCGAGGCACCAAAAATAGAGCAAAATATTGAGAATAATAAAATTTCTAGATCAGAGGCAATTAATAAAGTTGAAAGGATACTTTTTGAAAATGAGAATATTAAAGGTTCTATTTCTCTAGAGGGATCTTTAATCGATGACCTAATTTTTAAGAAATACACTGAAACTTTAGACTCTGATGAAAATGTAGTCTTGCTTAATCCTAAAGAATCTGAAAATGGTTATTATATAGAAACAGGTTGGGCTATAAATAATAAAGATATTGAAGTTCCCAATTCAAATACAAAATGGGAGGTTGTCGGCAATAGATTACTAACACCTAACAGTCCAATTAAATTAGTATGGAATAATGAACAGAATATAACTTTTGAAAAAGAAATTAGTATAGATGATAAATTTTTATTTACTGTTAATCAAAAAATTACTAATAATACTCAAAATACTTATAACTTTTATCCCTACGGACAGATTATTAGAAACTTAGCTCCTGATGTAACTGATTTTTATATATTACATGAAGGTTTATTAGGTGTTTTTGATGATAATCTTGTTGAAGAAGATTACGACGACATTAAAGACAAGAAGTACTCTGTAAATGCTAACAAAGGATGGATGGGTATTACAGATAAATATTGGATAACAAGCTTAATCCCAGAAAGTAATAAAAGTTTTAGATCAGATTTCGATTATAAAAATAAATTTAAAGCTAACTTCATTGAGACTGCTGCAACAGAAGTTAGAGCTAATGAAAGTAAAACTAATCAGGTAAAAGTAATTATTGCGGCGAAAGAAGTGGATGTTGTTGATGGTTATGCAGAAAAATTAAATATTAATAAATTTGATTTAGCAATTGATTGGGGTTTTTTATATTTTTTAACAAAACCCATATTTTTGATATCCGATTATTTTTTTAAATTAACTGGAAACTATGGAATTGCAATTATACTAATTACCGCTTGTATAAGAATATTGTTTTTTCCTCTCGCTAACTACTCGTTTAGATCAATGGCAAAAATGAAAGTTCTTCAACCTGAAATGGTAAGGCTTAAAGAACTTCATAAGGAAGACAAAATGAAGTTACAGCAAGAAATGATGGCTCTTTACAAAAGAGAGAAGGTGAATCCTGTAAGTGGATGTTTGCCTATTTTAATTCAAATACCATTCTTTTTTGCAATTTATAAAATGTTATTTGTTACAATTGAAATGAGACATCAGCCTTTTTTTGGTTGGATACATGATCTAAGTGAAAGAGATCCAACGAGTTTATTTAATCTATTTGGTTTGTTACCATATGACGTGCCGTCATTTTTAATTATCGGAGCTTGGCCGGTAGCAATGGGTGTAACAATGTGGATGCAACAAAAACTTAATCCAACACCACCAGATCCAATTCAGCAAAAAATATTTATGTTTTTTCCTGTATTCTTAACAGTGATACTAGCACCTTTTCCATCAGGATTAGTTATATATTGGACAATTAATAATGTGCTTACAATGGCACAACAATATGTAATTATGAAGAGAACTTCAGTTAAAACAGTTTAATTAATGGAATTAGATAAGATTATTCCAGCAGATGGACCGAATATCAATGAGGTTGAAAAATATATAAACAAATATCAGTCTGAGGTAATAGTAATTAAATGTGGTGGATCTGTTTTATTAGATAAAAAACTATTTAATCAATTCATAGAAGATATTTCAGTAATAAACAAAATCGGTTTATCAGCAATAGTCGTTCATGGTGGAGGTAAAAATATTAAAAAAAAATTAGATGAAAATAATATTGAAACAAGATTTATCAAAGGACTTAGGGTTTCAGACGAAAAAACAATAAGATATATAGAAGAGGCTTTACTAGAGCTTAATTTAGAGATTTTAAATGAATTAAAATCCAAAAACACTAATGTTTGTTCAATATCACCTAAAGAAAATAATGTAATTAATATTACTCCTGAAAGTAAAGAATTGGGGTATGTCGGGACACCAAAAAAAATTAACAAAGAGAAAATATTAAATTTTATTAATAATAAACAAATTCCAATTGTTGTCCCTTTAGGATTGGGTGATGATGGCAGAATTTATAATATTAATGCAGATGTTGCCGCAGGTTCAATTGCAAAAGAGATCAATGCTAGAAGACTTCTTTTGATGACAGATGTTGAGGGGGTTCTTGATGAAAATCAAAAACTTATATCTGAAATTAATCTCAGTAAAGCCAATGAAATGTTAAAAAATAATATTATTTCTGGAGGAATGATACCAAAAATAAACACTTGTTTAGATGCAATATCTAATGGTGTTAGAGGTGTTGTTATTGTTGATGGAAGAAAACCGCATTCAATACTATTTGAGTTATTTTCTGATAAGGGCGCAGGAACATTAATAAGAAAATGAATAATCTAAAAAATATAAAGAATATTTTGTTCGACTGTGATGGTGTTTTATATAATGATTTAGAAGCAGTTTTTGGTCAAGTTAGTAAGAGAATGACAAAATATATTTCGAATAAACTTAACTTAGACCTTACAAAAGCCAAAGAATTACAAAGAGATTATTTTCATAAATACAACACAAGTTTAAATGGATTGATGATACATCATAATATACCGCCAGAAGAATTCTTGGAGTATGTTCATGATATTGATCTTTCATTTATGGAAAAAGATCTTGTTTTAAGAAATGAGCTTGAAAAGATAAATTTAAATAAATTCGTATTCACAAACGGAAGTAGAGCACACGTAAAAAATATAGTTAAAACCCTTGGTATAGAAGACCAATTTAAAGATATATTTGATATCGTAGACGCAAAATATCACCCAAAGCCTGAAGCCAAAGCTTTTGATCTTATGATTGATAAATTTAAGATTAATCCAAAAGAGACTCTCTATATTGAGGATATAGCTAAAAATTTATCAATAGGTAAAGAGCGGGGGACTATAACAGCTTGGCTTATCAATAATGAATACTGGGGTAAAAAAGAGTCTGATAAGGATTACATCGACTATAAAATCGAAAATCTCTCTTTATTTTTAAAAGAAATAAGGTTATTAAAAAACTCATAAATTATGAGTATTGAAAAAATTATAAATGAAGCTTGGGAAAATAAAGACCAAGTAAACCAAAATTCAGATAAATCTTTAAAGGATGCTGTTAATCAAATTATTAATGATCTAGACAGTGGAAAAGCAAGAGTAGCTGAAAAGATCAATGGTGAATGGGTTACTCATCAACATCTAAAAAAAGCTATCATGTTAAGTTTTCGAATGCATGGAATGGATATCATGGCGGGACCATATTCAACATGGAGAGATAAGAGTCACTTATTAAAAGGTAAAACTGCTGGCTGGACGAATGAAGATTTTGAAAAAGCTGGGTTCAGAATGGTCCCCAACACAGCAGCAAGACGTGGTTCCTTTGTTGCAAAAAATGCTGTTCTTATGCCATGTTATGTAAATATTGGAGCGTACATAGACGAAGGTACTATGATGGATACATTCAGTCGTGCAGGAAGTTGTTGTCAGATTGGAAAAAATTGTCATATCTCGGCTGGAACTGGAGTTGGTGGAGTATTAGAACCAGCCCAAGCATTACCAACAATTATTGAAGATAATGTTTTCTTAGGTGCAATGTCAGAAGTAGTAGAAGGTGTAATAGTTGGAGAAGGCTCTGTTTTAAGTATGGGAATGTATATTGGGCAATCAACAAAAATTGTTAATAGAAAAACTGGTGAAATAACTTATGGAAAAATTCCACCTTACTCAGTAGTAGTTCCAGGATCTTTGCCGGATAAAAACAATCCACAAGCACCATCTTTATATTGTGCAGTAATAATTAAACAAGTTGATGAAAAAACTAGATCAAAGACATCTGTTAATGATCTTTTAAGAGAATAAACTAATGAAAACTTATAATGAACTAAAGTTAGCTCAAGAGCTAATAAAATTTCAAACTATTAAAACTGAAGATAAAGGGATTATGAAGTTTCTTTCAAAGAAACTTTCCTCATTAGGTTTTAAATGTCAGATAATAAAATCAAAAGGCACAGGTGCTAAACCTGCATTAAATTTATATGCAAAATTTGGTAAATCAAAACCTAACATTAATTATTTGGGTCACACAGATGTTGTTGCTAACCTTAATAATTGGGAGTTTCCGCCATTTAAAGCATTAGTAAAAAAAGGATATTTATATGGCAGAGGATCTCAAGACATGAAGGGTAGTGTAGCGTGTTGGATAAGTGCTGTAAGTGATTTTATTAAAAATAAAAAATTTAAAGGTTCTATATCAATAATAATTACAGCTGATGAAGAAACTACAGGCCATGGTTGTCCAGCAGTTATGAAATATTTAAAGAAAAAAAAAGAAAAAATTGACTTTTCAATAGTAGGCGAACCGTCTTCAAATAAATCAGTTGGGGATGAAATCAGGATTGGAAGAAGAGGTTCTATGAATGCAACAGTAACAGTGTACGGAAAAAGTGGACACTCTGCATTTTATGGGACATATATAAATCCATGTACTGCTCTTGCTAAAATAATATCTAAACTGAAAAGTGTTCCGCTAGACAAAGGAACAAAGTATATGCCACCATCTAATTTGGAATTTACAAAAATGAATGTGGATAATATATCTGAAAATGTAGTCCCGCAGTCTGCAAGTGCTAAATTTAATGTTAGATTTAATTCAACTTATAAATCGTCATCATTGAAAAAAAAACTTAATAAAATTATTAATTCAATTGCAAAAAAAGAAAATTGTAAAACCAAAATAGATTATAAAGTAAGTGGGGAAGCATTTTACACAGAGCCAAATAAAGAAATTTATATGGTAAAAAAAGTTGTAAAAAAAGTTACAGGGAACAATGCAAAATTAAATTGTAGAGGTGGCACAAGTGACAGCAGATTTTTAGGTTCAATACCACGTCTTGAGCTTGGGTTAAGAAATAATACTATTCATATGGTTAATGAAAGAACATTGATCTCAGATTTAAAAAAGTTAACTAAGATTTATAAGAACATTTTACATAATTATTTCGCTTGAAAACTGCAATTATAACATCTGAAACTTCAGAAAAACATATAACAGGCGATGGTCATCCAGAGCAACCGAAGAGAGTAGTTTCAATAATTGATACTTTAAAAAAAAATAAAGAATTGCTTTGGGATAAGCCAGATGTTGTTCCTAATGATATTCTTAATATGACACATTCTGAAGATTATATTAATAATTTAAAAGACTCATTTCCTAAAAGTGGCTTAAATTTTTTAGATGGTGATACTGTTGTATCTCCTGGAAGTAAGGATGCAGTATTTCAAGCTGCAGGATCAGCTATAAGTGCAATAGATGGAATTGAGAATAAAAAATATAAAAATGCATTTTGTGTAGTACGACCACCAGGACACCATGCTGAAAAAAACAAATCAATGGGCTTTTGCTGTATTTCTAATGCAGGTGTTGCAGTTAATTATTTAATAAAAAAATATAATTATAAAAGAATTGCATGTGTAGATTTTGATGTTCATTGGGGAAATGGAAATTATGATGTAATGTATGACAACAAAAATTCACTTTATATATCAACACATCAATATCCATTTTATCCAGGTGGTGGCTCAGAAAAATACAAGGGAAAGTATAATAATTCTCTTAATATACCTCTTCCCGCTGGCACAAATTCTGAAGAGTATTTTAATGCTTATGATAGAGTTTTAGATAGGTTAATTGCATATAAGCCTGATTACCTAATCTTTTCTGCTGGCTTTGATGCTCACATGAACGATCCATTAGCTCAATTTGAACTTTCATCCAAAGATTTTTATGAAATAACAAGAAGAACACTAAAAGCCACTAATAAGTTTACAAATGGAAAAGTGGTATCTTTATTAGAAGGTGGATACGACCTGAAAGCACTTGCTGAAAGCGCTAATTATCATGTAAATGCATTAATCGAGTCGAAAAATAAATAATGATGAAACTATATAAACAAAAATCATCAAATATCGATAACAGGGGACTGTTTGCATCTAAAAATATAAAAAAAGGAACTAAGATTATTTACTACACAGGCAAAATAATTACAAAAAAACAAACCGAAAATAATCCAAAATTTGATAATGATAAAGCGATTTATCTTTTTAACTTAAATAATAGATATGATTTAGACGGTGATTTTGCTTACAATACTGCAAGACTTATTAATCACTCTTGTGATCCAAACTGCGAAGTTGAAGGCAAAGGTTTAAAATTATGGATTAGTTCTATTAAAGATATAAATAAAAATGAGGAACTAACTTATGATTATGGGTTTAGTTTTGATGAAAACTATAAGGATTTTCCTTGTAAGTGTGGCTCCAAAAATTGTTGCGGTTATATAGTCAGAGAAGGATCAAGATGGAGAATAAAAAAGAAAAAAAAGAAATCTAATAAATAATTTTCTCAAGATATAAGCCATGTGCTGGAGCAATAGGAGCACAATTTTTTCTAGATTTTGATTTAAATACACTGGTAAATTTTTTTAAGTTCCATTTATTTTCACCAAGGTATTTGAGTGAACCAACCATGGATCTAACTTGACTCTTAAGAAATGATTTTGACACAAATTTAATTTTTATAACATTTTTAACTTTGGTTATTTTTACCTTCTTCATGGTTTTTACTGGACTTTTTGCTGCACAATTAGATGCTCTAAACGTTGAAAAATCATGAGTTCCAATTAATTTTTTTGCTCCCTTTTTCATCAATTCAACATCAATTTTTTTTTTAATATGCCACTCTCTGTTAAAATTAATAACAGAAGGAGAGGCATCATTTCTTATTAAATATATATACATTCTTTCTTTTGCAGAATATCTTGAATGAAAAAGTTTATTTTTTTTCTTTATTTTCAAAATAGATATTTTTTTTTTATTTAAAAAGAAGTTTAGTGAATTTATTAGTTTATCTTTTTGAACAATTTTATTTTTAGTATCAAAGTGTGCTGATTGCTCTTTGGCATGAACTCCTGTATCTGTTCGTCCAGACCCATAAATTTTTATTTTTTCTTTTAATAGTTTGGATAAGATAATCTCAATATTTTCCTGGATTGACTTACCTTTTTTTTGAATTTGCCAACCATTGTATAAAGTGCCTTCGTATTCTATTAGAATCTGATATCTATTCACTTGTAATTATTGTTCCTTTTCTAACCTTATTCCCTAATAAAAATTCGTTAATTAATTGAGGATTCTTGCCCTCTTTTTGTATCTCAATAATATTTATTGAATTTTCACCACATGCTATTGTCATTTGTTCGTTGATTACTTCACCGATTGTTGCTGACTGTTTGTTTATTTTGGCTTTTAATATTTTATATCTTTTGTTGTTAAGTTCAAACCATGCACCAGGTTTTGGATATAATCCATTTATTTGAGCAATTATTTTACGAGCACTATTATTCCAATCTATCTTTCCCTCTATTTTTTGAATTTTCTTTGCGTATGTAGCTTTTGCATGATCTTGATCTTTAAATATTGCCTCACCGTCTAAAACTTTTTGCATATTTTCTAAAATTTTTTCTGTACTCAAATAAGATAATTTTTCTGATAAAATTTCTGCGTTATCTTGTTCAAGAATATCTATTGAATATTTATTACATACTGGTCCAGCATCTAATTTTTCATCAATTTTCATAAATGATATACCAGTTTTTTTTTCATTGTTTAAAATCGATCTTTGGATTGGCGCTGCCCCTCTCCATTTTGGTAATAATGAAGCATGAATATTCAAAAAACCTTTTTTGCTTAAATCAAGAATTTTTTTTGAAATTAATTGTCCGTATGCAACAACAATTACAAGATCTAATTTTAATTCTTTAAGATATTCAAATTCCTCATCAATTTTTTTTGGAGTTTTAACTTCTAGATTAAGTTCCTCTGCACATATATGAATTGATGATTTCGTAAACTTTTGGCCTCTATTTGATTTACTTGGAGGCTGAGTAAATACACAGTTAATTTTATATTTTTGGTTAATTTTTTTTAGTATAGGCACAGCAAACTGTGGTGTGCCCATGAATACAATATTTGACATTTAAACAATAACTCTATTAGAAGTTTTTTGTTTAGACAATTTTTTTATTATTAAATCTTTTTTTATTTTAGATAAATAATCAATTATTAGTTTTCCATCTAGATGATTTATTTCATGTTGTAAACATGTCGAGAGTAATCCATCGCATTCCATTTCTTTCTTATTACCATTTTCATCTATATAAGACACGGTACAAATTTCTGGTCTCTCTATCTCAATAAAGGTATTAGGTATTGATAAACAACCTTCCTCATACGTAGACATTTTTTCACTTAAAGTTTTTATTTGTGGATTAATGAAACATAAAGGTTTTTTTTCATTTTCATTTTTTGACACATCTAAAACAACTACTCTTTTAAGTATTCCAACTTGAACAGCTGCTAAACCTATACCATTGTGATAGTACATAGTTTCAAATAAATCTTTTATGAGTTTTTTTTCATTAACATCAACTTTATTTAAAGGCTCAGATTTTTTTCTAAGAATATCATCAGGTACTGTGATTAGTTCTTTTACTGACATAGTTTATTTATTGTTTAGACTTTTAAAGGCAAGACTTCTATTAGAATTTCGTTCCTTAAATCTACATTTTTAAGCTCATTCATAGTTGAAACTAATAAATTCACAGTGTTTATATCTAGATCTTCAAGGTTACTTTCACCAACAATATCTACTATTTTAATTAATAATAAGCCTAACTCTCCATTCGATAGCATTTGTTTTATATCAGAGGAAAATTGATAGTTGTATTCATAGAGGTTTGCGTATTTTTTATCTATTTTTACGCCATCTGATTTAAGCGATTCAATAAGAATCATATCTTTTGTTGAAAAGACATATTTTTTGTTTCTTTTAATTTTTTTTAAAATATCGTTTGTTTCCTTTTCAGCTTTAGGCAAACTAGTTTTATTTAAAAAGTAATTTAATAATTTTGACTGATGAATTTTTTTATTATTAAATTTTATCTTTCTCTCCTTTTTTAACTTGTTGTCGGTATAATTTTCATAAAAGGTAGTAAAGTTTGAGGGAACATCATCTTTTTTTATTTTTTTTAATATTACTTTAATTTCATTATCAAACGCATTATCTAATTTTTTTTTTTGGAAAGATTTATATAGTTCAGACGTCATACTTAATCTTTGCTCGACATCAACAGATAAAAGTAATCTTTGATATAATAAAGCTCTGCCCTCATAATCTGGAAGTAGCTTATAAGCATCTTTGGCATTTAATAGTTGTGTTATGTTAAATTGAAATTTTTTATATGTATCTAGTAGTTCTCTCTCCTCAAATACATTTTCGTGAGTTGCTCTTTCTAATAATCTTAAATCTTCTGGATTTTCAATATCAAAGGAATTTGCATTTTTAAGAATATTTGATGATGACAAATAACTCCAGATATATCTAGGTGAGTCCATTTTTGGCTCATAATTAAAATCATTATTTGTTTTATGAGATAAGTGAAAATATAAAATATTTTCGTCTGAAATTATTTCATCTTTGCTAGCGTAACCCATTAATATATTAAATTTATTTTCAAAAAAAGTGTCTATCTCATCCAACTCTTTTGACAAATCGAAAAGTAGTTGAGCTTGTTCTTTTTTATCTTCTAGAATTAAACAATAAATTTTAAAATTATTTAGATACTTATCAGTAATAGCACCACTAATATTAAATATTTCACATGCTTTTTTTACTTCAGAGTTTGAAAGAAAATATTCTGAATAAAATTTAATCAATTTATTTTTATTTGAAACTTCAGAGTTATTAATTAAAAATTCTTTAATTAATTCAAAATCTTTTTTGTTTATTAAATGATTAAATTTAAACTCTAAAAATTCCTCTTCAGTAATATTATTTGTAGGAATATATGAATTTGTTAGTAAAGCTATATCTAATATTTTTTTTGAAAATTCAGATAAATTTCTATTTAAATTTTTATTTAATATACTTTTAATTAACTCACCATCACTATTCGACCACATGTCAATTTTTAGGCCATTCTGCGCAGGATCATATAATCCAGCTAATTTTATAGCGGATGACTCGATTTCTTTATTTATCACTATCTCGGAACTAGATTGAACTGATAATGTTGTATTAGTATTTAGATTATTACTTACGTTTATGTTTGAGGTTGAATTTTCTTTGTTAATAACGTCTTTTTTTTCAATTTTCCAGATATCGATTGGTTCATTTGCAAAAGAACAATTATAAAAAAATAAAATTAAGGTTATTTTGAAAATTATTTTACTTAATTGTTTTAAAATTTTCATTAGGCAAAATCACTTCAATTTTTTTGTTGGGGGATGGGAAATCAATCTGACTCAAAACAACAATAGACAAAATCAATATAAAAAAAATAATTCCAGCTTTAATTGCAAATTTCATATTATGTTATATTCCTTTGTAGTATAATGTTTTAAAAGCATATAATTTTGTAAAATCAAAATAAGACATATTTGTGTTTTTTCAACTTAGAAATATATGGAATCAAATAAAAATCTAGTTTTAGTAGGTATGATGGGCTCGGGCAAGACATTAATAGGAAAATTGATTTCTAAACAAACCAAACTTAAATTTATTGATATAGATAATAAAATTGAAGAAAAAGAAAAAATGAAAATTGCAGAAATTTTCAAAAAAAAGGGAGAAAAATACTTCCGTGAATGTGAAGAAGAAATAACATTATCATGTTTAAAAGGTGAGAAACAAATTTTATCACTAGGTGGAGGCGCATATATTAACACTAATATTAGGAAAGAATGTAAGAAAAGTTCTTTTAGTTTTTGGTTGAATTGGAAAAAAGATATAATAATTAAAAGAATAAATGGTAGCAAAAAAAGACCTCTGGCTATGACATTAAGTGAAACAGATCTAGAGAGACTAATAAATGATAGAGCTAAAATATATAGTTTGGCAGACTTCACAATTAATTGTGATCAGCTAAATAAAAATGAAATAGCAAATAAAATTATAAAAAAATATGAAACAAAAAATAATAAAGGTTAAAACTAAAAGTAAAAATTACGAAGTTCATATTGGTACCAATCTAATTCCAAAACTGAAAAATATTTTAAAAAAAAATAAAGTATTATTTTCTAAATGTTTGATTGTAATTGACAGTAAGATACCAAAAAAATTTAGAACATTACTCTTAAGAAATTTAAAAAAACAAAAAATTTATACTTTAAATTTTCATGCAAATGAAAAAAATAAAAGTTACTTGAGTATTGACAAAATACATAATGTTTTATTTAAAAATAATTTTTATAGAGAGGACTGTATAATTTCATTTGGTGGAGGAATTACAGGAGATGTAGTTGGATATGCAGCCAGCACATATAAAAGAGGGATAAAATTTATTAACGTACCTTCCACTTTATTAGCTCAAGTCGACTCTTCTATAGGCGGAAAAACAGGTATTAACAATAAATTTGGAAAAAATCTTGTAGGAAGTTTTTATCAGCCAGATTTAGTAATTTCAGATATTAATTTACTACATACTCTCCCCAAAAGAGAAATTATATGTGGATATGCTGAAATATTAAAAAGTAGTTTAATTGATAGCAAAAAAAATTTTGTTTTTTTAGATAAAAATTTTAATAATATTTTAAACCTAAAAAGAAATTTTATAATTAACGCTATTTTAAATAGCTGTTTATTAAAAAAAAAAATTATCGAAAAGGATGAAAAAGAAAAAAATTTAAGAAAATCTTTAAATCTTGGTCATACTTTTGCTCACGCATATGAGGCAACTCTTGGTTATTCAAAAAAATTAAATCACGGAGAAGCTGTTATATTTGGTTTGATGAACGCTGTAAATTTTAGTAAAGAAAAAAAAATTATTTCAGATCCAAATTCAGAATTAATAAATAATCATATTAAAAAGATAGAAATTAAAAATAAATATAAAGATCTTTTTAATAAAAGGAAAATTACATCAATTCTAAATTTTATGAAAAGTGATAAAAAAAATAAATCAGATAGCATAAACTTAATATTAATAAGGAATTTTGGTAAATTAAACTTAAATTATCAGGCCAAATCTGGTGAATTGAATAAGTTTTTATTAAAAGAATTAAATAAAGCTTATTTGTAAAGAATGAATATCAGTTTTCAGTTCTTCGCTTAAAATTTTGTAAATTACTTTATTAGACTGAATTCTATTCATTTTTTTTAATATATCAGAATTTATTTCTAATTTAATATGAAATTTGCCTTTCTGATGTGAATTATGTTTTAAATGCTTATAAGTGTTGTCAATTATCTTTACGTTTTTTATAGAAGCATCTTTCAAAAGTTTATTTTCAATTTTTTTTGAAAGTTGATTAATATCCATTAAACTTGATATTATATAATATGAAAAATATTTGTGAATGGAATAATTGTAACGAAGAGGGGCTTTACAAAGCTCCGAAAGAAAAGGATAACAGCAAAGAATATAGGCTTCTCTGTCTTGAGCATGTAAGAGAGTTTAATAAAAGCTGGAATTATTTTTCAGGTATGAGCGACGAACAAGTAATCAACTTTTTAAAGTCTGACATGACATGGCATAAGCCAACTCAGAGTTTCAGCTCTTCAGACAATTTTTTCAAAATATTGTGGAATAATACTTTAAAAAATGAAAATGGAAAATTTAAAGATTTTAGTAATTTGAATCATATGAATAAGTTTAAGTTTAATAGTAATGATCTTAAAGCCTTTGAAATTTTGGGTGTTGGAGTTGGTTTAAAATGGGCCAAAATACAAGAAAAATTCAAAAGACTTGTGAAAAAATTTCACCCTGATATGAATGCTGGCAATAAAAAATTTGAAGATAAGCTTAAAGTGATAACTTTAGCTTATACCCAATTAAAAAATACTTATAAGGATAAAATTGACAACAAATATTGAACAGACCCCAGATATTAAATTATCGATTAAACAAACATTTGGTATAGATTCTGATATGGAAGTGGACGCATTTTCAAAAAAAACTGATTATGTGCCAGATATAGATAAAACTTATAAATTTGATAAAGATACAACTTTAGCAATCCTTTCTGGATTTTCATTTAATAAAAGAGTCTTAGTGCAAGGTTATCATGGAACAGGTAAATCAACACACATAGAACAAATTGCAGCCAGATTGAATTGGCCATGTATCAGAATTAATTTAGATAGTCATGTTAGTAGAATAGATTTAATTGGTAAAGACTCAATTGTAATCAAAGATGGAAAACAAGTCACAGAATTCAAAGAGGGAATTCTTCCTTGGTCGATACAAAATCCAGTAGCTTTAGTATTTGATGAATATGATGCTGGTAGACCAGATGTGATGTTTGTAATTCAAAGAGTTTTGGAAGCTGAAGGAAATTTTACTTTATTAGATAAGAATAAGGTCATTAAGCAAAATAAATATTTCAGATTATTTGCAACCTCAAATACTGTTGGTTTAGGAGATACAACTGGACTCTATCATGGAACACAACAAATAAACCAGGGACAGATGGATAGATGGAATATCGTAACAACATTAAATTATTTAGCTTTGGAAAAAGAAATGGAAATTATTTTAGGAAAAAATAAATCTTTAGATAATAATAAAGGTAAAGAGAGAGTTGCGAACATGATAAAAGTTGCGACACTTACTAGAAAAGGATTTATGGCTGGAGATATTTCAACTGTTATGAGTCCGAGGACAGTACTGCATTGGGCAGAAAATTCAGAAATATTTAAAGATGTGGGTTATGCATTCAGAGTAACTTTTTTAAATAAATGTGATGACGTAGAAAAGAATACAATCGCAGAATACTATCAAAGATGTTTTGGTGAAGAACTGCCAGAGTCGATGATAAATATTCAGGTTTAATGAACAAAGATGATCTTATAAAAGAGCAATTTAAACAAGCTTTAAACTCAACAATTAAAGCCATTTCAAGTGAAACACATACATTAAAAGACAAAAAAAATTTAAAAGAATTTAATATTTCTAAATTTGATAATTTAAAAGATAAAGAAAATTTTATAAAATTAAGAGCTGAGGCAGATTCGGAGGCATTAAAAAGAAAATTTTCTGATAATTCTACATTGGAACAAAATATTCCAAAAACACCTACTTGCCATACACTGTATAAAATTTCTGAAAAAATAAGATACGAACTTTTAGGATCACAAATGATGAGAGGAATTTCTAAAAATTTAATGGCCAAATATAACAATAAGATTGGTATGGCAAAATCTGAAAATATAAAAAAGAAAGAGGAATCTAATGTTTCTGAAGCTTTTGAATATTACATGCTTAACAAAATAATGAACGTAAGTTTAACTGAAAGCGCTGAAAAAATTTTATCATACTGGAAAGATGATTTTGAAAAATCTTTAGATAAACACATAGACTTTTTAAAAGAAAATGCAGAGAATCAAGACATATACAATTCTAAAATATCAGAAATTCTTCAAAACATGGAAATCTTCGAATCCGAAGAAGAAAATAAAAAGGAAGAACAGAAAGAAGATGAGCAAGATAACAATAATTCAAAAGATGATCAAAAAACAGATAGTGGAGAATCCCAGGAAAGAGAAGACGAAGAAAGTATCAATGAAGGAGTTGATAGTTCTGACGAAATGAATGAATTTAGACTTGATGAACAACTAGGAAATGACGATGCTGAAAATAATGAAATAGAAAATATTGTTCAGAAAAAAAATTTAGGAATAAGTAATAAAGAATATAAAATATATACTTCAGAATTTGATGAGACAGCAAAAGCAGAAACATTGGAAAATTCTGAAGAAATTTCAAAATTAAGAAAAAATTTAGATCAACAGCTAACTAGTTTCCAAGACATAATTACCAAACTTGCAAATAAATTACAAAGACAGTTACTTGCAAAACAAAATAGATCTTGGGAATTTGATCTTGAAGAAGGTTTATTAGATAGTTCAAAATTACCAAGAATAATAATTGATCCATACAATTCTCTTTCTTTTAAAAAAGAGAAAGATTTAGAATTTAAAGATACAGTTGTGACTTTACTCATAGATAATTCCGGATCTATGAGAGGGAGGCCAATTACTATTGCCGCTCTTTGTGCTGATATATTGTCTAGAACATTAGAAAGATGCTCGGTTAAAGTTGAAATTCTTGGTTTCACAACAAAAAATTGGAAGGGTGGTAAGAGTAGAGAAAAGTGGAATAAACTTGGAAAATTAAAAAATCCAGGACGTTTAAATGACTTAAGACATATAATTTATAAATCTGCTGATACTCACTGGAGACAATCAAAAAAAAATTTAGGCTTAATGCTAAAAGAGGGTTTGCTTAAAGAAAATATTGATGGTGAAGCTATTACTTGGGCGTTCAACAGACTTAAGAAAAGAAAAGAAGAAAGGAAAATTCTTATGGTTATTTCGGATGGAGCTCCAGTCGATGACTCAACATTATCTGTTAACTCGGGTGATTTTTTAGAAAAACATCTAAAGCAAACTGTAAAGTTAATAGAAAACAAAAGCGATATCGAAATTCTTGCAATAGGTATTGGTCACGATGTTTCGAGGTATTACAAAAAAGCGATAAAAATTGCTGATGTCCAAGAGTTAGGTGATGTAATGATTGGTCAGCTTAGTGGTTTGTTTGAAAATAATAAAAAATTACACTAATTTTTTTAAATTTTTATTTTCCCACTCTATTTTAACTTCAGCTCCACCTCTAGTTTCTGAATTTCTAATTGTTATTTTTGCAGAATTTTTTTCTAACAAAGTTTTGCCTATAAAAATCCCTAAGCCTAATCCGGTTTTTTTATTGTCTTTAGGTTTAAGTGTCTTAATATAGGGTTCTCCAATCTTATTAATTATATCTTTTGGTATACCAGGGCCATCATCCTCTATTGTTATTTCGGTCTTTTGACTGTCGCTTTTGATAGCAATATAGATATTTTCATTTGAAAATTTGTTAGCATTTCCTATGAAATTCCTCAAACCATAAACAATTTCAACAGATTTATATATTTCAAATGAGTTGGAATCTTGCTCTTTATCAATATTGAAATTCTTATTTGAAATTTCCTTAAATGAGTTAACTATCTCACTAATATAATCATAAAGCGTTTTATTTTTGTCAATAAAATCATCTTCTATAGTTGGATTTAATGTTAGTTTTTTTAAAATATCATTACACCTATTAACCTGACTAATTAATAGTTCGAGATCTTTTTTTACATCATCATTGTCTTTAAATTGATCAAAGAGATCGTGAGAAATAATTTTAATTGTGGACAAAGGAGTTCCGAATGAATGAGCTGCAGCTGCGGCTTGTCCCCCAAGTGAGACTAGTTCATGTTCTTTAGAAATTACTTCTTGGATTTTATCCAAAGCATCTTTTCTAAGGTTTGTTTCTTGTCCAAAAATAAATGCGAAATAATTCAAAAAAAATAATGCAATTATCAATGCTAAAGGAATTGCATAATAAAAAAACAAGCTAATACTGTATTCATCTAATGGTTTAGGTAGTTCATAATGATAGAAAGTTAAAAATATAATCGATGCTAGGGTAATTAAAATTAAAGCAATATTTGTTTTTATATTTAAATTAGATGCAGCAAATACACTTGGTATCAAAAGAAATATTGAAAATGGGTTTAAAATACCTCCAGATAAGTAAAGTAAAGCACTCAATTGAAGGATATCTAAAGATAAAAAATTAAAAGAGGTTATATTTGAAAGTATTGGTTTTTTATAAAAAAACATTAAGTAGAAGTTACTTAAAGCTCCAATAAAAATTATTAGATTAGATAAAACAAAATTGAACTCAAAACCAAAAATAAATTTGACTGTGTTTATAGTTATAAATTGACCTAAAATCCCAATCCATCTTAAATTGATATAAGTCGACTTATTTAATGATGCTGCTTTGACAGATTGTTTTAAATCCATCTAAATATCTAAGTTTGAAACATTTATTGCATTTTCAACAATAAAATCTTTTCTTGAAGAAACATCGTTACCCATTAAGGTTTGTATCAAATCTTGATCTTTTTTACTATTCTTTGAATATTGAACCTGTAACAAATTTCTTGTTTCAGGATTTAAAGTTGTATTCCATAATTCATCAGGGTTCATTTCACCAAGTCCTTTAAATCTTTGAATGTTTAGTTTAGATTTTTCAATTTGGAGAATATTATTAAATTCTTTAGAATTCTTTTTATATTTTTTAATATCCTTTGAATTTTTTATTAAATAATTTTCAAGCTCATTTTCATCTTTTATATATATGCTTTTTGTTCCTTTATTAATTTTAAATAAAGGAGGCTGAGCAAGGTAAACATGTCCAAACTCAATTAATTTATCGAATGGTTTGTTATTAAAAAACGTTAATAATAATGCTCTTATATGTGAGCCATCAACATCGGCATCTGTCATAATTATTATTTTTCCATATCTTAAATCTTTGAGATCTATGTCTTCATTTTTTGGATCAAGACCAAGTGCATTAATCAATGTAACTATTTCATTTGATGAAATCATCTTTGATAAGCTTTTAGTTCTTAAATCATTGGCATTTCCATTCTTTTTCGATCCATTCAAATCTGTAAAAGTATTTAATATTTTTCCTCTAAGCGGCAATACTGCTTGATTTTCGCGGTTTCTGCCTTGTTTGGCTGATCCACCAGCTGAATCACCCTCTACAATAAATAGTTCAGTGCCATCTTGCTTTGAGTTTTGACAATCAGCTAATTTTCCAGGCAATCCCGTTAATTCTAAGGCTCCTTTTCTTCTTACATTTTCTCTTGCCTTTCTAGCTACATCTCTTGCTACTGCGGCCTGGATAATTTTAGTTAAGATAATTTTTGAAATCGATGGATTTTGATCAAACCAAATAGACAGCTTCTCATTAATGATAGTTTCAACAATATTTCTAACTTCTGATGAGACTAATTTATCTTTTGTTTGGGACGAAAATTTAGGGTCAGGAATTTTTATAGAAAGAACTGAAGTTAATCCTTCTTTAACGTCATCTCCTGATAAAGAAACTTTATTTTTTTTTAACAAGTTTTGTTCATTTGCATATTTATTTACTACTCTTGTTAATGCACTTCTAAATCCAAGAAGGTGTGTTCCTCCGTCTTTTTGATAAATGTTATTAGTATAAGGTAATACATCTTCACTATACCCTGCATTCCACTTAAGGGAGCATTGAACATCAATATTATTTTTTAAACCTTCAATGTATATAGGTTTTTTAAAAAGATCATTTTCATTTTTGTTTTTTAAACTTTCTTTTCTTTCATCAATGAATTGTACAAATTCCGTAATACCTCCATCAAATTTAAATTCTAATGCTTTTGGCTTTTTTTGTCTTAAATCACTTAAAACTATTTTTATGCCCTTATTTAAAAAGGCCAATTCTCTCATTCTTTTTTCTAATATAGAAAAACTAAATTTAATAGATGAAAATATATCTTTCGATGGAACAAAATTAATTTCAGTTCCACTGGTTTTTGATTTTCCAACTTGTTTTAAAGAAGTTTTAGCGTCTCCGTTTTTGAATTCAATATAATATTTTTTATTATCTCTATTAATTGTAAGTTTTAATCTCTCAGAAAGAGCATTAACGACTGAAACACCTACTCCGTGCAGTCCTCCAGAAACTTTATAAGAATTATGGTCAAATTTACCACCAGCATGAAGTTGGGTCATTATAACTTCTGCAGCTGATTTTTTTTCACCCTTGTGAATGTCAACAGGAATTCCTCTGCCATCATCAATCACTGTTACAGAGTTATCATCGTTTATACTTACTTCAATTTTTTTACAAAAACCAGCTAGAGCTTCATCGATAGAGTTATCTACAACTTCGTAAACCATATGATGTAATCCAGTCCCATCATCGGTGTCACCGATATACATACCTGGTCTTTTTCTTACAGCTTCTAAACCTTTTAGGACTTTTATGGAGTCAGCTTGATAATTATTTGAATTATTTTTTGTCATTAATTTTTAATATGGAGGAAATTTTTATAACATTTTTACAAAAAATTTAAAAATGGTAGAAGCGCAAATGCTTAAATAAGTGTTAAATACCAACGTTTTTTTGATGCTTTTTAGATTTTTTTTCTATTTCTTTAAAACCTGTCAAAAAGATCATTTTTCTAATAAAAATATGGCGGAGAGAATGGGATTCGAACCCATGATAGAGTTTCCCCTATACACGCTTTCCAAGCGTGCGCCTTCAACCGCTCGGCCACCTCTCCAAAATTCCTACTCTTTATTTATCCTTAAAACACCAATAAATGCTTCTTGAGGTATCTCAACTTTTCCAAATTGCTTAGCTCTAGCTTTACCTTTTTTCTGTTTTTCAAGCAGTTTTCTTTTTCTATCTGTTGCTCCTCCTCCATGAATTTTTGTTAGCACATCTTTTTTAAAACCTTTGATAGTTTCTCTAGCAATAATTTTACCACCAATAGCTGCTTGGATTGGTATCATAAAGTTGTGCCTTGGTATTAAATCTTTTAATTTTTCACATACTTCTCTACCCGTAGTTTGAGCAAAATCTTTATGTATCATCATTGCAAGAGCATCAACGGGTTCTGAGTTCACAAGTATATTCATTTTTACTAGATCTCCTTCTTTGTGATCAATAATTTCATAATCAAAACTAGCATATCCGCTTGTCATAGATTTAAGACGATCATTAAAATCAAATACTACCTCATTTAAAGGTATTTCATAATTAATTACTGCACGATTTCCAGAATAACTTAAATTAGTTTGTATACCTCTTTTATTTTGACATAACTTAATAATTGATCCCAAGTACTGGTCTGGAGTGATAATTGTAGCTTTAATCCATGGTTCTTCAATAAATTTTATATAAGTAGGATCTGGTAAATTAGATGGATTTTGAAGTTCGACAATTTCACCATTATTTAAGTGAACTTTATAAACAACGCCAGGTGTTGTTGTTAATAAATTAATATCAAATTCTCTTTCAAGCCTTTCTGTGATAATTTCAAGGTGTAAAAGACCTAAAAAACCACATCTAAAACCAAGTCCTAAGGCAGATGAAGATTCCGCTTCATAAGAAAAACTTGCATCATTTAATTGTAATTTAGCAAGTCCATCTTTTAGTTTTTGATATTCTGAACTATCTACAGGAAATAAACCACAAAAAACTACTGGTTTACTTGGTTTAAAACCTGGTAATGCATCTTTGAGAGGATTCTCTGCATCACATATAGTATCTCCAACTTTAGTTTCTGATAAAATTTTAATACCAGTTGTAATAAAACCTATTTCTCCAGCATTAAGTTCACTCACATCTTTTGCCTTCGGGGTAAAAACACCAACTTTTTCTACGATATATTCTTGATTTGTAGACATCATTTTTATTTTCATATTTTTTTTTAGAGTTCCGTCTATGATTCTCACTAATATAACTACTCCAAGATAAGTGTCATACCAGCTATCAACTAATAAACATTTTAATTTGCTATTTTTTTCACCCTTAGGTCCAGGCAGAGAGTTAATAATTTGCTCAAGAATTTCATCTATTCCTTGTCCAGTTTTTCCTGAGCAAGGAACAGAATTAGATGTATCTATACCTATAACATCTTCAATTTGATTATTTGTTCTATCAAGATCTGATGCTGGTAGATCAATTTTATTTAATACTGGAATAATCTCATGATTTATATCAAGTGCTTGATATACATTTGCAAGTGTTTGAGCTTCTACACCTTGTGTACTATCTACAATTAATATTGAGCCCTCGCACGCATAAAGGCTTCTGCTAACTTCATAGCTAAAATCGACATGTCCTGGGGTGTCTATAATATTTAAAATGTAATTTTTACCATTTTTTGCTTTATAATTTAATTTAACTGTTTGTGCTTTGATTGTTATTCCTCTCTCTCTTTCTATATCCATTGAGTCTAGCACTTGAGATTTCATTTCTCTGTCACTTAAACCTCCACATTTATGAATTATTCTATCAGCTATAGTTGATTTACCATGATCTATATGAGCTATAATTGCAAAATTCCTAATGTTGTCAATTGTATCGCCCATTTTTAGGATCTAATTTTTGCACCAGACTTTGACTCAACTGAAGAGATGATTAGTTTATTAATGTTCTCCAAGTCATTTTCATTTAATGTTTTTTCCTCTGACTGAATAGTTACATTAACAGCTATAGATTTTTTTCCCTCTGGTATATTTTCTCCCTCAAACACATCAAATACTCTTACTGACTTAATTAATTTATCATCAACAGATTTAATTATATTAACCAATTCTTGAGATTTAAAGTTTTTATTAATAATAAATGCAAAATCTCTCTCTGATTTTTGGAAATCAGAAAATTTATATTCAGATTTTGAATCTTTTATCTTTTGTTTTGAATCTTTTATATAATCAAGACAAATTTCAAATATTACCAAACCTTCAGTTTTTATATCTAATTTTTTTATTATGTTTGGATGAATCTCACCAAAATATGCTAGAGCATTTTTTTCGTTTTTATTTTGGTACACTCCTCCAGATTTTCCTGGGTGATAATAAGAAGGAGTTTTATCATCTATAACAATATCATCTTTATCAATCCCTGCTTCACAAAGACTTTGAATTACATCTTTTTTTACATCGAATGTGTCTACAATTCTTTCTTTATCATTCCAAGATAATCTTGAAACCTTTCCTGCCCTCACGGCGCCTATAACAGTCAGTTGATCTCCAGGATTTTTCCCTTTAAACGCTGGACCAATTTCAAATAAAGAAATATCTTTAAATCCTCTATCTAAATTTTTCTTCAAATAAAATAATAAATTTGGAAAAATAGAATTTCTTAAAACATTTAGATCTGAACTAATCGGATTTACAATTGGTATTTCTTCATCATTTTCTTTAAATAATTGATTAATTTTAGAGTCAGTAAATGACCAAGTCACAGTTTCTAAATAACCCTTTGATGCCACGGATCTTTGTAAAAAATGAAATAATTTCTGATAATAATTAAGTGTAGGCTTTAATCTTGTCTTAATTGGTTCTGATGTATTAATATGTTCGTAGCCTTTTATTCTTACTATTTCTTCAACAATATCAATTGATTGAGTTATGTCTGGTCTCCAAGAAGGTACTACTAACTTTAAAATTTTTTTTTTTTTAGATACATCAAAACCTAACTTTTCAAGTATTTTAATTAATTCTTTATTTTCAACATTAAATCCTGTCGTTTTTTCAAAAAGAAATGGGTCAAAATTAATTATTGTTTTTTTATAATTATCAATTTTTTTTACATCTAAGTTACTTATTTCACCTCCACAAATTTGTTTTATTAGCTCAGACGCTTTTATTAATCCATCTTCAATTGAAAGGGGATCTATGCCTCTTTCGAATCTGAATTTTGCATCTGTATCTATATTTAATTGTTTAGAGGTTTTTCTTATTGAACGTGGCAAAAAATAAGCAGATTCTAATAATATATTTTTGGTCGAATATTCTGTTCCAGATCTTGTCCCACCAATTATGCCGCCTAGACCAAGGACTCCAGTTCTGTCAGAAATAACGCACATATCATTTTCTAAAATGTATTTTTTATTATCTAAGGCTTCGAAACTTTCTCCTTTAGAAGAACTTCTAACAATAACTTCATTATCTATTTTATCTGCATCATAAGCGTGTAATGGTCTATTTAAATCAAACATTACATAATTAGTAATATCGACTATCGCAGATATTGGTTTTTGGCCTAAAGACAGAATTTTATCTTTTAGCCATTTTGGACTCTCTTTATTTGTTACACCTTTTATTAAACAACTTCCAAATATTGTGCATCCTTGAGCTTTTTCTTTTTTTATTGTTACGTTTATATTTTGATTACCTCTATATTTTAAATTGGATTTTTTATTAATTTTTAATGTACCAGCACCAGCAGCAGATAAATCTCTAGCAATTCCTCTTACTCCTAAACAATCTGGTCTATTGGGCGTGATTGATAAATCTATTACTTTTTCAGAAGTGTTTTTAAAATATTTTTCTCCAACTTTGTTTGCATATTTATTGTTTTTTAATTCTATAATTCCATCACTTTCATTGGATAATAGTAATTCTGACTCAGAACAGAGCATTCCATATGATGTTACACCTCTTATTTTACTTACAGATAATTTCATCTGATTTTTAGGAATAATCGATCCTGGAGGTGCATAAACAGTCAAAAGACCATTTTTTGCATTCGGGGCTCCACATACTACTTCAATTGTTTTGTCGCTACCTATATCAACATCACATAACTTCAATCTGTCAGCATTAGGATGAGTTTTGGCATTTATAATTTTTGCAACAATAAATGTATCTAATTCAGATGTAGAGCTCTCAAAACTTTCTACTTCTAGACCTATATTGGTTAATTTATCTATTATTTGATTATTATTAAATTTTGTATCAAGATGGTTTTTTAACCAGTCAACGGTGAACTTCATCTACTCAGTCCTCTATAATTTGATGGTACATCTAATGGATCAAAACCAAAGTGACTTAACCATCTATAATCAGTCTCAAAAAAAGCTCTTAAATCGTTAATTCCATATTTCAACATTCCCAGTCTGTCTATGCCAATTCCAAAGGCATATCCTTGATATTTACTTGGATTAACTTTTACATTTTTTAAAACATTTGGATGAACCATTCCACAACCTAAAATTTCTAGCCATTTATCACCTTCACCAATTACTATCTTTCCATTTTTAATTTCATATCCTATATCTACTTCTGCCGAAGGTTCAGTAAATGGAAAATGACTTGGTCTAAATCTCATTTTAATTTTATCAACTTCAAAAAACTCCTTAATAAAATAATTTAAACATCCTTTTAGATGTCCCATGTTTATATTTTTATCTATATGTAACCCTTCAACTTGATGAAACATCGGAGCATGAGTCTGATCACTATCTGATCTGTAAGTTCGTCCCGGAGCAATAATTTTAAAAGGAGGTTTGCCTTTTAGCATAGTTCTTACCTGAACTGGAGATGTGTGAGTTCTCAAAAGTAATTCCTTATTATTATCTAGATAAAAAGTATCATGCATATCTCTAGCTGGATGATTATCTGGTGTATTTAATGCTGTAAAATTATTATATTCATTTTCTACATCTGGGCCTTCCTCAACACTAAATCCTATTTCAGAAAATATAGATGAAATTTCATCTATTACCTGGGAGACTGGATGAATTTTACCAATTTTAATATCTCTTTCTGGAAGAGTTACATCAATTTTTTCTTTCTCAAGCTTTAAATTAATTTCTTTAGTTTCTATTTCTTTAATTTTGATTGATATTTTATTTTGAAGTTCGTCTTTAACATTATTTAAATCTGAGGCTAATTTTTTTCTTTCTTCTACAGAAATCGAACCTAATTTTTTAAATTCGTTCGATATAATTCCGTTTTTTCCAAATAGTTCTGATTTAATGTTGTTTACCTTATCAACATTATTTTCCGTATTAAGTTTATCGATATAATCATCTTTTATTTTTTTAATATCAGACATTTTGATAGAATATTTGTTAAAGGAAGAAAAACAATAGTCTTGATTAATTTAATGCTGCTTGAGCCCTTTTAACTATAGTTTTGAAAGCTTCAGGGTTATCGTAAGCAATTTCTGCAAGAATTTTTCTATCTAATTTAATTCCAGATTTGCTTAAACCATTAATAAACTTTGAGTATGTTATACCTTCGGATCTAACACCAGCATTAATTCTTTGTATCCACAGTGATTTGAAATCTCTTTTTTTATTTCTTCTATCTCTATAAGCATACTGCATGGCTTTCTCCATTGCTTGTCTTGCAACTCTTATAGTATTTTTTCTTCTTCCCCACTGACCTTTAACAGCTTTTAAAACTTTTTTATGTTTAGCTCTACTTGTAACTCCTCTTTTAACTCTTGCCATTTTATCCTCTTAAGCTGTAAGGCATATAAGATTTTACTATCTTACCATCTTGTTTGGATAAAACGGTTGTGCCTCTTTGTTTTCTAATTTGTGAATTTGTTCTTTTAATCATGCCGTGTCTTTTTCCAGCCTGTGGGGTAATAACCTTACCTTTTGCTGAGATTTTAAATCTTTTTTTAGCTGAACTTTTTGTTTTTAACTTGGGCATAATTTTCGGGTTTATACAAATATTAAATTAAATTTACAACTAGAAATATGGCTTATAAAGGCTGGATTACCATAATCATTTGCTTTCCATCAAATTTTGGCTGAAGCTCTACTCTTCCAATAGTCTCCATGTCTGCCTTAATTTTATCCATTAATTCATTGCCAAGGTTTGAATGTTGTAATTCTCTGCCCTTAAACCTTATTGTAAATTTGACTTTATCGCCTTTTGCCAAAAATTTTTGAGCATTTTTAATTTTGAAAGTGTAGTCATGAACTTCTGTAACTGGCCTTAATTTTATTTCTTTTAATTCAATTTTCTTTTGTTTTTTTTTTGCCTTGTTAGCTTTTTTTTGTGCATCGTATTTATATTTACCCATGTCCATAATTTTACAGACAGGCGGTTTTGCATTTGGAGCAATTTCAATTAAATCTAAACCTTCATTTTTTGCTTTATTGATAGCTTCATTTAAATTTAAAATTCCTAAATTTTCTCCATCACTTGCAATAACTTGAACTTCATTTGATGTAATCCTGTTGTTAGACCTTGGGCCTCTTGCTTTAGTTCTTTTTTGAAAATAATTTTGTTTAAAATCTGCCACTTAAATTGAAGGGGCTTTATTTAGATCGGAGTATTTTTTTATAAATTCTTTCAAAGCCATATTTTCTTGTTTATTAGAATCCAATCTTCTAATAGTTACACTGTTGGAGTCAACTTCTTTTTTTCCACAAATCAATAACATTGGTACTTTTGTTAAAGAATGATCTCTTATTTTATAATTTAAATTGTGATTTTTAAGATCCACCTCGACAATCAAACCAACCCGTTTTAATTCCTTAGCTACACTTTTAGCATATTCATCAAAATCACTAGAGATTGGAATAACTACTGCCTGTAAAGGTGATATCCAAAATGGTAGCTTGCCTGCATAATTCTCTATAAGGATACCTATGAACCTTTCTAAAGATCCAAATAATGCTCTGTGTAACATTACAGGTACTTTTTTAGTTCCATCTTTATCAACAAAAGAAGCTCCTAATCTACCTGGTAAATTTAAATCTACTTGTAAGGTTCCACACTGCCAATCTCTACCGATTGCATCTCTTAAAACAAATTCAATTTTTGGTCCATAAAATGCGCCCTCACCTTTATTAATTGAGTACTCTAGCTTTGTCGCTTTGATTGCCTCTAACAACGCAGCCTCTGATTTATCCCAAACTTTATCGTCACCAACTCTTAAATCTGGTCTATCTGAATATTTTAAAATAACATCTTCAAAACCAAGATCTTTATAAATTTCTAAAATTAAATTTGTAACACTCAAACATTCTTCAGTAATTTGTTCTTCTGTACAAAAAATATGTGCATCATCTTGAGTAAAGGCTCTTACACGTAATAATCCATGCAATGCACCTGAAGGTTCATATCTATGAACTTTTCCAAATTCTGACATCTTTAAAGGTAAGTCTCTATAACTTTTAAGTCCTTGATTAAATACTTGAACACACCCAGGACAATTCATGGGTTTAATTGCAAATACTTTTTCATCTGGTGTAGTTGAAGTATACATATTAGCTCCAAATTTTTCCCAGTGGCCAGATTTTTCCCATAAAGATCTATCAAGTATTTCTGGCGTATTTATCTCTTTGTAACCATCGTGATCTTGTTTCATTCTCATATATGAAACTAATTTTTGGAACAAATTCCATCCTTTCTGGTGCCAAAACACAGATCCAGGACTTTCTTCTCTAAAATGAAATAAATCCATCTCTTTTCCAATTTTTCTATGATCTCTTTTTTCTGCTTCCTCAATTCTCTGAAGATAAAGGTCTAATTCTTTTTGAGTTGCCCAACCAGTACCATATATTCTTTGAAGCATTTCATTTTTAGAGTCACCACGCCAATAAGCTCCAGATACTTTTGTCAGTTTAAAAGCTTTACCTATTTTACCAGAAGATACTAAATGTGGACCTCTACATAAATCATGCCATGTTTCGCCATGATGATAAACAGTTAGTTCTTCGTTTTTAGGAATGCTCTCAATTATCTCAGCTTTGTATTTTTCTCCAATTTTTTTAAAATGACTTATAGCTTTATCTCTCTCCCAAACTTCTTTTCTTGTTTTTACATCTTTATCTATTATCTCTGACATTTTTTTTTCAATCTTTTTTAGATCATCGCTAGTAAAAGGCTCTTTTCTTGCAAAATCATAATAAAATCCATTTTCTATAACTGGCCCAATTGTTACCTGTGTGCCTGGGTATAGTTCTTGAACGGCCATAGCCATTATATGTGCAGTGTCATGTCTAATGACTTCTAAACCCTCAGGATCTTTAGCTGTAAATATTTCAATAGAACAATCTTGATCAATAAGAGTATATAAATCTTTAAGTTCACCGTTTATGCTCATCACCAAAGCTTGCTTACCTAAAGACTTGCTAATTTTTTCAGCAACCTCTGTGCCTGTTATACTTTTTTCAAAGTTTAATTTTTTTCCATCAGGTAATGTAATATTTGGCATTAGTTTATTAATTTTTTATACTCTGAATAAGTAGAAAAACACATTTTTTCAACATTAAATTTTGAAACGACATTTTTTCTACCTTCTATGCCCATTTGATTGATAGTCTGTTCATCTAAATTCATAATTTCTATTAACTTTTTTGAAAGATCGTCAGAGTTATTTGCTTCAAATAAAAATCCTGTTTTATTTTCATTTATAGTCTCTCTTGATCCCCCAATATTACTTGCAACAATTGGTTTTTTCATTGCCTGAGCCTCAACGGATATTCTTCCAAAAGCTTCTGGTTCTATTGATGAAGAAACTATGATGTCTGAAACTTTGTAAGCTAGAGGCATATTTTTACAATGATCTATAAATTTTACTTGGTTAGTTAATCTATACTGTTCAACTAACCTAATAAGTTTCTTTTTGTAAAGTTCTCTTCCTTGATCGCTCCCAAGAATAATTACATTAAATACCTCGTGTCCTAAATTAATATTTACTTTATTAATAGCATCTAAAAACATTTCTTGGCCTTTCCATTCTGTTAATCTTCCGGGTAATAGAACAGTTTTTCTCTCAATTTTAAGTCCCCATGATTTAAATAATTCATCTTCCTCTGTTTCTATAGTAGTTGATGGATCAAAATAGTCAGTATTAATGCCTCTAAATATCACCAAGAATTTTTTTTTATCATTAAGGTATTTAGAGTAGTTTTCTTTAATATGTGAAAATATAAAATTAGACCCAGCAATAATTAAATCTGATCTCAACATTACAGAGTTATATAATTTTTTTAATTTACTTTTAAAATTATATGTTCCATGAAATGTAGTTACAAATTTACGTCGTGTGATTTTGGTAGCTAGCAAACAAGACCATGCAGGTGCTCTACTTCTCGCGTGGACAATATTAATTCCATAAAATAAAATTATTAAAGAAATAATTATTGAATTAAAAAAAACCAAAATGGGGTTTTTGGAGTTAACAGGCAATCTTATATATTTAACTTTTTTTTTATCTATAAACTTTGTTAATTCACCACCGTTGCAAATTAAAAAAGATTTACAATCATTTTCATGTAGATAGTGTGCGATATCATAACAACCTGTTTCTGCGCCACCGTATCCAAGTTTTGGTATAACTTGCAGAACTTTCAATTTTGGATGCATATGGTAGAGTTATAATATTTCAAATCAATTTTAATACTTTATATGAAAAAATTTAAATTTCTAAAAATTTCTAAAACAAAAAAACTAAGATATATAAGCAATTATTATAAGAAAAATCTTTATATTATATTTTTACCAGGTTTTGCATCCGATATAGAAGGAAATAAACCTAAAAGATTTTTAAACTATGCTAAAAAAAATAAATTGGGTTTTTTGGCACTAGAATATTCTGGATACGGAAAATCTTCAGGTGAATTTACAAAAGGGAATATTTCCACTTGGGCAAATGATGCAAAACAGACTATTAAGAATATAGTTAAAAAAAATGATATAATTTTAATAGGTTCTAGTATGGGTGCTTGGATTTCTTTATTATTATTTAAATCAATTAAGAAACAGATTAAAGGCTTTATGGGAATTGGCTCTGCTCCAGAATTTTTAACAAGAATAATGTGGAAAAAATTTTCAAAAAGGACAAAGAGTGAAATTATCAAAAAAGGTATTAGCAAAATTAAAAATGGTGGATATGAGTATCTCATAACTAATCAATTAATTAAAGATGGAAGAAAAAAACAAAATAAAGTTTTGAATGTTAAAATTCCGATGAAAATACCTGTTACTATGGTCCATGGTCAAAAAGATGAAGTGGTACCAATTAAATACTCAAGAGAAGTTTTAAAAATTTTCAGCAAAGCAAAAAAAAAATTAAATATAATTAAGAAGGGTGACCATAGTCTCTCATCAAAAAAAAATCTAAATATTATTTGTAAAGAGTTAGATAATATTATTGAAAATACTAACTAGCTTGACCGACTAATTTTTTGTTTGAAATAGGATTTTCTAACTTATCTAACATTTCTTTTGGACAAACTTGTACAAAATTATTTATTTCATTTTCAAAATTCTCAACAATTTTTTTCGAGATTGTTGAATTTGTTTCTATCGCGTGCTCTTGAATTAATTTCCTTAGATGCTCAATCCAAAATTTAGTTTCTGGAGTTTGCCAAACTACACTTTCAGGATTTACTTTTTTATCAAATTGATTTTCAGGGTCATAAATAAATGCCATACCTCCTGTCATGCCAGCTCCAAAATTATCACCAATATCTCCTAATATAATAATGTTTCCACCTGTCATGTATTCACAACCATTTGAATCACAACCTTCAACTACTGCCGTTGCACCTGAGTTTCTAACAGCAAATCTCTCTCCTGCTTGTCCTGCTGCTAATAGTTTTCCAGAAGTAGCTCCATACAAAACAGTATTTCCAATAATAGTATTTTCATTTGAAACAAGGTTGCTTTCATCTTGTAATTTAATCACAATTGTTCCACCTGATAGTCCTTTAGCAACATAATCATTTGCATCCCCTTTTAAAATTAGTTTTAATCCTTTAATAGCAAAAGCACCAAATGATTGACCTGCTGAACCTTTAAAATTTAAATCGATCGAATTTTCATCAAGATTATTATTTCCAAATTTTTTGTACAAATGATAAGAAATTCTAGTACCAACTGCTCTATCAGTATTTTGAATCTCAAATTCTTGATTTATTTTTTCTTTTTTATCTATTTTGTTTTCTATCTCTGGCCATAATTTTTGATCTAGAGTATCTGGGACAGAATTAATTTCAGGTTTCTCACAATATCTTTTATTTTTTCCAGGATCTGCCTGAACAAAAAGAGGATTTAAATCTAGATCATCAAGGTTTGGTGATCCCTTACTTACTTGCCTTAGTAAGTCAGTTCTTCCAATTACTTCATTTAAAGATTTGAAACCAAGATCAGCAAGTATTTCTCTTACTTCCTCTGCTATAAATGTAAAAAGGTTTACTACTTTTTCAGGAGTTCCAGTAAATTTCTCTCTTAATTTATCATCTTGTGTGCAAACACCAACTGGACATGTATTTGAATGACATTGTCTGACCATTATACAACCCATTGCAACTAAAGCAGTTGTTGCTACGCCAAATTCTTCTGCTCCCATCATGGCTGCAATTACAACATCTCTTCCTGTTTTTATTCCACCATCAGTTCTAAGCGTCACTTGATGTCTCAAGTTATTTAAAGTCAATACCTGATTTGCCTCTGTTAATCCCATCTCCCAAGGAACTCCAACATATTTAACACTTGTCTGTGGAGTGGCTCCAGTACCTCCTGAGTGCCCTGAGATTAAAATTATATCTGCTTTAGCTTTTGCAACTCCAGCAGCTATTGTTCCAATTCCTGAGGAAGCAACTAATTTAACTCCAACCCTTGCCTTAGGATTTATTTGTTTTAAATCATAAATTAATTGAGCCAGATCTTCTATTGAGTAAATATCATGATGTGGTGGAGGTGATATTAAAGTAACTCCTGGCGTTGAGTGTCTTAATCTCGCAATTTCATTTGTAACTTTAAAACCTGGTAATTGTCCACCTTCACCTGGTTTAGCGCCCTGTGCAATTTTGATTTCAATCTCATTACAATTATTTAAGTAATTAATGGTTACTCCAAATCTAGCTGATGCAATTTGTTTAACCCTTGAATTTGCACTATCTCCATTCTCCATAATCTTAAATCTTTTTTCATCTTCTCCACCTTCACCACTACAAGATGCGCCTTTAATTCTGTTCATACCAACAGCAAGAGTTTCATGTGCTTCTTTAGATAAAGCTCCATGAGACATACTTCCGCTTCCAAATCTTTTTAATATATTAGATGCAGGCTCAACATTAGATATTTCGATAGGATTTTTAGATTTAAAATCTACTAAATCTCTTAAACTTATTGGATTTAGATTGTAAATACCTTTTGTGTATTTTTTATATATTTCGTAAGATCCTTGTCCAACCGCAGTTTGGAGTAAATGTATTAGTTTGCCTTGATATTGATGTGTTTCACCATTTTTTCTATATCTATAAATACCTCCAATAGGTAAAATATTTGAATTATCGAAAAATGCTTCTTTGTGTATAGTTCTAATTTTCTTTTCTATTCCTTTTAAACCAATTCCAGAAATCTTTGATAACATCCCAGGAAAGTAATCTTTCACTATTGTTCTGCTTAGTCCCACAGTTTCAAAATTGCATCCACCTCTGTAAGAACTTAAAACAGAAATTCCCATTTTAGACATTATTTTAAGAAGACCGAGATTGACTGATTTAATGTATCTTAAAACACATTCATCAAAAGTGAAATTTCCAAATAATTTCTTAGAATGTCTTTGATATAAGCTGTCAAAAGCTAAATAAGGGTTCACTGTAGTAGCACCAACACCAATTAATGTTGCAAAAGAGTGAGTATCTAAAGCATCTCCAGTTTGAACATTAATAGAAACATAACCTCTTAAACCTAATTTAACTAAGTGTGTGTTTATTGCCCCTATACATAAAAGCATCGGCATTGGCATTCTATTTTCTGAAATATTTTTATCAGATAATATTATTTGTTTAATTCCCTCTCTAACAGCTTGTTCAGATTTAACTTTGAGTAAATTTATTGATTTCTCTAAATCCTCATCTTTTCTGAATGTACAATCTAAAACTTTATTATTATTTCCAAAGAATTTTAAAAATTTTTCAAATTGTGCATTTGATAATATCGGACTATTTAAGACATAAATATTGTCTTTAGTTAATTTACTAAAATCTAAAATATTACCAAGATTTCCAAATCTTGTCTTTAAACTCATAACTTTATTTTCTCTTAGAGAGTCAATTGGTGGATTTGTAACCTGACTAAAGTTTTGTCTAAAGTAATGATATAGTGGTCTATATTTGTCAGATAAAACTGCTAAAGGTGTGTCATCACCCATTGATCCTGTTGCTTCTTTAGCATCTTCTGCCATTGGATGAAGAATTAATTCTAAATCTTCTATGCTATATCCAAAACAATGTTGAAAATTCCTCAAACTTTGGCCTTCTAGCTCTACTTTTTCATTTTCTGCCTCTAATTTTTTATCAAGATCAATAATCTGATTGTTATAATGCTTATATTCTTTTGAAAGATAGTTTTTTATTTCATCGTTTGAATATACTTTGCCTTTTTCTATTCTTACTCCTAATATTTCTCCAGGTCCTAATCTTCCTTTAGATACAATTTTTTTCTCGTTTAAATCTATCATCCCTGTTTCACTTCCTGCAAAAAGAAGTTTGTCTCTTGTCACTGTATATCTAAGTGGTCTTAATCCATTTCTGTCGGTTGCAACAATTACCCATTCATTATCTGTTGCAGCTATAGCAGCTGGCCCATCCCAAGGCTCCATGGTACTATTTAAAAAATTGAATAATTGTTGATGATCTTTTTTTAAAACCTTATTTTTTTTTGACCAAGCATCTGGTATTAACATTAATTTTGCTAGAGGGGCAGGCTGTCCAGAAATATTTAATAACTCAAAAACATTATCTAATGATGCAGAGTCAGAATTTCCAGCTGGTATTACAGGCTTAAGATTCTCTATATCTTCGAAAACTGGATTAAACATCTCTTCTTCGTGGACCTTCATCCAATTAACATTTCCTTTAAGAGTATTTATTTCACCATTATGCGCTATAGATCTAAATGGTTGAGCTAAGTCCCAACTTGGTGCAGTATTAGTTGAAAATCTTTGGTGAAATATTGCATACCTAGATATAAATCTTTCATCTTTTAAGTCAGTATAAAAATCTGACAAAGCTTCTGCTAAAAACATTCCTTTGTAAATGATAGATTTAGAACTAAATGAACATATATAAAAATTATTTAATTGATTATTGAGAGCTTCTTTTTCGATTACTCTTCTAGTTTCATACAATTTTTGTTCCAGAGATTTATTGACAACTTTTTTGTCATTATATGTGAACAATACTTGAGTAATTTCAGGTCTTGTTTGTTCAGCTTTTTCTCCTAAGACAGAGGGATCAACAGGAACTTGTCTCCAGCCATAGATACTAAAATTTCTCTTTGTTAGTTCGCTTTCAACAATAGTTCTGCATTGCTCTTGAGCGCTATAATCATTTCTTGGTAAGAAAATCATACCCACACATAATTCAGAATTATCATGTTTATGACCAGTGACTTCAATTTTTTCTTCAAAGAAATCTTTAGGAATTTCAATATGGATTCCAGCACCATCTCCTGTTTTTCCATCTGCATCGATTGCACCCCTATGCCAAACAGCTTTTAATGCATCGATTCCATATTCTACGACTTTTCTTGATTTTAGACCTTCAGTAGATGCTACTAACCCTACGCCGCATGCATCATGTTCCATTTCTTCGGAGTAAACATGATTACTTTTTAAAATTTTTAAATTTTTATTTCTTAACTTCATTAAGCAACTCTAAGTTTTTGTTTACTTTGTAAATAATTATCAATTGATGTTGCCGCATCTCTTCCATCTTTAATGCCCCAAACCACTAAAGATGCTCCTCGAACTATATCTCCAGCTGCAAAAACTCCTTCTATACTAGTTTCCATAGTATCAAAATCTGCTTTTATTGTTCCCCATCTTGATACTTGTAATTTTTCTTCATTAAATAATTTTGGTAGATCTTCTGGATCAAATCCAAGAGCTTTAATCACAAGATCGGCTTTAATTTCAAAATCTGAATTTTCTTCCACAACTGGTTTTCTTCTACCGCTATCATCTGGCTCACCCAATTTCATTTTATTAACAACTACACTTTCAATTTTATTTGTTCCCCTAAACTCCTTAGGGCTTGTTAACCAAATAAATTCAACACCTTCTTCTTCTGCATTACCAACTTCTCTTGCTGATCCTGGCATATTTTCTCTATCTCTTCTATATAAACATTTTACAGATTTGGCATTCTGTCTCACCGAAGTCCTTAAGCAGTCCATCGCTGTATCGCCACCTCCAATTACTACAACATCTTTGCCTTCAGCATTTAAAGTTCCGTTATCAAACAACTCAACTTTATCACCTAGTCCTTTTTTATTTGATGCTGTCAAAAATTCCATTGCAGGGAAAATATTACTTAAATCGTTACCAGGCAGGTTAACTTCTCTGGCTTTATAAACTCCTGTGGCTATTAAAATTGCATCGTGTTTTTCTCTTAATTCCGTCAAGCTGGAATCTTTTCCAACTTCAAAGTTTAAGACAAATTTAATTCCACTTTCTTCCAAAAGTTTTATTCTTCTTTGAACAACATGCTTTTCTAATTTAAATCCTGGGATACCATATATTAGTAGCCCTCCAGCTCTGTCATAACGATCATATATAGTTACCTTGTATCCTTTTTTTCTGAGTTGTTCTCCACAAGCAAGTCCAGCAGGCCCAGAACCTATAATTCCTACACTCTCATTTTTTTCACTATTTATTTCAATTGGTTTAACCCAACCATTTTCCCAAGCTTTCTCTGTGATATATTTTTCTATTGATCCAATAGTTACTGTTCCATGACCCGATTGCTCAATTACACAATTTCCTTCACACAGCCTATCCTGGGGGCAAATTCTTCCGCAAACTTCTGGCATGTTGTTTGTGCTTTGTGACAATTGATAAGCTTCCTCATATCTTCCCTCAGCAGTTAGTTTAAGCCAATCTGGTATGTTGTTACTTAATGGACAATGAACTTGGCAAAATGGTACTCCACATTGGGAACATCTGCTTGACTGCTGAACAGCTCTATCTTTTAGAAATTCTTGATATATTTCATTAAAATCGTCTTTTCGGTCTGATATATCTCTTTTAGGTGGATTTTGTTGACCTATATCAACAAACTTAAGCATTTTTTCTGACATGGTGGACGCTGTATATACGATAAAAATTTAATAATAAACAATTACAAGGTCATAAATATTGACTAATATTTCACAAAACTTAAGTAAATCAGCGGTTTTTTCTTATTATGCATAGATGATATGCAAATATGTAATTGCTTTAATTTGGTTACAATTTCATTATGAAGTATTGGATCTAATGATTTCAAAATATGCAGAGACGCTAATTTTATCAATTATTCAAGGTATATCTGAGTTTATTCCAGTTAGCTCGTCTGCACATCTTTTAATTATATCAAGATTGAGTGACTTCAATGTTAGCAACCTACAATTAGATATTAGTCTGCATTTAGGTTCTTTGTTAGCAATTATTTTATTTTTTAGAAAAGAGTTAATAAATATCATTAATAATAAAAATATATTTCTACTAATAATTCTTGGGTCTATACCATTAGTTATTGTTGGTTATATTTTTTACTCCACAAATTTAATTGATCAATTTAGAAACTTAAAAGTTATCGCTTGGACAACTTTGATTTTTGGAATTTTATTATACTTTTCAGATAAGTTTGAATTGAAAAATAAAATTTCTTCAGAATTAAATATTAAAAGTATTATTATAATAGGGTTATTTCAGATTTTAGCTATTATTCCAGGAGTCAGTAGATCAGGTATAGTAATTACAGCTTCAAGATTTTTAAAATTTGACAGAGTTGAATCATCAAAGATAGCTTTTTATTTGTCTATTCCAGCTTTAGCAGGTGCAAGTGTTTTGGGATTTAAAAACGTTATTGATGATCAAATAAATTTTGATACTATATTTATTTTTTCTACTTCAGCTTCATTTTTATTTTCTTATTTTACAATTAAATATTTTCTTATTTATGTTAAAATGTTTAGTTTGAGTTTTTTTGTTATTTATAGAATAGTTTTAAGTATTATTCTTTTTTTAATTATTTACTTATGATTTTTTTGACGTCGGAGCAATTTGAGAAAATATTACAGCAATAAGAATTAATACACATCCTATAATATTATTTATGTTAAGAACTTGACTTAAAATAATCCATCCAGCAATTGTTGCAAAGACACCTTCAAGAGAGTAAATTATTGCTGCAGGAGCTTCTTCAATATTTTTTTGTGCAAACATTTGTAAAGTAAAAGCAATTCCTCCAGATAAGACACCTGCATATAATATTGAACTATACTCAGTTAAAATTTTTGTAATAACTACTTCCTCTAAAATAAAAGCAAATATAAGAGAAAAACCAAAAACAAGAGCTGCTTGTAATGCTGCATAAAAAATCGGTATATTAAATTTCTCCATAAATTTTCCAGCGAAAATTATATGTAAAGCCCAAAATAGAGAGCATAGAATAACTAAAGCATCACCAATCATAATTTCTGAGTTTGAAAAATCACTTAATAGGTAAACACCTATTATACATAAACCTATTGAAGGCCAAAGACTCCAATGGACTTTAATAGAATAAATAAAAAATAATAAAATTGGAACTAATGGAACATAAAAAACTGTAAAAAAAGCTGCATTAGCTATATTCGTGTATTGTAATGCGGCTTGCTGCAAGTAAGTGCCCAAAAATAATGATATACCCATTAAAAATAAATATTTTAAAAATAATTTTTTATTAGAATTGATTTCATAATTAATTTTTTTTCTCTCTAAAATTAAAGCAATTGGCAGGACTGTAAGAAAACCAACAAAAAATCTAGATGCATTGAATGTTAATGGACCAATATTGTCCATGCCTGTGTCTTGAGCAATGAAAGCAGTGCCCCAAATAAATGTTGTTATCAAAGCGCATATAAGCGATGTAGTTTTGGACATTAATTTTATTAAATTTAGATGATATTATTCATTCTACAACAGCTATCAAAATCTTCTTTATTGATATAGCAACCAGCCATTTTTCTTATACCTGAAAATGCACCTCTACCATGCATTACTCTCCAATTATTAAAAATTAGTAGTTCACCAGGTTTTAAAATATGCCTCCACTGATATTGCTTTTGGTTTGCCATCGTATCAAATACTTTAATTGCTTTATAAAAATTAATTGTTTTCTGATTAGTTTCTCTAAAAGGTGCTCTATCGTAATTGTTAAAACTAATTTGATCAAAATTATTTTTTTCATTTAATTTTATTATTGGTCTTTTTGCTTCAAGGCGAACACCATCACCAATATAAGAACCTTTAACTTTTGTATTTGTTAAAGTTTTAAAATGTTTTTTATATTTTTGTTTGATTTCATTTGCCAATTTAAATCCATCTACCATTATAGAATCTCCACCTTTAGCATCATACTTACAACAAAGTAGTAATTGTAAACCAGGCGCATCATTACTATATGTAGAATCTGTATGTGGTCTCAGTTCTTGGTTTGAATATGCACTGTCTGCTTTTTTATTATTTGATTCAAAAGTCCACAATCCTCCAAAAATTGAATTTCTGACATAACCTATTTTTTTAGCTATATATTCAACAGAGTTTAAATTCTTTGAACAATTTCTTACGACTGCAAAACCATATATGTGGATTTTTTTTAATAAATTTTTAAATCCAACTTTAGTTTTTAATTGTTTATAGTTAATGAAAATTTGATTTTTTATGTCTTTATCTTTCCAAAATTGAGTATCACTTTTAGTTTCTACTTTTTTTAAAGAATTTTTTTTTAAAAATTCATATGAATATTTGGTTGGTTTATTTTCATCAGGCCATAATATTTCAATGAATTTCCCTTTTTTTAATAATTTTGCTTTTTTAACTTTAATATTAATGTCTAAATTTGCGGTATAAGTTATTCTTTGATTGGTTTTAAAATCCCAGTTTTCTTTATTTTTGATATGATCTCTTAACCAAATATTAGGAAATGTTTCAAACTTATTGTCATTAAAGTAAAATATAGTTTTATCATTTAAAAGTTTAAAATTTTTAATCATTGCTTAGCTAATTTGTAGGCAAAGTTTTTACCAAGGTTATTTTTTAATTCATTATTAAATCTTGAACCCTCGGCACCGTCAATAATTCTATGATCATAAGAGAGAGATAAAGGCAACATTGTTCTAGGTTTAAATTGTCCATCAATATAAACAGGTTTAATATAAGTCCTTCCAATTCCTAAAATAGCAACCTCAGGATAATTTATTATAGGAGTAAAATAAGTTCCTCCAATGCCACCTAGGCTTGTTATAGTTATGGATCCTCCATAAAACTCTTTTTTATCTATCTTCAAATTTCGGCAATCATCACTAACTTTTTTTAGATCTTTGCTTATTTGATCTATATTCTTTTGATTAGCATTTCTTATTTTTGGCACCATTAAACCATTGGGAGTATCAACTGCAATTCCCACATGGAAGTATTTTTTTAATGTTATTTTTCCATTTTCAATATTGTCAATAGAACTATTAAATCTTGGAAAAACTTTCAAAGCTTCCACAACTGCCTTTATAATAAATGCCAATGGAGTAATTTTCTTTTTCCCTCCAGTAAAACTATCAGTCAAATTTTGTCTAAATTCTTCCAACTCAGTGATATCTGCTTCATCACAACTAGTGACATGTGGTATTGTTTGCCAAGAATTTGATAAATGTGGTGCAGCAATTCTTTTAATTCTTGGTATATCTTGAATTTCCACATCTCCAAAATCAGCGTGATCATATTCTGAGGGCTTTATAGATGGAGCCTTCTTTTCTTCTTGTGGTTTATTAAAATTAGAAGATACGAATTTTTTTATATCCTCTTCTATAATTCTTCCTGATCTTTGTGATCCAATAACATTATTAATATCAACACCAAGTTCTCTTGCAAATTTTCTAGTTTTTGGGCTAGCAAGTGCTTTGCTTGATTTGAATACACTAACTCTATTATTATTTTTTATTATTTCTTTTGGTTTTGAAATTACTTTTTCGGGTGGTTTTTGTATAATAGTTTCTTTTTTAACTTCTTTCATATCTTCTTCGATTTGAACATCCGTTTTTTGTTCTTCAGAACCAATTATTAATATTGAGGAACCCTCTGAAACCTTATCACCGACTTTTAAATTAACTTTTTTAACACTACCTGAGTATGGGCTTGGAATTTCAACACTTGATTTATCGCTTTCTATGGTAATTATCGGGTCATCTTTATTAATATTTGATCCTTCTTCAATTAACACCTCAATAACCTCAACATCCTTAAAATCACCAATGTTAGGAACTAAAACTTCTTTCTCACTCATTATAACTTTGTAGGCATAGGCTTATCTTTATCAATTTTATATTTTTTAATTGCATCTACCGCATGTTTAGAAGCAATTAATTGTTCATTAGATAAAATACTTAAGCCATATGCAACTATATGCTCTTTATCGACTTCAAAAAATTTTCTTAGATTTTTTCTTGTATCACTTCTACCAAATCCATCTGTACCCAATGAATAAAAACTTTTATTTATGTAAGGTCTAATTTGGTCAGAATTCATTCTCATGTAATCTGAAGCTGCTAAAATAGGACCTTCGGTTTTTCCAAGGCATTTTTCAACGTAAGAGATTTTTTTCTCTCCTCCTGGATTAAGCAAGTTATACCTTTCTGTTTCAAGTCCATCTCTTCTTAATTCATTAAAACTGGTAACACTCCATACTTCACTATCTACTTGATATTCATTTTGTAAAATTTGGGCTGCTTCCATCATTTCTCTCAAAATTGTTCCTGAACCTAATAATTGAATCTTATTCTTTTTATTCTTATTGAAATCTTTTATTTTATACATCCCTTTTAATATGCCTTCTTCACAATTTTTGGGCATTTCTGGATGAGAATAATTTTCATTCATTGTTGTAATGTAGTAAAAAATATTTTCATGTTTTTCATGCATTCTTCTTAAACCTTCTTTAAAAATTGTAGCTAATTCATAATGAAAGGTTGGATCATAAGAAACACAATTTGGAATTGTTGATGCTAATAAATGACTATGACCATCTTGGTGTTGAAGACCTTCTCCAGCCAAAGTTGTTCTTCCAGCTGTAGCTCCAATTAGAAATCCTCTTGTTTGACTATCTCCAGCTGCCCAGGCAAAATCTCCAGTTCTTTGAAAACCAAACATAGAGTAAAAAAGATAAATTGGTATCATTTCAATATCGTGATTTGAATACGATGTTCCTGCAGCTATCCATGATGCCATGGATCCAGCCTCATTTATTCCTTCCTCTAAAACCTGACCACTTTTCTCTTCCTTGTAAGAGCTTAATTGAGCTGAGTCCTCTGGTTCATATTTTTGACCTTCGTGCGCATATATACCTATTTTTTGGAAAAAACCTTCCATACCAAATGTTCTTGCTTCATCCGGTATTATAGGAACAAGTCTTGGAGCAACATTTTTATCTCTTAGCAAATTCGTCAACATCCTAACAAGTGCCATAGTAGTTGACATTTCTTTTTCACCAGTTGATTTTTTCATAAAGTCAAAAATATCATTACTTGGTGTTTTGATTGGTTTCGAAAAAGATGATCTCTCAGGAATATATCCTCCCAAATCTAATCTTCTTTTTTTTAAGTATTTAATTTCCTCTGAATTTTCATCAGGTCTAAAGTATTCTATATTTTTGACTTGTTCATCTGTTAGTGGAACATCAAATCTATCTCTATAATATAGCAAATCATCTACACCTAATTTTTTTTGCTGATGGGTTGTATTTATACTTTCACCAGATTTTCCCATACCGTATCCTTTAATTGTTTTAGCTAATATGACTGTTGGTCTGCCTTTTGTATTAATTGCTTTATGATAAGCAGCATAAACTTTATGCGGGTCGTGACCGCCTCTATTTAATTTCCAAATATCGCTATCCGTATAACTTGCAACTAGATTTTTAAGTTCAGGGTATTTCCCAAAGAAGTTATCTCTAACATATAAACCGCCTTTTGCTTTAAAGGCTTGGTATTCTCCATCAACTGCTTCGTTCATTCTTTTTACAAGTAAACCTGATTTATCATTTGCGAGCAAAGGATCCCAATATGATCCCCAAATGACTTTTATTACATTCCATCCAGCTCCTCTAAAAATTCCTTCTAATTCTTGAATAATTTTACCATTGCCTCTTACTGGACCATCTAATCTTTGTAGGTTGCAGTTCACAACATAAATCAAGTTATCTAACTTTTCTCTTGCTGCTAAACCAATAGATCCTAGAGCTTCTGGCTCGTCTATTTCACCATCTCCTAAGAAAGACCAAACTTTTCTATTCTCATCTTTTATTAATTTTCTATTAATAAGATATTTCATAAATCTTGCCTGATAGGTTGCCATCATTGGTCCAAGACCCATAGAAACAGTTGGAAACTGCCAAAACTTAGGCATCAGCCATGGATGAGGATAAGATGACAAACCTCCTGGGTATACTTCCTGTCTGAATCTATCTAATTGCTTCTCGTCAAGTCTTCCTTCCAAAAAAGCTCTAGCGTAAATACCTGGCGCTGAATGTCCTTGGAAATAAATTAAATCTCCACCAAATTTATTGCTTTTAGCTCTCCAAAAATGATTCATTCCTATATCATAAAGAGTTGCTGCTGAAGCAAATGTTCCAATGTGACCTCCTAATGAAGGATCTCTCATGTTTGCTCTGACAACCATCACTGCTGAATTCCATCGAATTAGTGCTCTGATTTTTCTTTCGATATTTTGATCGCCTGGAGATTTTATCTCTTCATCTGCTGGTATAGTGTTTATGTATGGTGTATTTTGAGTGTAGGGTATATTTGATCCCTCTTTATATGCCTGATCAATTAATTGTTTGATTAAAAAATGAGCTCTCTCAGGTCCTTCGGAGTGTACTACAGCTGACAAAGATTCTAACCATTCTTTTGTCTCTTGAGGATCAATATCATTATTATTTTCAACTATTTCTAATCTTTCATTATGTTCTTCTACTTGTGTATTTTCTACTTTGATCTCTTTATGTGCACTCGTATCTAATTCAGAATTATTATATCCATTAGAATTTTCCGCTTCGGCAATTATTTTTTCCGTTGCAGGTGGTATCTTTTCAATAGTTTCTTGTTTTTGTTTAGTTCCATTCTCAGAGGATAATGTTAGTATCAAATCTCCTTTAGAAACTTTATCACCAATCTTTATGTTAATACTATCTACAACACCCTCAAAAGCAGATGGTACTTCAACACTTGATTTATCACTTTCTAAAGTTATTACAGGGTCATTTTTAGAGATTTTATCTCCTTCTTTTACAAGAATTTCTATGATTTCTACTTCTTCAAAATCTCCAATATCTGGAACTAGTAATTTTTCACTCATTTCGCTATTTGTATATATATATATTATTTACTTTTAATAGATGTATATTTTTGACCATTATTAAAATTTAGTAAAATTGATAATAAATGTTAAAAGAATAGATTATATTTAGCGCCTGTAGCTCAATTGGATAGAGCGCTTGGCTACGGACCAGGAGGTTCTGGGTTCGACTCCTAGCAGGCGCACCAAATAGAAGGAAAAATGAAAACATCTTTGCAAAAATCTGTAATTTATTTTTTTGTAATAGTGTTAATAATATTACTTTTAATAACTTTAATAATTTAATGAAAAAATTTAAACAAATTAGCGTTAAAAAAGGTTTCATGAGACACAATGGTGGTTTGCTACTAAGAGATATCTCAAAAACTAAATATGAATTTAAAACCAAAATAAAAAAAAATCATCTTAACAGAGCTGGCATAACTCATGGTGGGTATATAGCATCGATTATAGATACCGGGTGTGGATCCGGAGCCCATAGAATTTCAGGTAATCAACCTTGTGTAACTATAACACTTAATATTAACTTTATCGGGCCTTCTACTATTGGTGATGAAATTTTTGGATATGTAAAAATTAAAAAAAAAACAAAAAGCATGGTTTTTTTAGAGTGCTATTTAGAATGTAAAGGTAAAATAATTGCATCTGCTACAGGTATTTGGAAAATACTTCAACGTAAGTTACCCCACGCAGGTCTAAGCTAGGTTCTTCTTTTTATATTTAAATAACCAAAGATTGATAAAAGAATAAGAGCAATAGGATAAACTATTTCTTTTTTTGGTCTATTCTGATTTTCAATTTTAAATTCATTAATAATATCTCCCATATCTAAACCAGATTTTTTTGCAATTCCATTCCATATTAAAGTATCAATTATGGTTTTATTATCTTCTACAACTAAGCTCATTCCATAATCATCTAAACTGAAATTTTCATCAAAACTATTTTTTTCAATTACAAACAATTTATATCTTTCGCCGTACTCTGTAAGTCTAGTAATTTTAATTCTTATCTCTTTATTATAATCAAACTGTTTTTTGTTTATTTCTTCAATACTTAAATAGTTATATTTTGGGTAAAATTTATTTAGAATAAATTCTGGAGATAATAATGAAATTGAAATTATTAAAAAGATAATAATTTCGTACCATCTCAGTTTATTTATAAACCATCCCTGAGTAGCAGATGTAAATACTAAAATCCCAATCAATGAGGTTACTATAACCATTAAGCCATGCCATATGCTTTCAATACCAATTAATAATAACTCACTGTTAAATAAGAATACAATAGGAAGTATTCCAGTTCTCAGACTATACCAAAATGCCTGGCCTCCTGTTCTTAATGGGTCTCCGCCAGAAATAGCAGCAGCTGCGTAAGATGCTAAGCCAACTGGAGGTGTTACGTCTGCCATTAGGCCAAAATAAAACACGAATAAATGAACCGCAATTAAAGGAAAAATAAATCCTGATGCATTTCCAACATCCACAAGAACAGTTGCCATTAGAGATGCTACAACAACGTAGTTTGCCGTAGTTGGTAAACCCATACCCAAAAGTAAACACAAAATAATAGTTAAAAATAAGAGAATAATAACATTATCTTTTGCAATCGACTCGATTACAATTATTAAATTAGTACTCAAACCTGTAGATCCAACTGCACCAACTATAATACCTGCTGTTGCAATTGCTATTCCGACACTAACCATATTCAAAGCACCCTTTTCAAAACCAACAACAGTTTGGTTGTACCAATAAATTAAAGCATTCTTAAAGTTCTTTTCTTTAAAAATTTTATTTAAAAGATTAACTATAATTAAAGTTATTGTTGCAAAAAAAATAGAGTAAGAAGCAGTAAGCCTCATATAAACTAGTAGATATATAAGAACAAATATTGGAACTAAAAAATGTATTCCTTCAAAAAATGTTTTTTTCAATTTTGGAATATCGTTTTCATCCATACCTTTTAAATTTAATTTAAGCGCTTCAAGGTGAGATATATAAAATAGCGCAATGTAAGAAATTATAGCTGGTAAAAAAGCATGTTTAACAACTTCAAAATATGTAACACCGATAAAACTTGCCATCACAAAAGCTGCTGCTCCCATAACAGGAGGCATTATTTGACCATTAACTGATGAAGATACTTCGATTGCACCCGCTTTTTCTTTGGAAAAACCAGTCTTTTTCATAATTGGAATTGTAAATGTTCCAGTTGTAACTGTATTAGCAATTGATGATCCAGAGATTAATCCTGTCATACCAGATCCAAGAATAGCTGCTTTAGCAGGACCACCTCGCATTTTTCCAACCATTGCAAAAGCTAAATCTAAAAAATATTTACCCCCTCCAGCAGTTTCTAAAAGTGCTCCAAAAAGTACAAAGAGAAATATGAAATCTACAGAAACACCTATCGGAATTCCGAAAATAGCTTCTTGATCAAACCATTGAAAACCGACTAACCTTTTTAATGATAATCCACCATGAGAAATTATGTCTGGTGCATATTGCCCAAAATAAGAAAATAACAAAAAACAAACTGCAATAACAACCAATGGGACACCTATTACTCTGCGTGTAGCCTCTAGAAGAATTAATATTCCAATTATTCCGAGTATTAACTCAATTGGAATAGTAAAATTATCGGAAAGATTTATTTTAAGTAATATTCCACCCCTATCTACTAATTGATCATAAAAAACATAAATATATAAACAACAAATTGCACCTGTTATTGCAATTAATATATCTATAAAATTTACTTTTTTACCCCTTGCATATGGAAATATTAAAAAAGCTAGTAAAAGTGCAAAGCCAAGATGAATTGCTCTAGCTGGTAAACCTTTAAACATTCCAAAATTTAACCAAAATGGAAATGGAGAAGCATACCAAAGCTGAAATAAAGACCAGGTTATTGCAATAATAGCAACTAACTTTAAATGAAAACCTGTTAGGTTTCTTGTAGGAGAAAGATCTTCTTTAATCTTATTTTCAATTTTTTTATCTATGTCTGCTGACATTCAGCTTAATATATAAAAAAAAAGGCCCAATAGATATATTGGGCCTAAATTTTTTATATAGATTTAATTACATTAAACCAGCTTCTTTATAATATTTAACTGCTCCAGGATGAAGTGGTGCTGATAAACCATCAGCTATCATATTTTTTTTCTCTAAAGGAGCGAAAGCTGGATGTTGTTTTCTAAAATCATCAAAATTTTCAAAAACAGCTTTTGTAACCTGATAAACTAAATCCTCAGAAACATCCATACTTGTTACTACGGTAGCTTTGACACCAAATGTAGTTACATCTTTTTTCTGTTTAGTATAAGTACCTTTTGGAATTGTTGCAGATGCATAATAATCAGCTCCACTAATAATTCCATCAATTACATCTCCTGTTAAATTGATTGGCATTGCTTTAGCCGCACATGTTGCCGCTTGTTCCATTGCCCCATTTGGAAAACCTACTGAATATCCAAACGCATCAATTTTACCATCGCATAGAGCTTTTACTTGCTCTGAAGATGTTAGCTCAGTAACTGATTTAAAGAAGCTGTTGTCAACTCCCATAGCTTTCATTAATTCTTCCATAGTTCCTCTTTGACCAGAACCTGGATTTCCAATGTTTACTACTTTTCCTTTGAGACCCATAAAATCTTTGACTTTTGCTTTTTTTCTAGCCCAGATTTGAAATGGCTCATTATGTACTGAGAAAACAGCTCTTAAATTTTTGAATTGTTTCCCTTCCCATTTGCTTGATCCATTGTAAGCATGATATTGCCAGTCAGATTGTGCTACACCAAATTGAAACTCGCCATCTTTAATTTGTCCGATGTTATAATTTGAGCCTCCAGTTGAAGGAGCGGTACATCTGTAAGCTTTATCTTTCATACCTTTTTTTCTACCATGTTCAGCACTAATTGCTGATTTGTGTAACATTTTACAAATAGCGTTTCCTGTCTGAAAATAAACTCCAGTTGGTCCTCCTGTGCCTATTGTAAAAAACTCTGCTGATTTTGCTATTGATCCGAATGAAAAAATAGCAGCAAAAATAATCAGAGAGCTTGATATTGTTGATAATATTTTTTTCATATACCCTCTCTAAAGTTTTAAAATCGAATCTAACTATTTATTACTACGAGTGTCTAGTAAATTCAGTTAATATAAGTATTGTTAATTAAGGAATTTTTTAACTGATTATTATTTTTCAACCCAAGATTTTAATTTATTTACTCCTTCTACAACCCTAGGGGCGTAAAATTTTATTAACTCATCATTAATATCAGTTTTTTCATTAATATTTTTCATAAATATATCACCGTCAAAATCTGTAAAACTTAGACGAACAATCATCCTTTTTTCATCAAATCCAAAGTCACTTCCTGGAAGTAAAGCAATATTTAAATTAGTTAAAATTTCATCACACATGATTGAAGAATTATTAAATTTCTTGTTCAAAAATTCAGGCATCAAATAAAAGCCACCCATGGGTTTGTTCATAATAATATTATTAGATTTTAAATTTCTATATACGTATTCTCCAACAGCTTTAAGAATTTTTTTTGATTTTAAGATATATTCATCATGGTTAGCATTAAAAGCAGATATTGCAGCAAACTGTATTGGTGAACTTACAGCGGAAAACGTTTCACTTGCTAAAACTTTCATAGATTTAAGTAATTCAATTTTTTTCTTTGGTATTATAAAGTACCCAAGTCTCCATCCTCCAGCGCCACACCATTTACTTAATCCGTTACTTATTACGACATTATCAGGGCAGTTTTCGAAAATAGAAATATAATTTTTATCAAATGTTAATTCAGAATAAATTTCATCTGATAAAACTAAAATATTATACTTTTTTACTATTAAAGAAATTTCTTTTAAATTTACGCATACTTGTCCTGATGGATTATTTGGAGAATTAAGAAATAAAAGATATTTTTTATCTGGTTTTTTCAAAATAATTTTTTCTATTTCTTGAGCTTTAGGAAACCAATTATTTTCAGCAGATGTTTGTATCCAATTATAGTTATTTTTAGCTATTATTGATTGTGGCTTATAAGATACCCAACTTGGAGCTGGCAATAAAACTTCGCCTTCAAATGCTAAATGCATCAAGAACATAAGCTCTTTGGTACCAGGACCTATTATGACTTGATCTGCGTCAAAATTATAATTTTTCTTTTTTGACTCATATTTTGCGATTGAACCTCTTAATTTATCTAATCCTTGGATAGGTAAATAACTTTTTTGATGTGCATTTTTTTTTAATTCTTCAACAATAGTAATTGGAACTGGAAATGGTGATTGTCCAAATCCAAACTTAATAATATTTTTTCCTTCAATTTCAATAACTTTTGATTTTTCATTTATTTTTAGTGTTGCTGATAAACTTAAGTTTTTGATTGTATCTTTGATCATTACGATTTTAATTCAATAAGATTTTTATATTCATTTAAAGCAGATGGATTGGATAATGCTTCAATATTATTTATTTTGTTGCCGTCTATTATATTTTTAACAGCTACCTCTACAATTTTACCATTCTTAGTTCTGGGAATATCATTTACTGCAATTATTTTAGCAGGTACATGTCTTGGAGAAGCCTCATATCTAATTGTTGTTTTTAATTTTGAAATTAATTTTTTATCTAATCTATTATTTTTTGATAATATTACAAAAAGTATTATTCTTACATCATTATCCCAAGATTGACCTACTACGATAGACTCTTTTACTTCTTTAAATTTTTCTACAACAGAATAAATTTCAGCTGTGCCAAGTCTAACACCACCTGGGTTTAATGTTGCATCAGATCTTCCATAAATAATATAAGACCCATTATTCTTTCTCTCAGCATAATCTCCATGATGCCAAATATTTTTGAATTTTGAAAAGTAAGCTTTTTTATATTTAACTTTTCCAGGATCATTCCAAAATTTTAAAGGCATTGATGGAAAAGGGTTTCTGCAAACTAATTCTCCTTTTTTATTTAAAATTGATTTACCTTTTTCAGAAAACACTGCTGTATCCATGCCAAGACCATTGTTTTGGATTTCGCCAATGTTTACAGATGAATAAATGTTTCCATTTACAAAACAGGAGACAATATCTGTTCCTCCAGAAATAGATGCTAAATGAACATTTTTTTTTATATTTCTGTAAACAAATTCAAAACCATCTTTAGAAAGTGGAGATCCTGTAGAACAAATCGTTTTTAAAAATTTGAGTTTTATTTTTTCTTTTACCTTAACATTCTGTTTAATAAGTTGATCAATATATTTCGCACTTATACCAAATAGAGTAACTTTCTCCTTATTTGCAATTTTTAACAATAACTCTGGAGATTTATGCATAGGAAAACCATCAAATAGCAATATTGATGCTTTAGATGCTAGGGCTGTAACAAGCCAGTTCCACATCATCCATCCACAAGTTGTAAAGTAAAATACATTATCATTTGGTTTTATATTGCAATGTAATTGATGCTCTTTCAAATGTTGCAATAAAACACCACCAGATCTATGGCAAATACATTTTGGTTTACCTGTAGTGCCGCTTGAGTATAAAATTGCTAATTCGTGGTCAAAATCAAATTTTTTTAATTTATTTCTGCTTATTTCAAGTTTTTTAATCTCAGTGAAATTATAAATTTTTATATTTTTAATTTTGTTAAATTTTCTTAATTTTTTTCCAGGGTAATTTAAAATTAATACTGATTTTATACTTTTTATTTTTTTTAATATTTTAGGCAATCTCTCAATAATATTTATTTCCTTTCCGTTATAATAATATTTATCAGTAATAACTAGTAATTTAGGTTTAATTTGGGAAAAACGTTCGATAACACCAGGTACACCAAAATCAGGTGAGCACGAGCTCCAGATTGATCCTATAGCGCTAGCACCTAAGAAACACTCAACTGTTTCTATCTGATTTGGAGTATATGCTGCTATCCTATCCTTTTCAGAAATATTTATTTTTTTGTAAAATGTAATTATTTTTTTTACATCTATATTAAGTTCTTTCCAGGATTTTTGCTCTCTGTAACCATTTTCACTAACAAATGTGATAGCTTTTTGATTGGAATTTTTAGCTAAAAGATTTTCTGTAAAATTTAATTTTGAATTAACAAAAAACTTACTATTAATAAGGTCCTTTGTTAGTTTAAATTTATCAGTTTTTTTACCTACAACTTCAAAATATTCCCAGATTGAATTCCAAAAATCTTTTGGATTTTTTACACTCCATTTTAATAACTTTGTATAATTTCTTGAAAAATTATATTTATAATATTTTGAAATAAATTTCTCATATGCAAATAAATTCGAATTTTTTATAAGTCCTTTAGACGGTTCCCAAAGTTTTTTAGGCATTAAATATTTATATTTATATTGTAAAATTTATGCTAACCTTAGATGATATAAATTGAAAATGAGAACTTTTTCCTATCTGATTCGGACTAGTTTTAGTCTATTTTTGTTCTTTTTGAGTAACAAAATATAGTAGGCTTAAAAAAGATCATACTAAAAGTTGATATGTCAAAAAATAAGATCACCGCAATTCTTGGGCCTACAAATACTGGTAAAACATTTTTAGCTATAGAAACAATGCTTTCATTCGATTCGGGAATGATAGGGTTTCCTCTTAGACTTTTAGCAAGAGAAGTATATGACAAGATTATACAAAAAGTTGATGTATCTCAAGTTGCTCTTATTACTGGGGAAGAAAAAATTATACCAATTAATGCAAAGTATTTCTTGTGTACTGTAGAGTCAATGCCTGTAGACAAAGTTTTAGATTTTGTAGGGATAGATGAAATTCAAATGTGTTCGGATCATGAACGAGGTCATATTTTTACAGACAGATTATTAAATCTAAGAGGTGAGAAATTAACAATGCTAATGGGTTCTAATACTATAAAAAGTATTATTCAAAAACTTGATGAAGATATTGAGTTTATAAATAAACAAAGATTGTCAAAACTCTCTTTTGGCGGACACAAAAAAATTTCAAGAATTGAGAGAAAAAGTGCTGTAATTGCTTTTTCTACAGAAGAGGTTTATGCAATTGCAGAACTCATAAGAAGACAGAAAGGTGGTGCAGCAATAGTTATGGGGTCTCTCAGTCCTAAAACAAGAAATGCTCAAGTGAGTTTATATCAATCTGGCGATGTTGATTATCTTGTTGCGACTGATGCTATTGGAATGGGAATAAATATGGATCTAGATAATGTTTATTTCTCAAACATAAAAAAATTTGATGGAAAAAAAATTAGAAGGTTAAAAATCTCAGAAATTGGGCAAATTTCAGGGAGAGCTGGTCGATATTTAAATGATGGAAGTTTTGGTATTACTGGGGATTGTGATGAAATTAATCCAGAAGAAATAGAGTTTTTAGAAAATCATAATTTTCCAGAAATACAAAATATATTCTGGAGAAATTCTAATCTAAATTTTAAAAATAAAGAAACTCTTTTAAAATCTTTAGATGAAAAACCCAGTAAAGATTGGTTGAGAAGAGTAGGAGAATGTGAAGATGAAAAAGTTTTAAAATATTTTTTAAAAGAAAATAACAACAGTATAGAAAATAATTCAAACATTTTGAAAATTCTCTGGGAATGTTGTCAGATACCTGATTTTGTCAAAAAAACTTACGGTCACCACTTGGAAGTAGTAGATAAAGTATTCAATTTTTTGACAAGTGAAGAAAGCAAAATACCTAACTATTATATGAAAAAACAACTTTCTATGCTTGATAAGCTGGATGGAAATGTAGACTCAATTTCAAATAGAATATCGAATGTAAGAACTTGGTCATATGTTGCGAACAAATCTAGTTGGGTTGAAAATCAAGATTATTGGGTCGAACGAACTAAAAACTTAGAGGATAAATTATCGGATAGACTTCATGATGAATTAACCAAAACTTTTATAGATAAAAGAGCTAGCGTCTTAGCTAAAGGATTAAAACAAGATATTGAGCTAAAAACTGAAATTATTGAGGAAGAAAAGGTATTGATTAATGATCAATATATTGGAATTTTAAAAGGTCTAAAACTTCAATTAGATTTAAAAGTGGATGCTCTAGATGCAGATATTAAATCATTAAAAAAAGCTGCAAGACAAAATGTAGGTCCAGAAATAATCAATAGAATAAAACAAATAATGGATACTGGACTTATAGAATTGAAAGATGACTTTAAGATATATTGGAGAAATGATCCAATAGCAAAACTGACAGCTGGTTCTGATTATCTTAATCCAAAAATTGATTTGATCATAGATGAAATGATTGAGAATAATGAAAGAAATAATTTAAACGACTACCTAAATAAATGGATAATAAAAAAAATTGAAACTGAACTTAGTAGTTTAATTGAGTTGAAAAACATTAAAGAAGATAACCCAGAACTTAGAGCTTTAGCTTATAGACTTTATGAAAATAACGGTGTTATAAAAAGATCAAGTATCTCTGAATACCTAAAAAAAATAAATCAAGACGATAGGAAAAAATTAAGAAAATTAGGTGTTAAGTTTGGAAGGTATCATGTTTTTTTATTTAAGTTATTCAAACCAAGCTCTGTTTCTTTAAGAATATTATTATGGAAAAGTTATAATAATGAGTTTTTGAATTTATCGCCTCCAACATTCGGACTAAACTTTTTAAATAATATGAAAACCGCAAATAGAGACTTTATGTTACTTTGTGGTTTTGAAAAATTTGACGATATTTATGTAAGAATTGACATTCTCGAAAGATTATTCTTATTAATATTTAATTCAAAAAAAGATGAAAAAGAAGAAGTAAAGGTTATACCTGAAATGCTAAACTTACTTGGTTGTTCAAAAGAAAATTTTAAAAAGCTTTTAAAAAAGATGGATTATAAAATTTTTGAGAAAGAAAAAGAATTTTTTATAAAATATGTTCCAACAAAAAAGAAAATTTTTAAAAAATACGACAAAAAGGACTATTCTAATAATCCATTCGGTGTATTAAACCAATTAAACTTAAAATAATGTTTAATTTATTTAAAAAAGAAAAAGAGAATAAGAATGATGGAAATCATTTATCTTTAATTAGTGTTGCAGCTCTTCTAATCCATTCTGCAAAAATAGACGAAAATTTCACTAAAAAAGAGAGAAATATAATTAAAAATGCCTTAATTGAAATGGGTGCCGATGAAAATAATTTAGATGAAATAATAATTGATGCTGAATCTAGAGAAAAAGATTCAAATCAGATTTTACAGTTTACTAAAGAAGTAAAAAATAGAAGTTTAGATGAAAAAAAAATAGTTATTGAAGCATTATGGACAATTATTTATTCAGATGAGCAAGCAGATATGTATGAAAGCAACCTAATGAGAAGGTTGTCTGGTTTGTTATATCTTGATGCAAAAGTTGTAGGTGACATAAAAGAAAAAGTTAAATCAAATCAATGACATATTTGGTCAACGATAAATGCATAAAATGTAAACACACAACTTGCGTTGATGTTTGTCCTGTTGATTGTTTTTATGAGGGCAAAAATATGCTTGTAATTAAACCTGATGAGTGTATAGATTGTGGCGTTTGTGAACCTGAGTGTCCAATTGATGCTATAGTTTCAGATACAGAACCTAGTAGTGAAAAATGGTTAGAATTAAACAAAAAATATTCAGAAATATGGCCAAATATATCGGAATCAAAGCAACCAATGCCAGATCACGAGAAATTTAAAGATGAAGAAAATAAGTTTGATAAATACTTTGAAGAAAACGTTTAAAACTAAGAACGCAGCTAATAAAAAAAAAACCATTAAACAAAAAAAAACTAAACCTGTTAGCAAAGTAAAAAAAGCTAAAGTAGTTGCAAAAATTAAAAAAAATAAAGTTGTAGCTAAAGAAAAAAAATCGAAGGTTCAAAAGAAAGTAGTTAAAACTATTTCTGAAAAAAAAGAGAAAAAAAATACTTCAGAGAATAGCTCAAATCTTTTGCGTATCCCCAAAAGTAATGAACAAAAACCAGAAATTAAAAAAGTTAAAAAACAAGATACAGAAAAAAAAGAATATAAGATAAAGGATTACGTCGTATATCCTAAACATGGAGTTGGTCAGATCACCGAATTTAAAAAAATGAATATTGGTGGTATCGATATTGAAGCTTACATACTCAAATTCGAAAAAGATAAGGCTAATGGAATGGTTCCAGTCAACAAGCAATCACACCTAAGACCATTAGCAACAATTAATCAAGTCAATAAATGCATAAGTATTTTAAAAAGTAAACCTAAAATTAAAAGGAGCATGTGGAGCAGAAGAGCACAAGAGTATGAAGCAAAAATCTCATCTGGTAAAATTTATGAGCTAGCAGAAGTAGTTAGAGATCTTAATAAGGGAGATGATCTTATGGTAGATCAATCATACAGTGAAAGGCAACTTTTTGAAAAAGCTTATGATAGAATACTTACAGAATTTCAAATTGTTTTAAATATAAGCTTAGAAGACACACAAAAAAAACTCGATAAAGCTTTAAAAAGAAACTTAGAGAAACAAATCCAGAAGATAGAAAATAAATCTATAGAGGAAGAAGTATCAGAAGAGGTAGCTAAATAAAAAAAACGCTCCCCACGCAAGCGCCATGAGGAGCGTTATTTAATAAAAAGAATACTAAACTATCTTCTTTTTTTCTTCTTAGCTTTTTTCTTAGCTTTTTTCTTAGTTTTCTTTTTAGCAGCTTTTTTTCTTCTTTTAGCCATCTTTAGCTCCCTTTTTTAATTACGAATCTTTTTGATTCGTTTAATTACCTTTTTGTAATTTTTTTGAATAGTTATGTCAATTACATAATTTTTTGTGTTTTTTTAAATTTTTTTTTTAAAAAATAAAAAAAATAATAATTAAAAAAAGTTAAGTAAAATAGCGATTATTAAACAAATTTTTCAAGTTAATTATAAAGATTTTCAAAATTATTTTTATATTTATTTATAATTTTATATCTTTTTAACTTTAATGTCGGTGTTAACATTCCATTTTCAATTGAAAATTTTTCATTTATTAAAAAAAACTTTTTTATATTTTCAATTTTTGAAAGATTATTATTCAAATTATTTATTGCATTATGAATTTCTTCATTTGTAATATTAATAAACTCTTCATTTAAAACTAATAATGCTACCAAAAAGGGTTTATTATCTCCATATACTACTGCTTGATCTATGAATTCTAAATTTACTAATTCATTTTCAATTTTTAATGGAGAAATATTATCTCCACCAGGAGTAATGAGAATATCTTTTTTTCTATCAGTAATTTTTAAAAAATTATTTTCAAATACACCAATATCTCCTGTGTGAAGCCAGCCATTTATCAAAACTTTATCAGTTTCTTCTTTATTATTCCAATAGCCCAACATTACATTTTCACCCTTAACAAGTATTTCACCATCTTCAGCTATTTTGACCTCATTTCCCTTAAACGGTGGGCCAACAGTATCTATTCTAATGTCATCTATTGGATTACAGCTTACCACTGGAGAAGTTTCCGTTAAGCCATAACCTTGCAGAGTTGGCAAACCAATAGCATTCAGAAAATATCCAACTTCTTTATCTAAGGCACCACCTCCAGAAACGAATGTTTTAAGAGATCCACCAAATTGTGATTTTATTTTTTTTCTTACCAATTTCTCTAGAATACTATCTTGTATTTTTTCAAAAATAGTTAAATTTTCTTTTTTTATTTTTTTTAGACCTAGTTTTAACATTTTAAATATTAAGTTTTTTTTCAATCCTGTCGCTTTTTTAAAACTTGCATTAATTTTTTGATAAAGGTTTTGGTAAAATCTTGGTACAGCTGTCATAATTTCTGGCGAACAATCACCCATATTTTTAACTAATTTGTCAATGCTCTCTGCATAAAAAATTCTGGCTGCTACAGTAATTTGTACAAATTGGACAGTGTGCTCATAAGAATGTGAAAGTGGAAGCCATGTGAGGAACCTAGGTTGATCTTTTGATAATAATGGTTTTAGAATATCTATTGCACCCTCACAATTATTTAAGATCCCACCATGACTTAAAATTACTCCTTTGGGATTTCCCTGAGTACCTGACGTATAAATTATACACGATGGATCTTTTCTTGAAGCTGCAGATTTATAACTTAAAGAATTTTTTATATTATTATTTTGAGTTAATTCTTCATAATTGACATATTCAATTTCAACATTATCTACTTTTTCAAACGAAAATATTTTTTTTATAAATTTTTTGTCCTTAATAATGTTTTTTAGTTTATTGAATTGCTCATTATTTGAAACAAAAATTATACTTGGAGTACAATCATTGAGGATGTAATCATAATCTTTTTCTGCATAAGTTGTATATGCTGGTACAGTTATTCCATCAGATAACATAATTGCTAAATCTGTTATAAACCACTCAGGTCTATTTTCAGAAATTAATAAACATCTATCTCCTTTTGATATTAACTTTCTTAATTCATTAGAAACTAAATTGATAAAATTATATGTATCCTGCCAGGAATAATTTTTTCTTTTATCACCTAAAGTTGATAATAAAATTTTATCTTTATTAGATTGTTTATTAAATTGGTCAAAAAATAAATCGGTTAAATTATTAATTTGTTTTAAGTTCATATATTTTCTGGTGGGCAAAGAGAGAATCGAACTCTCACAGTATTGCTACTATTGGATTTTGAGTCCAACGCGTCTACCAGTTCCGCCATTCGCCCATTTATTTTTAGTTTCATAGAATATAAATAATAGTATTAAAACACTATTTATATTAAAAGAAAATATGTTTAAGGAACTATTTAATAAAACAATTAAACTCGCAGGACATAAAAATTCTAAAAAAATTTTAGGATTTATATCTTTTATTGAAAGTTTCATATTTCCTATTCCGCCTGATGTTCTTATTATTCCAATGACTATCGCCGACAGACAAAGATGGATTAAAATAGCAATCATTGCTACAACAGGATCAGTCTTAGGAGCATGTTTGGGATATTTCATAGGATATGTTTTTTTCAATGAAATTGGCATTAAGATTTTTGAGCTTTACGGTGTAGACAATACTTCATTTTTAAAAGATAAAATTTCATCAGATGGAGGTGTTTTTGCATGGGCAACATTACTAGCTATTGCAGGCTTCACACCCATACCATTTAAATTACTCACAATAACTAGTGGGTTCGTTCAATTTAATATTATTTATTTTATAATTGTCTCCTTAATAACAAGGGGATCTAGATTTTTTATTATAGCTTTTTTGGTTGGAAATTTTGGTCCAGCTATGAAAACAATAATTGAAAAAAAACTGCTTAAAGTTTCAATTGTAATTTCAGTTGTATTAATAGTTTTTGCTTTTTTAATTTATAAATTTTTACAAAACTTTATGAACTAAAATGAACTTTATCTTAAAAAAAAAAAATATTTATTTATTAATTTTAATATACTCAATTATTGCCATATTATCTGCGATCTATATTGAAAAAGTTTTGGGGTATTTACCATGTAAATTATGTATTTTTCAAAGAATTCCTTTTTTATTAGCGATCTTCATTTGTTTTTTGGGATATAACTATTTTAAATCGGATAGAATATTAATTGCTTTAATCATTACATTCACACTAAGCACTGCTCTTGCAGGATATCATTTTGGTATAGAAAATGGCTTTTTTGATGAATATGCTGGTTGTACAAACACAAATATAGATATCACAAATAAAGAAAAAATAATTGAGAGTCTTGGAATGGTTAAAAATTGTAAAGATGTAGAGTTTACTATTTTAGGCATATCTTTATCTGGATTGAATTTTTTAACATCTTTACTAATTGTATTATTTTCGCTAAGAGCTCTTGTTTATGAAAAAGACTAACAAGAAAAAATTAGAAGAATTTATTAGAGTTGATCACGCAGGTGAAAGAGGTGCAATAAAAATATACGAAGGTCAACTTTTAGCGCTGAAAACATTTAAAAAGGATCCTGAACTATTAAAATTAGTAGAAGAAATGAGGGAACATGAGCAAGAACATAGTGATTTTTTTGAAAATGAAATCAGAGAAAGAAATATAAAACCAACTAAATTTTTACCACTATGGGATCTATTGGGAGTAGGTTTGGGTTTCGGCTCAACAATATTAGGAAAAAAAGCAGCGATGCTGTGCACAGCCTCTGTTGAGGAAGTAATTGATAAACATTACCAAAGTCAAATAGATCAATTACAAGATGATGAGAAAAAACTTAGAGAAAAAATTAAAAAATTTAGAGCTGATGAATTAGAACATAAAGATATTGCATATGAGCACGGTGCAACAAAAAAAGGATTATATTCGGTAATGGATAAAATTATTAAAACTGGCTCAAAAATTGCTATAAATATCTCTGAAAAAATTTAACTAGGATCTAATTCGACATCCCAATATAAATAATCCATCCAACTGCTGTGCAGAAAATTAGGAGGAAAATTCTTCCCATTTCTATGAAGATCTTCTGTTGTTGGTTGAAAAGGCCATTGATTTAACTTCATACCTGAATTTTTTAATAATCTTCCACCTTTTTTTACGTTACAGGCTGAACAAGCAGTAACAACGTTTTCCCAATCAGTTTTCCCACCTTTTGATCTTGGAAGAAGATGGTCAAAAGTTAGTTCATCATTACTCCCACAATATTGACAACTAAACTTATCCCTTAAGAAAACATTAAACCTTGTGAAATTTGGATTTGAACGAGGCTTTATAAAAGATTTTAATGCAATAACACTCGGTAACTGCATAGAGAATGATGGGCTTCTTATCATTCTATCATAATGACTTACAATTGAGACTCTATCTAAAAATACTGATTTAATTGCGTCTTGCCATGACCATAATGATAAAGGATAATAACTTAATGGTCTGTAATCTGCATTAAGAACTAGAGCCGGACATTTTTCAAGTGAAAGGTTTTCATTGATCATTAAAGTCATAATTATTTAATATATTATATATTATTATTAATCAATGTAACAAAAAAGTTAATTCTATTTAAATATCAAAATTATCTTTGATAAATTTTAATGCATTGCTTGAAGCTTCAACTGGTATATGATGGTCGCAGTCTTTGATCATTAAAGTTTCTATACTAATATTATTGCGTGTAAAAAAATCTTTTGCTTCCAATAAATTATAAGGTGGAACTATTTCATCTTTTTCACCATGAATTAATAAAGTTTTTGTTTTAGAAATTAATCTTAAACTAAGATCCTCTTTATCTATAATCTTTCCAGAAAATCCAACAATACAATTAAAGGGATCTTTAGAAGTTAAGCCCAAGTTTATTGACATCATGCACCCCTGACTAAATCCAGATAAACATATCTTTGAATTTTCCAAATTATATTCTGCTTTAACTTCTTCAATGTATTTTCTTAATTTATCTTCAGCTTTTTTTACTTCATTTAAAATATAATTTTTATCATTTGTTTCTAAATCAAACCATTGATAACCAATTGGATTAATTTTACATGGTTCATGTCCATTCGGACATAAGAATATTGTATTGGTTAAAAACCTTTTCCAATTCAGAGTTAACATGCTTATATCTTTTCCATCTCCACCATATCCATGAAGTAAAATTACTGCATTTTTGATGTCAGACCCATTTTCAGGTTTTATAATTGTTGATTCAAGGCAAAATGTCATAGATAAGTAATTATGTTTTTTTATTTTAAAAAGAAACTAAAATCAAAGTATGATTTCTGAAATATTTGTTAAAATTGCAGCGATTGTTTTGCTTGCAGCTGTAGCTGTAGTCTTAATTTTTGGAATTAGAACTCTTTTTAAAGGGGATGGAGATAAAAAAACTTCTAACAAATTAATGCAGCTTAGAGTTTTACTACAATTTGTTGCTATAATTGTGCTTGTAGCATTAGCTTATTTTTATAAGAATTAATTTAATTCATTTAACCAATTTAAAAATTCATCACTGTTAAAATCTATTGAGCCAACAATTCTTGCAAACTCATAACCATCTTTATCAATGAATAGTGTTGTGGGTAGTCCTCTTAATTTTAAATTTTTTGCAATTCCAGCACCATCACCAACAAAAACTTGTAATTCTTCTATGAGCAGTTCATCAAAAAACTTTTTAGATTTACTAATATTTTCTCCACCTATATTTATTGGGATAATCTTTAATTTTTTTTCATCCTTAAGTTTTTGAAGATTACTTAAAGATGGCATTTCCTCTCTACAAGGCGCACACCATGTTGCCCAAAAATTAAGAATAATTAATTCAGACTCAAAATCTTTCAAATTAACTTTATTTCCAGCCTCATTTAAAAAATCAAAAAACTTAATTTTTTGTTTTTTCTCATAAATTATTAGATTTTTTATATTAGGCGCTTCTATTGAATATGAATAACTAAGTGATATGAAGTAAAGTAGTATTATTTTAATGGATATAAATATAAATTTCATAAATTTGTAATTGAATAACATGAGTAAAAATAAAAACAATAAACCAATTTGGGGTACAAGAATTAAGAAGAATGCGTCAACTTTATTTAAAAAAGTTGGTAGTTCATTACCAATAGATAAAAGACTATTTAAAGAAGATATCGAGGGATCAATTGCTCATGTCGAAATGCTTCACAAACAGAAAATTATAAATTTCAGGATAAAAAATAAAATAATTTGGGGATTAAAAAGAATTAAGAATGAAATTGTAAAAAAGAAATTCAATTTTAATTATGATTTAGAGGATATTCATATGAATATAGAAAACAGATTATTTGAACTTATTGGTGATGATGCTGGATATGTTCATACTGCTAGATCTAGAAATGATCAGGTAATTACCGATCTTAAATTATGGTTAAAAGAAGCAACAAAAAAAATAATACTTTTATTAGATAATACAAATTCAAATATTCTAAATCTTGCTCAAAAAAATATCAGAACAATTATGCCAGGATTTACACATTTAAAAAATGCACAACCACTATCTTTAGCACATTATCTACTAGCATATGTTGAAATGTTTAAGAGAGATAAGAAAAAATTTAAGAATAATTTAGAATTTTTAGATGAAAATCCTTTAGGTGTAGGGGCTTTATCTGGCACCTCTTTTAAAATTGACAGAAATTACACCACAAAAAAACTTAAATTTAAAAAACCAACAAACAATTCTGTAGATACTGTATCTGATAGAGATTTTGTTTTAGACTTTTTGTATTCTTCTCTGGCTTGCTCTTTACACATTTCTAGAATTGCTGAAGAACTAATAATTTGGAATTCTGATGCATTTAACTTGATAACTTTAAATGATAAATTAGTAACCGGTTCTTCTATAATGCCACAAAAAAAGAATCCTGATCCATTGGAATATTTGAGAGGTAAAACTGGAATATTTATTGGAAATATCAATTCTATGATTTCAATATTAAAGGGCTTACCCTTATCATATTTTAAAGATTTACAGGATGACAAAGAAATTGTTTTTAAAACAAATGATCAATTAAAAATATCGCTATCATTATTGAATGATGTATTAAAAAATTTAATAATAAATAAAAAAAGTATGCTATCCCTTGCGGAAAAAGGATTTACTACAGCTACAGATTTATCTGATTACATTGTAAGAGAACTTGGATATCCATTTAGAAAGGCATACATACAAACAGCAAAAATAATTAATCTAGCTGAAAAAAAAAACAAAAAGCTTCACGAACTAGAATTGAAAGAAATAAATCAAATTGAGCCAAAACTTACTTTAAATGTTTATAAAATACTAAATCTAGAAAATTCAATTAATTCAAAAAAATCTTATGGCGGAACTTCTTTTGAGAACGTTAAGAAAATGATAAAAAAAGCAAAAAATGAGTAAAAAAATTTTAATTATTATACTTTGTTTATATTTTGTAGTTGCTTGTGGGCGTAAAGGCGATCCAGAGTATAAATCTGAATTAATTAAGAATATTCAAAAAGTATTATGAGATATATAAACAATAAATTTTTTATTGAAGGAAAAAACGTTGAGAATCTTACAAAAAAATTTAATACACCTCTATACTGCTACTCTTATAATAATTTAAGAGAAAATGTAGAGAATTTTAAAAAAGCTTTTGAGGAAATTAAACCTTTAATTTGTTTTTCTGTAAAATCTAATTCAAATATTTCACTATTAAAAGAAATAAAAAAACTTGGCCTTGGAGCAGATGTAGTTTCAAAGGGTGAATTATATGCATCACTTAAAGCTGGTATTGATAAAAATAAGATAGTTTTCTCTGGAGTTGGTAAAACAAAAGATGAAATTGAATACGCAATTAAACAAAAAATATTATTAATAAATTCTGAGTCATTGAGTGAAGTTTTGGCGATTGAATCGGCTGCAAAAAAACTAAATAAAGTTGTTGATATAGGACTAAGATTAAATCCAGATACAGATGCTGAAACATTGAAACAAATTTCAACTGGTAAAAGTGAAAATAAATTTGGTGTAGATAAAAAGACTTTTGTAAAAATTATTAATTTGATGAAACAATCAAAATTTGTAAATATTAAATGCTTAAGCGTTCATATCGGTAGTCAAATCTTAAACCACAAACCCTACGAAAAAATGCTAAATGTTCTTGATAAACTTTTAAAAAATTTAGATTATAAATTTGAGATCATTGATTTAGGTGGTGGAATGGGGATAAACTATGATAATAAAACGAAAAAACTTAATTATACAAAATATAAAAAATCAATAATTAAATTTAAAAATAAATACAATTGTAAAATAATTTTTGAACCTGGTAGATCTATAATTGGAAATGTTGGTATAATTGCATCTAAAGTAATTTATTTAAAACATAACAAAACAAAAACATTTGTAATATTAGATGCGGCAATGAATGATTTGATAAGACCAGCTTTGTATAATGCAAAACATAGGATAATTCCATCCCTAAGAAATATGTCACGATCAAAGAAAATATTAGAATTTGTGGGCCCAGTATGTGAAACAACTGATAAATTTTTAACAGAAAGGAAATTTCAGAATATAAAAGAAAATGATATTATGATTATTTGCGATACAGGTGCCTATGGTTATTCATTATCATCTAATTATAATCTTAGATTAAGGCCTGCTGAAATTTTGGTTAAAGGAAATAAAGTAAAGATTATAAGAAAAAGACAAAAAATAACAGATATTATCTAACTTAAAACTTATAATGAGAAATATCCTCTTTAAAAGTATATTTTTTTCTGGATTAATTTTAATATGTATTATTTTTCTTCCATCTTTATTACTACCTAAGAAAATCACTCTTTTTGGAGGTAAACTTTTTGGATACTGGTCCTCATTCTGTTTAAAAATTTTTTACTCAACCAGCATAGTAATAAAAGGTCAAGAAAACATAATTAATAACGAAAATTTTTTTATCGCATGCTCTCATCAATCGATGTTTGAAACTTTTTTTTTACAAACAATATTTAATTCACCAATTTTTATTCTTAAAAAAGAACTATTAAATATTCCGATATTTGGTTGGTATTTAAGAAAGATAGATTCTATTTCTGTGAATAGAAATAAAGTTTCTAAAGAAAACCTTAATTTTACTGAGAAAATTAAAGGAGTTATGGAAAAAACAAAAAGACCTGTAATAATTTTTCCACAAGCTACTCGAGTTTTACCAGACGAAATTATTCCTTTTAAAAAAGGTGTTGGAAGAATTTACAAAGAGTTAAATGTAAAATGTCAACCTGTTGCTATTGACTCTGGAAGAGTATGGCCAAAAACTGGAAAGATGATCCCTAATAAAACAATTACTATTTCTATTTTAAAACCAATTAATACAGGTATTGAGGAAACAGAATTTGTAAAATTATTGCAAAAAGAAATTTATTCAGAGCTTGGTATTGCAGACTAACCTTTCATAGGCATTACAACATAAATACTGTCAAAATCTGCGGGATCTTTTATTAAAGCTGGAGATCCAGTATCTTTCAAATATATTTCAATGTTATCTCCATTTAATTGGGATGCTATATCAAGCAAATATCTAGAGTTAAAACTTATATCTAAATCTGTCTCAAATTTTACAGATAGGCTTTCTTTACCATCACCACTGTTAGTGTTATTGACGGATAAATCTAAATTATCTTTAGTCAAATTAAATTTTACTCCATCTTTTTTATCTAATGAAACTGATGCTACCCTATCAACAGAGTTTAAAAAAGATTTTAGATCTATTTCAAGTTTTTTTTGATTCTCTCTAGGGATAACTTGAATATAATTAGGGAATTTTCCATCGATTAATTTTGATATCAAAATACTATTATTAAGTTCAAATTTAATTTTAGATTTAATATTTGAGACTTTAACCTCGCCATCATAATCTTCTAAAAGAGAACATAATTGAAATATAGTTTTTTTTGGAAGTATTATTGGTTCAAATTCAATTTTGTTTTTTAATCTTATTTTTGAGATAGACATTCTATGGCTATCTGTCGCGGCTGCAGTTAAAAAATTCTTATCATCTGTTTGGGTCTGATGGAAAAAAATACCACTAAGATAATGCCTTGTTTCATCATTTGAAATTGAGAATTTACATTTGTTTAAAAGTTTTAACAAATCTTTTGAATTTATAATAAATTCATTTTCATTGAAGTTTTCATCTGTGATTGGAAATTCAGAAGCATTAATTGAATTTAAATTGAATAGAGATTTATTTGTTTCTAATTGTAATTTACTTTCTCCAGTGTTTTCAAAATTTATCTGACTACCAGAGGGTATTTTTCTTACAATATCAAACATAATTGATGAAGAAGTAGTTGTTTTGCCTTCATCAAAAATTTTAATATTTGAAATTTCATTTACAAATATTAAATCTAAATCTGTTGCTGTAATTTTTAACTTAGAATTTGCCG
>CACKCQ010000005.1 GCA_902598655.1 uncultured Pelagibacteraceae bacterium
TTGTCCTGATATCCTTGGTGCATCATTCGAAATTAAAAAGCTACAGATTCTTCCAATATCCTCTTCATAGACCCATGTATTCATAGAAGTCATTGAAACAAATTCTTTTTCTATTAATTTTTTTGAAATATTTAAAAACTTTGATTTATCCCTTATTACTCTACCCATTCTATCTCCCTTTATTGTTCCAGGACAAATAGCGTTTACTCTAATTTTAAATTTTCCTAGTTCCATTGCCAGTGTTTTGGTTATACCAACAACTGCCCACTTACTTGCACAGTAAGGAGATCTTAATGGAAATCCAAATATACCTGCGGTTGATGATAAATTTATTATAGCTCCACCTTTATTTTTTTTTAACATTGGAATTGAATATTTTGAAAAATAAAAATGGCTAATAACGTTTACTTTTAATGTATTTTCCCAATCCTTACTTTTTAATTTTTCAAGTGTCCCAGTTGGCCCAGCAATTCCAACGTTATTTATAAGAGCATCAATTTTTTTTGTTTTTTTTAATATTTTGCTAAAAAAATTTTTTACTTGGTTTTCATCAGAGGCATCGCACTGAAATACAAATAATTTTTTATTATTGAGCTTGTGCTTCTTGCATTTATTTAGAAAAGTTGAATTGATATCACAAAGATATACTGTTGCACCTTTATCTAAAAATATTTTTGCCGAACTCCATCCAATACCTGAACCTCCTGCGGATATGATTATTTTTTTATTTTTTAAGGTAATGCTCATTTTTAATTTTAAAAGATAATTCAAACTAACAAATCTTCCAACTATTAATATGTCAACTAATAATTGAATTGAGCATTAAATTATTTTATATTGATATTGATTATGTACTCTATTTCAAAAATCTCAAAAAATGGGACTTATCTTCAAGTAATTTGGGATGACGGGAAAGAGAGTAAATTTAATTATATGTGGCTGAGAGATAATTGCCCTACAGCACACGATAAACACTCTAGGCATCGAATGTTTAATATTTTAGATGTATCAGAAAATATAAACCCAAAAAAATATAATCTTAATAGCGATGGTAAATTAGAAATAGAGTGGAGCGAGGGAAATCATGTAAGCCATTATGATATTAGTTGGCTTAGAGAAAATTGTTACACAATAAAAAATAACGAAGAATATAAATCACCCTATAAATTATGGGATAGCAGTTTAGAAAAAAATATTGATAGTATATATATAGATCACAATGAAATTATATCTTCTGAAGAGGGATTAATTAAATGGTTAGAGCTTCTTCACTTTAAAGGAATAGCTATAGTTTATAATGCTCCAGTAGAAAAAAATTCAGCGTTTCCTGTTTTAAATAGAATTAGTCACACAAGAGAGACATTTTTTAAAACACCTTTTGAAGTTATAAATATACCAAAACCGAATAACTCAGCTTATACAGCTCATGCACTTCAAAATCATATGGATTTACCATGGTTTGAAAATCCTCCTGGATATCAATTTTTGCATTGTTTAGTTAATTCAGCAAAAGGAGGTGACTCATCAGCAGTAGATGCATTTGCTGTAGCAGAATATTTAAAGAAAAACGATAAAGATACTTTTGATACGCTAACAAAAATACCTTTAAAGTTTAGAGACAAAGATTACACACAAGAAGCTCATAGAAGCTTTTATGGCACTGCAATAAGTCTAACAAAAGATGGTGATTATAATGATGTTAGATTTAGCACTGCAACCATGGATGCTTTAGATTGTCATCCAGATCAAATGGATAAAGTTTATAAATCTCATCATAAATTTGGAAAACTTTTACACGATGATAAATTTCAAATAAAATTTAGGCTAAGACCAGGAGATATATATACATTCAATAATAGAAGAGTGCTTCATGGAAGAACTCAATTTGATCCAAATTCTGGACACAGACACCTACAAGGTTATTACATGGATAGAGATGAAATTGTGGGTAGATTAAATTATCTTAAGAAATAAAAAAAAGGGCTTTGAAAATCAAAGCCCTTTTTATCTAATTTATTTTAAAGTTATTATGGAAGCCAACTTTTCCATTTATCTGGATTATTGTCTAACCATTCATTAACAACTTCTTTTACATCTCTTTTCTTAATATCAACTTCAACTAACATTTTAGCTTGGTCAATATTTTGTAAAGACATTTTTTCAAAGAACTTCTTAGCATCAGCATGTTCTGCACTAGCAAAAGTAGCTGGGTTACCGTAGTTCATCGTGTAATCTTTAGCCCAACCAGTTGCTGGCCATGCAGCAGTTCCACAATCTTTCCAGTTATTTGCTTCAGTAAAGCTGTCACAAGTTTTGTGTTCTGGAAGTTGTACACCAACCATATCATACTCACCAAAGAACCAATGCGGTGACCATAGATAAAGTAGGAATGGCTCTTTACGCATGTAAGCAGCTTTTGCTTCTGCGATAGCAGCAGCTTCTGTTCCAAGTTCATCAGCCTGGAAGTCTATTCCTAAAAGATCAAGTCTTTTTTGGTCATGACAGTTCCAACCTGCAACCGGACATCCAATAAGTCTACCTTTCTTACCACTTTCAATTGTTGCAAATTTTGCTTTGTGTTTATTTAAGTCTTTCCAAGTTTTAATACCTAGTTCTTCAGCAGCATATCTTGGTATCCAGTAGTCTGACATACCGATTATTCCTGCTGTTCCAAGTAAATCTACACTTCCATCACCACTGTATGTCCCAACGACTTTACCTTCGTATATTAAGTCCTCTTTTAACATAACAGTGTCAGCTTCAGCGTAACTTGGCCAACTTTCACAAGCGAAGTCTAACTCACCTGCAGCGATTGCTTCCCATAAACCAGTTCCTGAAGGAAATACAGTTTGTTTAATTTTGTATCCCATTTCTCTTTCAAGAATTGCTACGGCAACTTCGCAAGTAATTATCCCACCAGTCCAATCTGCTATAGCTGCGTGAAGTCTTTTGGCTGCATTGGCTTGACCAAAGCTTCCAATTAATAGAGCTACAGAAAGAATTAGTGCTGATATCTTTTTTGATAACTTCATTTATTTCCTCTCTTTTTAATTAATTAAAAATACATTTTAGATCAAAATGTATTGGTATGTAAACCACGCAAATAGTACTATTTGTCTTAGCTTATTAAGCCTAAAGCTTCTCTTTGTTTCTTAGTCCACGCAAGTGTAATTCTATCAATAATAATAGCCAGTAATACTATTCCGATACCAGCTGCTAATCCTCTTCCAGTATCTGATCTCGCAAGACCATTAAATACTTCTAAACCTAAACCCTTACCACCAATAAGTGGTGTAACTATTTGCATTGCAAAAGCCATGATTACAGTCTGATTAAATCCAATAACTAAACTTGGAATAGCTAACGGGAACTTAACTTTATTTAATGTTTGAATAAGTGTTCCACCAAATGATCTCGATACTTCAGAGTAAGTGCCAGAAACCTGTGTTAAACCCAGAGATGTTAATCGAATTATTGGCGGAATTGAATATATTACAGTTGCAAGAACAGCTGACACTGTTCCACCACCAAAAAACATTAGAACAGGAATTAAATAACAGAAATAAGGAAGTGTTTGCATTGCATCCAACACTACGTTCTGAATATTTCTAAATCTTTCATTGTAAGATGCAATTATTCCAAGAGGAACTCCTATAACAAAACACAGCACTACAGACACAAGCACTGAGGATAAAGTTATCATTGATTGTGTCCATATTCCACATGCACCAATGAATAGAAGAAGTAATGCAGTAATTATTGCAAATCTTATTCCAACAGTTACATAACCTAAAGCTGAAAATACTGCTAATGTATACCACCAAGGTATTTGAGTTAGAAAAACATCTAAAGGTCTTAACAAATTTAAATAAACAAAAGCTCTTAAACCTTTTGCAAAAGAAATAAATCCTGGATTTACAGTCAGGCTTTCTACTGCATTTGTAATTGGTTGTCTTATTGATAATTTCCATTCTTTTGGAAATGTTCCTATTTCTAAAAAGTAATGATCTATAAATGCAATTAGAAATAAAACTAAAAAAATAAGGAATAACATAATATCTTTTGCTAATAAATTCACCGATGTTTTCAGCTGTAGATTTATTAAAAATTGAAACTAAAACTCTAAATACTATTGCTATAGCTGATGTAACTGTTTGACATATGATTTTTAAAATCTTATTTCCAAAACTTAACGGCATTTCTAAAATTTTTGCGATTTGATATTTTTCCCAACTTTGTGGAAGTAAATAAAATCTTTGAACATCTAAAGGAAGTCTTTCTACATCTTTACTAAACGCTAAACTAAATCTATCAAACATTATCGCCATAAATAAAATACATAGCCCACCTTCCATTGCCCAACCAACATCCAATCTTCTTATTGCTTGCCAAACTTGGCCACCAATACCTTCGGCACCTATAAAACATGCAAGAACCACTAATGCCAATGCCATCATTATTACTTGGTTAATACCCATCATTATACTTGGTAAAGATAATGGAATTTTAATTTTAAATAACAATTGAAGTTTACTTGAACCAAAGGAAGTCGCAGACTCAATAGTTTGAGCTGGTACTTGTCTTATACCAGTGTTTGTCAATCTTATTATTGGAGGCATTGCATATATCATGGTAGCCAATATTGCTGGCGCTCCTCCTATCCCAAAAAAAAATAATGCTGGGAACAAATATACAAATGCTGGCATTACTTGCATAGTATCTAAGACTGGCTTCATGAAATTTTCAAATCTATTACTTTGTGAACACAAGACACCCAGTATAAATCCAAAAAAAACACATAATAAAACTGACAGACCCATCAATGCCACTGTTTGTAAGGATGGTTCCCACATTCCTGTAGCTCCCCAAAAATAAACTACAAAAGAAGAGTAAATTCCCAATCGCAAACCACCCGCAATTATGCAAGGTATTACAATTATTGCTGCTATTAAAATCCAAGGAGACTCTAGCAAAAAGTCTTCTAAAAAATAGTAAGTTTCTTTTATATAGCTTGCTATAATTTTAGTGACCCATCTGTAATTTTTTTTTAAATAATCTTCTCCATCATTCACCCAAGCTGTAAATGTAAATTTATCTGTGACTTCTTTGGGAAATTTCGAAGGCCCTTCACTTTGAGTAGACAGCCAGAGTGCTACCAAAAAAACAACTCCAATAATTACATAAGTTATTATGTTTTTTGATTGATTTGATTTATCTATTAAATCAGTTCTAGTTGCCATGTTCGCAAATTAAAATAAATAATTTTACATTTAAAGTAAAATATTGTCTATTTTCGGGGTAATATTATTTATTAAAAATGGCTGTAGAACAAAAAATCACTTGTACAAATATATGGAAGTTATTTGGACCAGACGAAAAAAGAATTATTAAAAACCTTGATAAAAATTTAAGTATTAAGGAAGTTCAAGAAAAGACAGGACATGTTGTTGCTGTAAAAGATGTCAGTTTCTCAATTCAAAAAGGTGAAACATTTGTAGTAATGGGATTATCTGGTAGTGGAAAATCAACACTAGTGAGATGTATTTCGAGATTGATTGAACCAACAGCTGGCATAGTGAAAATGGATGATGTTGAAGTTACAAAAATGAGTGCAAGTGAATTATTAGAATTAAGAAGAAATAAAATGAGCATGGTTTTCCAACATTTTGGTTTATTTCCTCATAGAACAGTCCTAGAAAATATTGGTTATGGATTAGAAGTAAGGGGAACAAAAAAAGATATAAGAACAGAAAAGTCAATGGAAGTTTTAAAAATGGTTGGCTTAGATGGTTGGCATAATAATTATCCAAGAGAATTATCTGGAGGTATGCAGCAAAGGGTAGGACTTGCAAGAGCACTAGCTGTGGACCCTGAAATATTAATTTTTGATGAACCTTTTTCAGCATTGGATCCTTTGATTAGAAGAGAGATGCAAGATGAGCTTTTAAAGATCCAAGAAAAGCTTCAAAAAACTATGGTATTTATAACTCACGACTTTTTAGAGGCAATTAAAATGGGAGACCACATAGCAATTATGAAAGATGGAGAAGTTTCTCAAGTGGGTACACCTGAAGAAATTGTATCTAATCCGAAAGATCAATATGTTAAAGATTTTTGTGAAGATGTTCCTAAATATAAAGTATTAAGTGCAGGCAAAGTCATGAGAACTGAGTGCTGCAATGAAACAAAAAATTTATTTGAGAATGGAAAAGATAATATTTTAGATAATTCTAAAATTGAAAACTTAATAGATAGGCTAATTGATAATGATAAAACTTATCCAGTAGTTTGTAATGAAAGTGGAAAGCTATTAGGTGAGATAGATAGAGTAATAGTAATGAAATCTATGAGATCAAATCAATAAATTTGCTTATTACCTTCTATTGATTTCTTTTTAATTTTATCTCTCCATATAATAATCATACCAGCAAAAATAATTACTATTACTCCAGGAAATAGTTGGCTCCATGGAGCTTCATTAAAGAAAATCCAACCAAGAATAAAAGATGACGGTATACCAAGATACTCAAATGAAGCTATTTTACTTGCTGAAATTAAACGGTAAGAATAAATAAACAATATTGCTGCTGTACCACCCAAAACTCCAGTCATTGTCATCAAAATAAAATCTTTAAAATTTTTAATTTCTACATGTCCTGTAGTTACAAAAAATAATAGTAAACCACCAATGACATTAAATATTAATGTGTATAACTGAATTTTTGCAGTTGAATGATTGCCTTGAATGAATTTTAAAATTATGACAGTGAAAGCCCATGCTATAGCAGTTAGAATTGGAAAAATTGAGTACAAACTAAAAATTTCACTTGTTGGTTTCATTATCATAACCACACCAACAAAACCAATTATAACTGCTGACCATCTGTAAATACCAATTTTTTCACTCAATAAAATTATTGATAGTATTACTATGAAGAAAGGTGACGAAAAGGTTAGCGTCATTGCTGTTGCAAATTCCAGATTTACTACTGAGATAAAAATGAATACATTCATAGAAAGAAAACATATTCCTCTCAAGCAACTCAATATCAAAAACTTATTTCCTAAGTTTTTGAATATTGTTGAAAATTCATTTGTGAATAAGATCAATAATAACAAAGGTATAATTGCTGCTACATTTCTAAATAAAGTTAATTGAATTATTGAGTATTCATCACCTAAAAATTTAATAATAACCATGTAAAGATCTATAAATAAAATTGCTAAGAGCATTGTAGCAATTGCTAAATATGTTTTTTTTAGATCTGTTTTTTCAGATGAAATTTTCATTTAATAATATTGAAATTAGTATAAGTTTTTAAAATATTATGCAAAATTTTAAGCTTAATGAAGAATTTTTATTAAATAATCAGGATTGGACATTCCCAACTTTTACAGCTTATGGACCTGGAAGATTTAAAGAAATTGGAAAGTTTTGTAAAAATTTTAAAATAAATAATGCATTAATCGTTACTGATAGTGGTAGTGTAAATTTACCATTTATAAGTGATTTACAAAATTTACTTAATGACTCAAAAATCAAATCAGATATTTATTCAAATATATCGCCAAATCCTAGAGATGATGAAATAGATTCTGGATGTAAAAAATTTCGTGAAGGCAATCATGATGCAATAATTGCAATAGGCGGTGGAAGTGCAATGGATGGAGGAAAAGCAATTTCTCTTACAGTTGATAGCGGTGTGCCTTTATGGGATTTTGAATTTGAAAAAGAGCCACCAAAACTAACTATGGAAAATCCTTTTCCAAAAATAATTACTATTCCAACTACAGCAGGAACAGGTGCTGAAACAGAAGTTACTGCCATGGTCACTCATCTTGAAAAAGGAATGAAATTTTGTTTATGGCATCCAGATGCCCGACCATGTTTAGCTTTAGTAGATCCAGAGCTAACTTTAAAATTACCAGCAAATCTTACTGCTTGGACCGGTGTAGATGCAATGATACATGCAATTGAAGGTTATAGTGTTCCTATGTTTCATCCACTTTGTGATGGTTCTGCATTAGAAAGTTTAAATTTAATTTCAAAATCACTTTATGCAGCTGTCGAAGAACCTGATAATCTTTTAGCGAGAGGAGGAATGATTATTGGATCTTATTTGGGTGGAATAGCTTTCTTAAAAGGCCTAGGTTTAGTTCATGCAATTTCGCACATGGTTGGTGCTGAATATAATACTCATCATGGATTGACTAATGCAATTATACTTCCTGCAGTCATGAAATATAATTTACCTGGGTTAGAAGAAAAAGTAAAAAGAATGTCAGAGGCTATGCAATTTGAAAACCATTCAATTGAAAGTTTTCAAGACAACTTAAATATAATTCTAGATAGATTAAAAATCCCTAAAGGATTAAATGAATTAGGAGTGACAGAAGATTGCCAAGAGAGAATAGCAAAGAAATCAATGTTAGACCAAGCTTATGGACAAAATCCTAAAAAGGCATCATTAGATGAGGTCAAGACTTTAGTTTTAGAGAGTATTAGACAAGCAAGATAGGTTTAATTAAGTGCTTGAGAATTTTTCTGTCCATCAAATAATTTCAAAAATAAAAAAAAGAGAAATTAAAATAGCAGAGGTACTAAATTTCTATTTAGATAGAATAAAAAAATTCAATCCAAAATTAAATGCTATTATTTCACATATAGATGAAACAAAAATTACTGAAGAAGCAAAATTAAAAGATGAAAATTTTAATAGTGATAATGACAAAGATGATATTTATGGACTTCCAATTGCTGTTAAAGAATTATTTGATATTAAAAATGAGGTAACATGCTATGGATATAAAGAGTTATTAAAAAATATACCAAAACAGGACTCTTTATTAGTAGATAATTATAGAAAAAACACAATTTTAATTGGTAAAACAAATCTCTCTGAATTTGCTGTTGGTTGTCATACTACTAACAGAGTTTATGGAGCAACTTCAAATGTTTATGATCATAGTAAGTCAGCGGGAGGGTCTTCTGGTGGTTCAGCAGCAGCTGTTGCAGCAAATTTAATTCCTTTTGCAGATGGCACAGATATGATGGGATCTTGTAGAAACCCAGCAGCATTTGCAAATATTTATGGATTAAGACCAACACCTGGTGCGATTGCAGAAGATAGATTTGAAATTAAAAATTTAAAAGATTTTCCTTTAATATCTACAACTGGATGTTTTGCTAGGACTCCCAATGACATGGAATTTTTATTTAACTATATAAAAGGGAAGAATGTAAAGGATAAATTATCTTTCGATCTTGAAGATATAAATATTAAAAAACTTTCAGATTTAAAAATTGGATGGTGCATTGATCTAAACGAACAATATAAGTATGAAGATGGAATCATCGACTTATGTGAAAATATTTTAAAAAAATTACAGTCAAATAATTTAAATATTGAAAATTTAAAAACTGAAATTAATTCAGAAGAATTGTGGTATTCTTGGACAATATTAAGAGCCAAATTTTTGTATGAAAACTTTTTGTTGTATAATTTAAAAAATTTAAATGAATTACCTTCTCAAGCATATTGGGAATATGAAAAAGGGAAAAGCATCAAAACAAACGATGTTTTAAAAGCAATAGAAATAAGAAATAAATATATGGATAAAATACAAAACCTATTTAAACATTATGATTTTTTAGCATTACCTTCGGCTCAACTATTTCCTTTTGAAAAGAACCTAAACAATCCAGAATTTATCAATGATAATAAAATTGACACTTATCATAGATATATGGAAGTCTATACATTATCAAGTTTGCTTGGTTTGCCAACTATATCTATTCCAGTTGGTTTTAATAATAAAGGGCTTCCGATGGGAATGCAGATTATAGCAAATGTTAAAGAAGATAATAAACTAATTAACTTTGCCCAATCTTATGAAGAAATTTTTAACTTTTCAAAATTTAAACCAGAATTAACGGAATAATAATGACCAGACACCCTCATCATTTTAAAATTTCATTTGCATTAGCTATTGCTGCTGGTTCATGGGGAATTTATTGGTTACCTCAAAGAATACTAGAAGATGGAGGTTTGACTGGTGGCTGGGGAACAATATCCCAAATGGCGGTTGGAATATTAATATTATCACCAGTCGCAATTTGGAGAGTTATAAAAGGAAAGTCTATTGGATTGGAATTTCCTCTGACTGGTTTTTTTGTTGGAAGTGGATTTGTTTGTTATGCTCTTAGCTTTCTTCTTACTGATGTAGTTAAAGCATTAATCATGTTTTACATGATACCTGTTTGGACAACAATATTTGAAATTATATTTTTAAAAAAGAAATTTGGTTGGAAGAGGGTAATCACATTAGGTTTGGCACTAGGAGGTTTATGGATTGTATTCAGTCAAGAAAATATAATCCCATTACCTCAAAATGCAGGGGATTGGTTGGCTCTTGCTGGAGGTGCACTATTTGGTGCTGGTTTAATTAGAATGGAAATAATTAAAACAGATGGAGTCTTTCCAATTATATTCACATTCTTTTTTTATGGAGGTTTAGCCAGTATACCTATTGGGTTATTCTTAGTAGATTATTTAGGACCAGTTCCATCAGTGGAGGTTATCATGTCAATGTCCACTTTTTTATTACTTATCTCGATATTTTATTTTATTCCTACAGGAGTAATAATCTTTTGGGCTCCAAGCAAACTAGGAGCCGGCTTATCATCTATTTTATTTTTAGCTGAAATAATTGTTGGTGTTGTTAGTGCTAGTATTTTAACAAATGAACCTTTTGGTTGGAGAGAAACAATAGGTAGTATTCTAATAATTCTAGGTGGTGTAATTGAAGTTGTATATGTTCCAAAGTCAGAGAAGAAATTAGCATAATGGATATTAATGAATTATTGAAATCAAAAAAAAAAGTCTTCTTAGATGGTGGAACAGGCTCAGAAATTCAGAGACTTGGTGGAACTATGGGACCAGCTTTTTCTGGTTTAGCAAATGTTTTCTCACCAGAAATAGTAATCAAGGTACACGAAAGTCATATAAACGCCGGATGTGATATGATAACAACCAATACTTTTGGAACCGCAAGGCATTGTCTTGAGCCTTCAAATTTAGGAGATCAGACTATAAAAATTAACATTGATACAGTTAAGTTAGCAAGACAAGCAATCAAAAATTCTGGAAAAAAAATTAAAATTGCTGGAAGCATGTCAACATATTTAGCTTTGGCTGAAAATGAATTTAGACCTGACACAAAATTTGTACCATCATTTACAAAAGAAGAAAAAAATTATAAAGAACAAGCGAAGGTATTAAAAGAAGAGGGAGTCGAAGTGCTTATTCTTGAAATGCTTTTAGATATTGACCATGCTAAAATTTTGCTTAATGCAGCTTTGGAAACAGGTTTACCTGTCTGGGTTGGATTAAGCTGCTGCATAAGTAAGTTTGATGAAACCGTAGTAGGTAGAAATTTTAGAGCTGAAAAAGAGAGATCTATTATATATGACCCTTTAAAATATCCTGATGAGCCAAAATTCCTTCCTGAAGATAAAATTATAAATTTCGCTGAAATAATTAATTCACTCAAATCTATCGGTGGAGATGTTTATGGCATTATGCATAGTTGGTTTATTGATACAAAAGAGGGAATGAAAGTTTTAAAATCAAATTGGAATGGGCCAATTATGTTCTATCCAGAAATTCATAAATTTGACACGAGTACTATGCAAGCATTAATAACTGAAAATGAAATTGAATTTGTTGATAAGTGTTCTGAATTAATAGACGATCAGGTAAAAATTATTGGGGGTTGTTGTGGCGTCACAGATAAACATTTAAAATCCTTGATAACAAAATTTTCTAAAATTAGTAATCTTTACTAATTATTTGGTCTATCATATTTACCATATCTTTTTTATATTTTTCATTTGTTGCAGATTTAGTCTCTAAGACAGAAAAAAACGCAGCAACAACTTTTGTTTTCAAATTTATTCCTAAAAATTGGCCCCCATACCCAGAGTGACCAATCCAGTTACCGCATTTCATTAATGAATTAACATAACAGACAAATTTATCTTTAGATAATTGAATGTATTTGGGTCCCTCACTATTAATAGTTTTACTCAAAAAAGTTTTAGAACCAATATTTTTTCCATTTATACCTTTTCCAAACCTAGAAAAAAGTAAACCCATTCTTAAAAAATCTCTTGTAATTAAACTTCCGCCTCCAGACATCCACGGTGTTCCAAATCTATCTGTTCCTATATACAATCCTTCTTCAAATCCTGTTGCTTCAACTGTTTCCAACAGCCATTGTCTTAAACTTTTTTTACTTACTCTTTCTACAATTAGTCCAATAACATCGGTATTAGCTGATTTATAATGCGCCAGATCGGTATAATTTTTTAAATCTCTGCTTTTTAAAGATTTAATTGAATTTAAATATTGTTCCTGGCTTTGAATGTTTTTGCCTTTAATCGGCAGTCTCCATCCTCCCACAGGCTCATGTAAAAATGAAGACGAATAAGCTTTTGTATAATCTTCGCTATATAGATTTACAATGTTCATGTCTAAAACGTCTTTTACTTTTGCATTTGCATAACCACTGCCAATTTTTGGCAAGTAAAATGAAATTTTCTTATTTAAGTTAATTAGTTTTCTGTCTATCAGCTCTCCCACAAATAAATGTATAAACATTTTTGTAATTGACATAATTGTTTGAGGCTGATTTGTAGAAAAGTCCTTTGCGTACTGCTCGAATAAAATATCCTGATCTTTACCAACTATTAAAGAGCAAAAAGCTTTATTTTTAGTTACCTTTTTTACAGAAGATAATTTACCAATTCTCTTATTAATTTTTTTTTTTAATTTTAATACAAAATCTGATCTAAGGTATATTCCATATCTATTAATTTTATATAAATTTCTAAAACCCAACCTCCTTTTATTTGGGAGATTCCATTGAGCTTTATTATCTTTTCTTGTAACTAATTCTGGATTTTTTACTGAAATAATTTTTTTCAAATTAGTAATTTTTATCCAAACTTAAGAGATTTATTTTTCTCGTATTTTTGATGATAGCCTTCTGCTTTACAATAGTTTTTTTCTTTGGAAATTTTTGTAGTAACTTTTCCATCTAATTTCTCATTCATTTCTTTTAAAATTTTCTCTGCTGTATTTTTTTCATTATCATTATTATAAAATATCTCAGAGCGATATTGAATTCCTACATAAGTTCCTTGTCTATTCTTTTGAGTTGAGTCATGGAGTTTAAAAAATAATCTGACCATGTCTTCATAGCTTAAAATATTTTCATCATATTGAACTTTGACTACTTCTATGTGACCTGTATCCCCACCACAAACTGCTTTGTAAGTAACATTAGGATCATCACCTCCGCAATAACCACATTCGGTAGATAATATTCCTTTTATACCATCGTATTTAGTTTCGTCCCAAAAACAACCAATACCACCAATAAAAGTTTTCATAATTTTACAATATATTATTACTTCAAAATTGAAACAGCTTTTATCTCTTCAACTCCTATACCACAACAACCACCAACAATTTTTACACCTTTGCTAAACCATTTTTTTGCAACTTCCAAATAATCATTGGGTGAAAAATCATCCACAAACTTCCAATTTGGTTTTTCGTAATAGCCTTTGTTAGGGTATGCACCAATAACTCCATTATAATTTTTTAATGCAGTATCTAAAGCTGCACTCGTTGTTTTAATATCTGAGTGAGCAATTAAAATTGGCCCCTTATGTAATTTACTAAAATTTTTCAACGATTCTTCTAAATCCTCGTAAATTTCAGTTTTATTCTTCACATCATCATAACCAAGTGTAATATTTTTTGTATTCTGATCTATTACACAAGAAATAGAAAGCCAAACAGGTAACTTTATATTTGAAGAACACTCAAGCATAGTCTCCACGATTTCTGCTTGAGATGTCATTGCTTCTAAAATTATTAAATCAACACCCTCATTTGATAAAATTTTAATATGTTCATTAAAACATGGCTTCATGTTCTTTGATCCAAGTTTAAGAAAACTTCCATAACTCGAAACACTTCCTGCTAAACAGATGTTCTTTTTTGAATTATTAATTGCTTGTTTTGCAATTTGAACTGCTTGTTTATTAAATAATTCAATTGAGTCTTCATATCCGTGTTTTCTAAGAGAAATTGGAGTTGTAGCATAAGTATTTGTTGTAATAACATCAGCACCTGCATCAATATAATTTTCATGAACTTCTTTTAGAAATTCTGGGCTATCTACCGAACATTTTCCACACCAGAGGTTTTGATCCATTTTAGCTCCTTTTTTTTCAAGCTCAGCACCTATGCCTCCATCAAGTAAAATAATTTTCCCTTCATTGATTTTTTCTTGAATTAAAGTGTAAGACATTAATTGTTTGTGAAAGCACAAATTTTATTATTATCAAGATCTCGAATATAAGAATAGTAAACTCCAGAACCTTCTGGTCTTTCACCCCCAGCTCCTTCACTTTTTCCACCTGCCTTAAGTCCAATCTCATGAAACTTATCAACTATATCTCTAGATGATGTAATAAATGAAACTTGCGTTCCATTTCCATTAGTTGCCTCTTTCATATTGACAGGTTTGGTCACATAAAACTCTATAGTTCCATCGCCATTTTTTTCTGTGTAACCAGCGCAAACTTCATCTTTATAATTTCTTTCTAGATTTAAAACTTTTAAGACTTCATCATAAAAAATTATTGCTTTTTCTAAGTTATTGGTTCCTACCATTACATAACCAAGCATTTTAATTTTTCCATTCAGTAATAGTTTTTACCTCCAGATATTCATGCAATCCCCAGGTTCCACCTTCACGTCCATTTCCAGATTGTCTATACCCACCAAAAGGAGTCCCAGAGTCAGCTGCTTTATGATTTACATACACAATTCCGGACCTTAATTTTTTTGAGACTCTTTTTGCCTTTTCATTATCCTCTGTTTGTAAATAGTTTCCTAATCCATATTCTGTATCATTTGTAATTTGGATAGCTTCCTCTTCATTTTCAAAAGGAATAATCGACAATACTGGTCCAAATATTTCCTCTTTAGCAATTCTCATATTATTATTAACATCAGTGAATACTGTTGGTTTAATAAAATAACCTTTCTTTAGATCTTCAGGTTTGTCAGGACCACCTGCTACTAAAGTAGCACCTTCTTCAATTCCACTATTTATTAAACTTTGAATTTTATCAAATTGAGTTTTTGAAATTACAGGCCCAATATGGTCACCAGCTTTTGAAGCAAGATCAACTTTAATTTTATTTGCTTCATCTGAAGCTTCTTCAACAGCTCTTTTATAAATTGATTTTTCAACAAGCATTCTAGTTGGGGCATCACAGGATTGACCTGAATTACTCATGACGTTTCTAATACCATCTCTGACTGCATCAGGATATGCATCAGCAAAAACAATATTTCCACCTTTACCACCAAGTTCAAGACAAACTCTTTTTATAGTTTCAGCAGCATTCTTTGTAATTAATTTTCCAGCTCTAGTAGATCCTGTAAATGAGACCATATCAACATCAGGATGTCCTGACAGGTCAGTTCCAACACCAGGCCCATCACCATTTACCAAATTAAATACTCCAGCTGGAAATCCAGCCTCATCTATCATTTCTGCAAATAGCATTCCTGACAATGGTGCAATTTCAGATGGTTTAAGTACCATTGTACACCCAGTAGCAAAAGCTGGAATTACTTTTAAAGCAATTTGATTTATAGGCCAATTCCAAGGTGTAATTAATCCGCAAACTCCAATTGGCTCATATACAATATGATTAGTAGATCCTTTATCAAAACCTGGTTCGAATTCGAATTCTTTTAATCTTTTTATAAAGTCTTCGATATGACCTGCGCCAGAAGATGTTTGATTAGCTGAACACCAATCTTTAGGACAACCAAGCTCTGTAGTAATAGCATCAGTCATATCATCCCATCTAGAATTATAAATTTTTAATAATTTTTCTAATAAATTTAACCTTTCTTCTTTTGAAGTTTCTTTCCAAGTCTCAAATGCAGATTTTGCTGCTTTGACTGCAGCATTTGTATCATCAGAACTTCCAAGACTTATAATTGCACAAACTTCCTCTGTTGATGGATTAATAACTTCACATTCATTCTTGTTTACTGGCTCAACCCATTTGCCATTGATATAAAATTTTTTTTTATCGAGCATTTATATTTCAAAATTAATTTTTCTCATTATACGTTTATTTACTATAACCATTCAAGAAATTAGATACAGTTTTTAAATTTTAATGATTAATCAATATGTGGTGGTATATTGTATTTATGAAATCACAAAAAATAGAACCAAAGTTTGAAAATAACCAAAATCCACGTATTGGACTTATCGCTTTAGCAACCGATCTAGTGATTGAAAAAGATTTTATAAGTGTAATTAAAGATAAAAAAATAGATTTTTTTGTAAATAGAATAGAATGTTATAATCCCTTAACCAAAGAGAATTTGATCAAAATGTCAGAGAATATTACTCAAGTAACAAGAGATATCTTGCCAGAGCAAAAATTAGACTGTGTTGTATATGCTTGTACATCAGGTACTATTGCAGCAGGGTACGATAATATTAAAAATAAAATACAAGCAGCAAAACCTGAGGCAAAACTTTCAACACCAAGTACAGCAGCTTTGAAAGCATTGAAAAAATTAAATATTAAAAAACTTTCTATATTCACACCTTATAGTAAAAAAGTTAACGATGATGTTGTTGATTATTTTAAATCATCTGGTTTTGAAATCACCTCAAATTCATACTTTGATATTCATTCTGACATGGAGATTGGTAAAGTAGATCAAAATTATCTGTTTGATGTGCTAATAAATTTAGATGTAAGTGAGGCAGATGCTTTATTTGTATCTTGCACCGCTTTACCAGTTCTTCCTCTAATACAAAAATTAGAAGATAAACTTGGAATACCAGTTCTTTCAAGCAATCAGGCTTTAATCTGGGAATCTTTAGAAAACATAGGTGAAAATAAATCTGTAAAAGGATTTGGAAGACTGTTTGATTAATTTATGTCCTTTTCAAAAGAAGAATACAAACAAAGACTATTAAAAGTTCAATCTCTGATGAGAGAGAAAAAAATTGATTTAATCATTTCTCATGACACAAATAATATGAATTATCTTACAGGCTACGATGCTTGGTCTTTTTATTATGCACAATGTGTATTAGTGCACGTTGATTCAAAAGAGCCAATTTGCTTTGTTAGAGATCAGGATGCAGGTGGGGCGTACATAAAGACCTATTTAAATAAAGACAATATTATTGTTTATGATGAGAGTTATATTCATACTTGGCCAAAACATCCCTATGATTACTTGACCAAAGTAATTAAAGAAAAAAAATGGGATAAACTGTCTATTGGAGTTGAAATGGATGCTCATTATTTTACAGCTTTTTGTTATGAAAAGATTAAACAGGGGTTACCAAATGCAAACATTATCGATTCTGATCGACTAGTTAATTGGGCTAGATTAATTAAATCTAATGCAGAGATAAATTATATGAAGTCTGCTGCTTTAATTTCTCAAAAAGGAATGCAAACTGCAATGGAAGTAATTAAACCTGGTACAAGACAATGTGATGCTGTTGGAGAAATTCAAAAGTCTTTATTTTATGGTACAGAAGAATTTGGAGGTGAATATTCTAGTATCGCAACGCTTCTTCCAACTGGAAAAGGTACATCTGCTTCACATTTAACAGCAACCCAAGATAAATTTATTGAAGGTGAAGCAACTATAATTGAACTTTCAGGTGTTTATAAAAGATATCACGCACCTATGGCTCGAACAATTTTATTAGGTAAACCTGATCAATTAAAAATAGATACAATGAATAAAACTATAGAAGCTTTACAAGCTGGAATTAATGCTACAAAACCCGGAAATACAGCAAATGATGTTGCCCAAGCCTTTTGGAAAATTTTAGATAAATATGGTATCGAGAAGAAATCAAGAACGGGTTACTCAATAGGCATAGGATATCCACCAGATTGGGGAGAGCATACTTTAAATATTTATAAAGGCGATATGACAGTACTTGAACCAAATGTTTGTTTTCATATGATTGCAGTAATGCAGTTTGGTGATTGGGGAGTAGAAGCATCTGAATCAATCCGAGTTACCGACAAAGGTTGTGAATTGTTCTGTAAATTTCCAAAAGAGCTACATATTAAGAACTATTAGCTATTGATAATTAACTTCTTAAATGTTTTAAACACCAGATGTCTAAAAATACAGAATTCGTTAAGTTCGATAAAGTTGACAAAAGTTACGATGGTAAAGTCTTAGTAGTAAAAGATTTAAATCTTAATATCTCAGAGGGCGAGTTCATTACTATGCTTGGTCCATCTGGTTCAGGAAAAACAACTTGTCTGATGATGTTGGCTGGATTCGAAACACCAACCAATGGTGAAATCTATTTAGACTCTAATCCTATTTCAAATATTCCACCACACAAAAGAGGAATTGGAATGGTTTTTCAAAATTATGCATTGTTTCCTCATATGACAGTTTATGAAAATTTAGCATTTCCTTTAAGAGTTAGAAAAGTTCAAAAAGATGAGATTGATAAAAAAGTAGATAAAGCTTTATCAATGGTTTCTTTATCAGGATTTGAAAGTAGAATGCCAGCGCAATTATCTGGTGGTCAGCAACAAAGGGTAGCTGTTGCAAGAGCTCTAGTATTTGATCCGGCAGTAGTTCTAATGGATGAACCTCTTGGAGCTTTAGATAAAAACTTAAGAGAAAGTATGCAATACGAAATTAAACATATTCATGAAAATATTGGTGTTACTGTAGTTTACGTTACACACGATCAAGGAGAAGCATTAACAATGTCAAATAGGATCGCAGTTTTTAATGATGGTAAAGTTCAACAATTATCAAGTCCTGATAAATTGTACGAAGAACCAGTTAATTCTTTCGTTGCAGAGTTTATAGGTGAAAATAATACATTTGGAGGAGAAGTAACTGACATTTCAAAAGATGTTTGTAAAGTTAAACTACAAAATGGAGAAATTTTAGCTAATCCAGTTTCAGTAACTTCCAAAGGTGATAAAACAACAGTTTCAATAAGACCTGAGAGGGCATTGATAAATCCAAAAGATAAAATGGATAATAATCAAACGGGAAAAATCGAAGAAGTTATTTACCATGGTGATCACACTAGAGTAAGATTAGATCTTTTAGGTAATAAAGAGTTTATTTTAAAAGTTCCAAATAGCTCAAACGAGTTAGATTTAAAATTAGGTAATGAGATTAAAGTAGGATGGAACAGTCAAGACGCAAGAGCTCTAGATCCTAAATAATTTCTTAAATATCCCAGTATTCCTATAACAAAATGGCCTGTTGACTCTGAATATCGTTTTTGTTGTACTTCGCTTATATAAATTAATTTATATTAAACGTTTAAACGGAGGATAAATGAAAAAATTAAGTAAATTATTACTTGCTCTTTCTTTTGCTCTTTCAATAACTTCATCTGCATTTGCGGTTACAGTAGCATCTTGGGGTGGAGCTTATACAGAGTCTCAAAAGCTAGGGTATGGTGATCCAACTGCAAAAGCTCTTGGTGTTGATATCAACTGGGTAGACTATTCAGGTGGATTATCTGAGATTAAAGCTCAAAAAGAAGCAGGTGCAATTACTTGGGATATTATCGATGTATTCGCATTTGATACTATTAACGGATGTGACGAAGGAATTTTTGTCGAATTCGATTTTGACAAAGACTTCCCTGCAGCTCCAGATGGAACTCCTGCAAGTGAAGATTTCTTTGCTCCAATGCCGAGTAAATGTGCTGTAGGAAACATTTTATATTCTTGGAACTATGCTTACAACGTAAACAATGTTGACGGCACACCAAAAACTATAAAAGATTTCTTTAACACTAAAAAATTTCCAGGAAAAAGAGCTATTTACAAATCTGCTCTAACAAACCTAGAAATAGCATTAGCTGGTGACGGTGTTTATATGGGTAAAGGTGGATCAGAGATCTACAAATTACTAGAAACTGAAGCTGGTGTTAATAGAGCTATGAATAAAATTAAAGAGCTATGTACAGATCCAAATGGTGGATGTGTATTCTGGTCTGCAGGTGCTCAACCACCAGAATTATTAGTATCTGGTGAAGTTGTTATGGCAACTGGTTGGAATGGAAGATTCTTTAATGCTGAAATCGGTGAAGGTGCTCCAATTAAACAAGTATGGGATGGACAAGGTCTTGACTATGAATATTTCGCACTTGTTAAAGGTGGACCAGATGAAGCAAATGCTAAAAAAGCTTTAGCAATGATGACTAACACTGAAATGTTAGCTGGAAGTGCTAAATATATTGCATATGCTCCATACAGATTATCATCTTTAGAAATTATCAAAGCAAATGAGCCTTGGTACAAAGATGGTAAAACTGAAATGATGCCACAAATGCCAACTGCTCCTTCAAACACTAAAAAATACTTTTTAGTTGATCCATTTTTCTGGGCTGATAACGGTACAGAACTTGGTGAGAAGTGGGAAGCTATGAAAGCTGGTCTATAAAAGAGTATAAAAGACTAGAATAATATAATATATATAGGGCGACTTTTTTAAGTCGCCCTTTTTATTTATGAGCAGCGAAACAAAACAAATACTTACAACTGACGGAATTCCTTTAGAGATAAGTTTAAAAAAAGCTGAAAGAAAAAACAAAATTAGAGCATTTTTACTTGTTGCGCCATTACTACTTTTTTTGATTATTACTTATATTTTTCCAATCGGAGAAATGTTTACAAGAAGTATTGATGATAAAATGATTACAAACATGCTTCCAAAAACATTTAAGTCTATGGAGACATGGGACGGTAAAGAACTTCCATCTGAAGAAGTATTTGCTTCATTTTTATCTGATTTTAAAATTCTTGTAGAAAAAAAAGAACATGGAAAACTAGCTCAAAGACTTAATAAAGAAAAAAATGGGTTCAACACCATCACAAAAAAATTATTCAGACAGGTAAAAAGAAATAAAATTGACGAGACACAAAGTATTAAAGAACAAATAATGAAAGTTCATAAGAGATGGAGAAATGTAGAATATTGGCAAGCTATTAAAAGGACTGCACCTCCTTACACTTCAGCTAAATATTTAAAAGCTATGGATATGTATTTGAATGAAGATAACAAAATTACTCAAGTTAGCGAAGATAGAAGAATACATAGAATTTTATGGTTGAGAACTGTAGAGGTTGCTTTCTTTGTTACTGTATTCTGTTTCTTAATGGGTTACCCAATAGCCCATTTACTAGCAACACTTCCAATGAAGTATAGTAATTTATTAATGATTTGTGTTCTTCTTCCGTTTTGGACGTCGTTATTAGTTAGAACAGCTAGCTGGATGATTTTGCTTCAACAGCAAGGAGTAGTTAATGATTTCTTTGTATTGATTGGCCTTGTGTCAGACGATAATAGGCCAGAAATGATGTACAACAAAGTCGGAACTTATGTTGCTATGACACAAATTCTATTACCATTTATGGTTTTACCACTTTACAGTGTGATGAAAACTATCTCGCCAAGTTTAATGAGAGCAGGTAAATCTCTTGGCGGAACACCTTTTGTGGCTTTTTGGAAAGTATATTTTCCATTAACCATACCAGGTATCGGGGCAGGGTGTCTTTTAGTTTTTATTTTAGCAATTGGATACTACATCACACCCGCTTTAGTTGGGGGAGCATCAGGAACCTTAATTAGTAACCAAATTGCATATCATATGAAAACTACTTTAGATTGGAGTTTTGCTTCAGCGATGGGGCTTATGTTGCTTGGAGGAGTTTTGGTTATCTATTGGCTTTATAATAAATTAGTTGGAGTTGATAATATTAAGTTAGGTTAGTATGGCATTACCAAAGTATACAGAAACTAGATATAGAATTTGGCACTACTTTTACATTGCCATATGTACTTTTGTTTTTATTTTTTTAATCGCACCTTTGTTTGTAATATTTCCATTATCATTTAATGCAGAAGAGTTTCTTGTTTTTTCAGAAGGAATGAAGAATTTAGACCCAGATGCTTTTTCATTAAGATGGTACAAAGATATGGTTTACGGTACAAAGAACCCATGGGGTCTTGCTGCAAAGAATAGTTTTATTATTGCTATATTTGCAACTTTAGGGTCAGTAATTTTAGGAACGGTTGCTGCATTAGGATTGAGCAGCAGACACATGCCCTTTAAAGGAATAATAATGGCAACTTTGATTTCACCAATGATAGTTCCACTTATTATATCAGGTGTTGCAATATTCTTTTTTATGGCAAAAGCAGGTTTAGCGGCAACTCATACAGGAATAGTTTTAGCTCATATAATTTTAGGAACACCTTTTGTTGTAATTACTGTTACTGCAACATTATCAGGTTTCGATCATAGTGTAACAAGAGCGGCAGCTAGTTTAGGTAGTAACCCAGTAAATACATTTATGAAAGTAACTCTTCCGTTGATTTTACCTGGAGTAATATCAGGAGGTTTGTTTGCTTTTGTAACTTCTTTTGATGAAGTTGTAGTCGTTTTATTTTTAGCTGGTCTTGAAAATACAACTATTCCAATTCAAATGTGGACAGGTTTAAGAGAACAATTAAGTCCTACAATTCTAGCAGTTGCTACTTGTTTAATTGTTTTATCAACCTTAATATTGATAAGTGCTGAATTATTAAGAAGAAGATCAGAACGTTTAAGAGGAATTAATAGATAATTAATTTACCGACTCGATTACAGTCGCAATACCCATGCCTAAACCTATGCATTGAGTAGATAAAGCGTATTTCTTATTTTCACGTCTAAGCAAATCAGCAGCTTTGCCAGTAATTCTAGCTCCTGTTGCTCCTAGAGGGTGTCCTAGAGCTAACGCTCCACCATCCAAATTAGCTCTCTTTTGATCGATACCAAGATCTTTTAAGCATGCTATTGATTGAGAAGCAAAAGCTTCATTAATCTCTACAATATCGATATCATTAATTGATAATTTTGCTCTCTCTAATGCTTTCTTAGTTGCTCCTATAGGTCCAAGTCCCATTACATCTGGTTCACATCCTTTAACTCCAGTTGAAACAATTCTAGCTAAAATCTCTAAACCATTTTCTTTTGCATAGCTTTCTTCACATATCAATGTTGCTGCTGCTCCATCGGTAAGAGGTGAGGATGTTGCTGCAGTAACAGTTCCTTCTTGATCAAATGCAAGTTTTAAACCATCTAAAGTTTCTTGATTACTTTTTGGACGTATGTTTCCATCTTTTGTGCAACCAGCGATTTCAACGATTTCATTTTTAAATTTACCATTAACTTCAGCTTCATTGGCTTTTTGATGACTTTGAATTGCAAACTCTTGTTGCTCAGTTCTTGAAATTTTATATCTCTTGGCAACATTTTCAGCAGTAATTCCCATTGAAAAATAAACATTTGGATTTTCTTTATCTGTGTAAGGATAAGGTATTGGTTCAAAGCCAGTTGTAACTCTAGTCATACTTTCAACACCTCCACATACGAAAACTTTTCCTGCGCCCATTGCTATTTTACCTGCTGCAACATGAATAGCTTCCATAGATGAACCACACCATCTATCGACAGTCATTCCAGACGTATGTATTTCCATTCCAGATAAAAATGTTGTGAGTTTCCCAATATTAAAACTCTGCTCTCCAACCTGGAAAGCACACCCAACAACAATATCTTCTATATCAGCAGGATTTACTTTAGTTTTAGATACAAGATTTTTAACAACTTCTGCAAACATATTTACAGGCTTAACATCAATTAATTCACCTTTTCTTGCCATTGTAAAAGGTGATCTTGAATATCCTGCTATAACTGCTCTTTTCATATAAGACTTATACCTACTAATTATTATTTTGAAAATGGTAAAGAGGACACAATTCCTTTTCTTAATTTGTTATCTGGAGTGTGCACTAAAACTTCTGACCCTATTTTACAAAATTCATTTAAAATCATGGATAAACCAATATTTTTTTTGAATTTTGGAGAATAAATCCCTGAGGTAATTTTACCAATTAATTTCTTATCTTTTGAATATAGTGGAAAAGGAATTGAACACGGAGGACAATCTACACCATCAAATATTACTCCTTTTAATTTTTGTTTTACACCTTGTTTTTTAATCTTCTCTAAAGCATTTTTTCCAATGAAATCATGATCGCTTTTGTCACTACAATATTTTTCTAAGTTACATTCAATTGGATTATTTTCTTTCGTAAAATCATTTCCATATGACATTAATCCTGCTTCTATTCTGTCAATTAAATTTGGGCATCCTGGAGCAATGTTAAATTCTTTCCCTGCTTTCCATATTATATCCCAAATTTTTTCTCCCATTTCATTTTTGTCGAAGTAATCTTCAAAGCATTTAAAATAAATCTCAAATCCATCTTGTTTGCTATATCCTGATCTCGCAATAACTTGTTTAGTTCCCAAGAAATCAAATATTCTAAAATTAAAAAATTTTAATTTTCTAATATCTTCTCCGAATATTGATGCCATCAAACCTTCAGACTTCGGACCTTGTACTGCAAGAGGATATACATCTGGTTCTGTTATGCTCACATTTAGATTTAAACCAACTGCAATACCTTTTGCCCAAAGCAATACATCAGAGTCTGCTATTGAAATCCAAAACATATCATCATCTAACTTTAACAACACTGGATCATTTATCATTCCAGCATTTTCATCTATCATAGGAATATAAAAACATTTTCCAGTCTCCATATTTTTTAATGATCTTGGTGTCATTTTTTGTACTAATAAACTAGCGTCTGGACCTGATATCTGAACTTGTCTTTGACAAGAAACATCCCATAACTGAACATGTTCATTTAAATGCCAATAATCATCCTCAATAGATTTCCGAAATCTTTTTGGTAAAAGCATATGATTTACAACAGTAAAATCAGTTACACCACATTCTTCAACTCTTTTGGTGTAAGGAGTTCTTCTTATTCTCCTAGACATATTTAGTTTTGTGCTAATTTTGCTTTGTATCAACGAAGCCATATATTATTTTGACCACCACACTGTATAGCTGTTAGGAGAAATTATTATTGGCAAGTGATAATTTTTTTTATTATCTGTCATTTTAAATTTTATGACTATTTCACCTACAATTTTTTTCTTTTTAAAGTATTTTTTAATATCACAAATCATTTCATAATCGCATTTACAATCTTTTTTGTTAAGATTGAAATTCTGAGTAATCCTACCATTTCCATCAGTCTTTGTATTCAAAAAAAGTTTTTTTAATTTTGAGGTTTGTATTTGATAAATCTTTACTTTGACGTTGCTTGCATGATTTCCATCAGAACCATTCAATAAATGTGAGCTAAATTTTGCCATTCTACTCTATTGACGATTTCTCTCTCTTGCTGGCCACAGCAGCAACAATTGGACTTAATACTGGTTTAGCTTTTACATTTACACAAGCAGTTTTACCGCTTGCAATAGCTCTTTTTAGTGCTGGACCCAATTCTTCTCTTTTCGTTACTAGTTCTCCATGACCACCAAAGCCTTCAAATATACTGTGGAAAGGTATATCTCTAAAGTCTGTTGCAACTCTTTTTCCGCTTTCAAATAATCTTTCTTGTTGTTGTCCAATTGATGCTAAGCCACCATTATTGTCAATAACAACAACGATTGGTTTCTTTTCAAAAAATGCAGTTTCTATTGACATGCCTCCAGATAAAAAGGCTCCATCTCCACTAATTAAAATTACATTCGATTTAGGGTTATTATTTTTTGCAGATAATGCAAATGATACACCAACACCCAGCATACTAAATGTACCTGGATGTAAAATTCCACCCAATTTTTTTCCTTGAGCTCCAGCTAAATTTATTGCGATCTCCGACCAGAAATGAGTATTTCCTCCATCAATTATAAGCCAATCTTTCTCATCCATTACGTCTTGAACGTCTAACGCTAATTGCAGTGGATGAATTTTTCCACCATTTTTTTTTGCTTTATCTGCTTCAATTTTTAATTCATTTAAAGATTTATCTACCCAATCTTTCTTTTTATTTTTATTATCTTGAAACCAACTATTTCCTAAATTCCATTTATTATTTTTCTTTAAATTACTTAGAGTATCCAAAAATACTCCTGGATCACATAAAAGGTTATGATCAGCTGCTCTATTAAACTCAATTTCTTCATGAGAACCGTTAATACAGACTAAAGTTGTTGTTTTTGGAATGAAAGGAGGGTTACCAAAATTCATTTGATTATCTAATCTTGCACCAATCATTAAAACTAAGTCTGAGTTATGTAATGCAAATTCTGAGGGCGGATATTGGTGGATATCTGCCAAACCCATATATGCATTTGCTTCTTCTCCTAAAAGTTTTTGATGGTATGGCACATTAAAAACTGGAATATTTAAACTTTCACCTGCATTTTTTAAATTTTTTTCTGAGTTTGACCACCAAACACCATGACCTCCAATTATCACAGGTTTTTTTGCATTACACGCTAGCTCAAGTATTTTTGATAGAGCATTTGGATCTGGCCATGCTTTAGCAACTGGTTTTGTTTTATGTGAAAATGGTCTTTCTTCAAGTCCAACACTTTCCTCAAATGAAGAAAACATTATATCTACTGGTAAACTTAGATGAACAGCCCCAGGATATCCATTCGTTGCAATTCTATAAGCTTTATCAACAAATTCTCTAATTCTTGTTCCATCTGTAATACTTGCGCTATATTTTGTAAGAGGAGCAGCAATAGAAACATCATCAATTTCTTTAAAGCCACCTGAGCCTTGTCTTTTTAAACTACTTGATCCAGTTATATAAATTATCGGTGTTCTTTCTCCCCATGCTTCCATCATGGATGGTACTGCATTTGCAAAACCTTCTGGCCCAACTAAACATACAGATGGTTTTCTTGTAATTCTTGTGTGTCCATCTGCTAAGTGTCCAGCTATTTGTTCATGAGGACAATTAACTACATCAATTTGACATTCCATGAAACCTTCAATTGCAGGATTACAAAACCCACCGGATAGAGTAAAAACTTTATTAATACCTTTATCTTTTAATGCTCTTGCAATTAATGCTCCACCTCTTATTTTTTTTTCCATATTAGTAAGTTGTATTCATAAAAAGTTTCTGTTCAATTATATCAGAAGAAACCTCATTAATATCATTTAATCCAACCAAACCTAGTGTTGTGCTAGTTTCTTCTTTAATTATATCCACAATTCTTCTTAACCCGCTAGCTCCATCAGCTCCCATTGCATACATTACAGGTCTTCCAATCATTGAAAAATCTGCTCCTAAAGCTAATGATCTTACAATATCACTACCACTTCTTATTCCACTATCAAATATAATTGGAAAATTATTTCCTACTGCTTCTCTAATAAAAGGTAAAATATTAATTGCTGCTGAAGCACTATCTAATTGTCTACCTCCGTGATTTGAAACTTGTATGGCATCAGCACCCATTTCTTTAATTTTAACTGCATCATCAGATGACATGACACCTTTTACAATTAATTTACCTTTCCATTTATTTCTTACTCTTTTTAGAGTCTCCCAATCTGTTTTTCCTCTACTTTCTTTTCTTTTAAAAATACCTTTTCCACTTTTTGAAGTTTCGTAATTCATTGGCTTTGGTATTCCATTAAGCAATGTAGATATTGACCAAACTGGATGAGTTGCAAAATCAAAAAATTGTTTAGGTCCAATTTTAAATGGATATGAAAATCCATTTTTATCATCTCTAGTTCTTCTTGATAAAACTGGAACATCAACTGTAAGTATAGCAACCTCATAGCCAGTTTTTTCTGCTCTATCGAGCAATTCCATAACAAAGGCTTCATCCTGAAAAATATAAAGTTGAAGCCACGAATGACCTTCAGAAAGTTCATACATTTTTTCTAAAGTAGTTGTGGAAGCCATCGATACACAAGTTGGTATATTATTTCTTGCACTCTCTTTTGCCAGCATTGAGTCTGCGCCCGGCCATGAAAGATTTGTCATACCCATTGGGGCAAAACCAAATGGATAGTCATAGTTAAATCCAAGAATACTTTTTTTTAATTTTCTTTCCTCTACATTTCTTAGAACTCTTGGTTCAAGACGTATTTGGTCTAAAGCAAAACTATTAATTTCTGATAATTTTTCATCTCCTGATGCACCGTCGATAAAATCGTAAACTATCTTTGGTAATCTTTTCTTTGATAGTTTTTTTGCGTCTTCAATGCTAAAAATTTTTTTACTGGCTTTAATGTTATCCATTTAAATTTTTTATATATGTTTTTAAACTTATCTTATCATGTCTAGTCACATAATAAGCATCATGATTAATTCTTGAAGAATAAACCTCTGAAGGAACTCCGTCAATAAAAAGCACAGCTACACCATCATCAATAGCTATTCCGTCTGGCAAATTTCCATCTTTAATTTCTGAAATAAATTGTCGAAGTCGATTATTATCTGAAGAATGCGGTGTACAACTTCCATCTAAAAAATTTATTCCTTTTAATGGACTTAGCTCTTTGTTGACTGAGTCTGACAATATCCAATCAAACCAACAGACGGCTCCTGCACTTATTCCACTTAGAATTATTCCTTTTTCATATGCATCTTTAAATACTTTGATAAGATTATGTCTTTTCCAAATATTAATCATGTCAGAGGTATTACCACCTCCTACATAAATTATATCTTTGTTCAACAGCCATTCATTAAAACCTTCAACACTAGAACAGAGATTAAAATGAGATAATTTAAATTTTTGTGATTTAAATCTTTTATAAAAAAGATCGATCTTTTCTTGATTATCATTGCTAGCCGTAGGTAAAAAACCGATATTGATTTTTGATTTATTAGCTTGATTTATAACAAATTCATCCAAGTCTTCATCTGATGAGTGTGTAAATCCTCCACCACCAATTGCTATTATTATTTTTTTATTCCTGACCACGGAGAAGGACCTGTTGGAATATCTATTTTTAAACCTCTTACAATTTCATTTTTAAAGTCATACATTGGTAAGGAGCATATCTCACCTTTATGAATTTTATTATCATTACAATTAACATCCACTATTAATCCTGGTTTATGTTTTGTAGAATTCATTAAAACAATTCCAACACCACATTTTTGAAAAGGAGACCAGGTACTTGATGTAATTTTTCCAATTACTTCATTATTAAATTTTATGTAAGTTCCTTTTAAACCTGTTCCATTTTCTACTCGTATTCCCCAACATCTTTTTTCTTTATCAGCAGTCATCAATGCTGATTTTCCAATAAAATAATTTTTTTTTAAATCGACATACTTACCTAACCCGACATCATATGGATTTGTTTCATGGTTAAAGTCTTGCCCAGCTGATAATAATCCAGATTCTATTCTTTTACATCTGAAACCAGGGGTCCCTGTAAGTATCATTCCCATTTTTTTTCCTTCCTCAAATATATAATCCCCAACTTTTTCAGTATTATTATTTTTTTTAAAATAAATTTCCCAACCAAGTTCATTACTAAAACCCGATCTACTTATGATTACCTTTTCATTTAGTATAGTTATTTCTTTCCAATCAAAATATTTCCAATTCTCAGGAAAAGTTTCTTTACTTAAAACTTTTAAAAGATGCATGGATTTTGGCCCTTGAATTTGACTTACCCAAACGTCAGGGTCAGATATTTTTACATTAAGATTATCAGTGTGCGCTTTATACCAGGAAAAAAGATCACCATCAGCTTGAACAAACCAGAATTTATTTTCTTCAAGTTTTAGTAAAACTCCATCTGTAAGCATGCCTCCATCGTTGTAACAAGCGAATTGGTAAGAGCACCTTCCTACTTTTACTTTTGAGATATCTCTTGTGAAAATTTTTTGTAAAAGTTTTTCTGCATCAGGACCAGATATTTCGTACGGATGTTCTCCAGTATGACGAAATATTACTTCTTGTCTTACTTTCCAATACATTTCATCAGCTGTTGCATGTGAAAGAACTTCTGGATTTAATCTTCCAGCATAAAAAGAATACTCTGGATCGTAAGGAAGTTCTTGATACGCTAGAGGATGTATTCCGACAGTTCGTGCTAGTTCAACAACTTTATTATCATTGGATTTTAAAGGTTTTACTGAAAATCTGACTTTGTTTAATTCGTTTTGCATTTATAAATATAAAAAAAGTGTATATTAATTAAAATATCTATTCAATTAGTAGATGAATCACTACATTTTGCATGTTGTTATCTAGTTCTGGAATTGTTATCTTTTTGATTATTTAAACAACTAAAGAAAAAGAGGGAACTTATGAAATACATACTTAAAGTTTTTTCAGTGACTTTTATGTCTCTGATATTATCTTTTTCTATTGCCAATGCATCAAGTGGAGTATTTAAAGTATCACATGATCTTGGATTTGGAAAAGATACTAACTTAGATGCCATAACTAAAGGGCGTTTATTTCAAGTTGTCATCAAAACACAAAATAGATTAGTAAGACCTGATATGAACGGTGTGCCATCACCTTCATTATCAACAGATTGGAGTGCTAATTCTGATGCAACTGAATGGACATTTAATTTAAGAAAAGGAATATATTTCCATGATGGATCAGCATTTGATGCTCCAGATGTAAAATATTCACTAATGAGAGCTAAAGATCCTGATATTGGATCTCCTGTGAGAAAAAGTTTAAATGTAGTTGAAGATATTGAGGTAGTTGATCAGCATACTGTTAAAATGAAGTTATCAACTTCATTTGCTGACTTTCCATTATTGTTAACTGACTACAGATTAAGAATGATACCTGAAGGATCAGGAGATACTATAGGTCAAACTGGAGTTGGTACTGGACCATTTATGGTTGATAAATTTGATCCAGAAGGAACTACAATTCTAAAAGCTAACCCAGATTATTGGGAAGGTGCACCAGGAGTTGCAGAAGTTCATGTCATTGCGATACCAGATGCTCAAGCAAGAATTCAAGCTCTTTTAACGGGTCAAATTGATATGAATAGATATGTTCCTTTCAATCAAAAAAAGATATTTGACAGTAATTCTAAATTTACAACAACTGTAATTCCTACTGGAAACTGGAGAGGTGTGGTTATGAGAACTGATACTGCTCCATTTGATAATCCTAAAGTGAGAAAAGCTTTTAGGTTAGCAGTTGATAGACAAGAACTTGTAGATCTAGTTATGGGTGGTGCAGCAACTGTATCTTGTGATACACCTGTAATGCCATCTGATCAATATCGTTTACAAATGGATTGTCCTCAAAATATTAGTAAAGCAAAAAATTTATTAAGAGAAGCAGGATATCCAAATGGAATTGAATTGACTGTTTACCCAGCAACATTAGAACCAACTTGGCCTACAATTGCAGAAGTCGTTCAGCAGCAAGTTGCAAAAGCTGGAATTAAAGTTAACATTGAAATGGTACCATCTAAAGGTTATTGGAATGAAGTATGGATGAAAAAACCAGTTTCAATGACACGTTGGAACCAAAGACCAGCAGATACAATCTTGCATGAAGCATATCATAGTGGAGCCAAATGGAATGAGTCTTATTTCAAAAATGCTGACTTTGATAAAAATTTAGCTGATGCTAGAAGTGAGTTAGATTTCAATAAAAGAAAGAAAGCATATCAAAATGCTCAAATGACTTTATGGGAACAAAGTGGAACAATGATCCCATACCATGTATCTAGACTTGTAGTTACTTCATCAAAAGTTAAAAACCTTGATGCTGTAGACCACTTTTCTATACAGTGGCATAAAGTTAAAGTTGACTAAAAGTATTTAGATAAAGGCCGCATACTAGCGGCCTTTATTTTATTTCTATTTAATTTATTTTTGTTAAAAAGTTCTAGTTAATCTTATGCTATTATTAATTTTAAAAAGAATTGGACTAGGGCTTATCACCTTATTTATAGTTTCATTGATCACATTTGTAGGTGTTGAAGTTTTACCTGGAGATGCATGCACAACATATTTAGAGAGAGAAGCTTATGGAGCGGCTCTTGATGCTTGCATAAAAAGACTTGGTCTAGATGTTCCTGCTTATGAAAGATATTTGGACTGGGCATCAAATGTTGCACGAGGTGATTTTGGTTATTCTTTAAGTGGTGAAATGCCAATTAATGAAGTACTAGGTCCAAGAGTTAAAAACTCTTTAGTTTTAGCCTCTGTTTCAATACTTATAGGAATTCCTTTAGCAATCGTATTAGGAATAATAACTGCTCTTTGGAGAGATAAGCTTCCAGATATTATGATCTCAACTATCACAATTTTTTCAATGACTATTCCTGAGTTTATTAGTGCTACTTTGCTTATTTTAATTGTTGCAATTTGGCTTGGTTGGCTACCAGGCATTGTGATTATACCATCGGATGCAACTTTTTATGAATTACTCTCAAATATAATTTTACCTGTTGTTGCAATTTCAATGATTATGACTGCACACATGGCAAGAATGGTACGTTCAAGTGTAATTCAAGTTATGGCTAGTGATTATGTGCAAATGGCAATTTTAAAAGGTGTTCCATATTGGAAAATGGTATTTAGACATGTATTACCAAATGCATTATTGCCAGCAATAAATGTAGTAGCACTAACAATTGCTTGGTTGCTAGGAGGTGTTGTTGTTACAGAAGTTGTTTTTAATTATCCAGGTTTAGGCAGACTGGTAATTGAGTCTATATCAAATAGAGATTTACCTGTTGTTCAAGCGTTAGCAATAATATTGGCATCAATCTATGTAGGAATAAATTTAATAGCAGATTTAATGACACTAATGCTTAATCCAAGATTAAAAAGTTTACAGATAAGAAAATAAAATGGAGAGTAATTTAATTACAGAGGATAAACATAAAAACAAACTAGAAAAGGCTTTTGAGATTTTAAAAACTATGGCCTCCAAGCCTTCTGGGTTGATTGGACTTACAATTGTATTATTTCATGTAATCTTAGCATTAATAAGCCCTTACATTGCACCATATGATTATAAAGCTATTAGCCCAAATACCATGTTACTTGCACCCTCAGCTGAACATTGGTTTGGAACAGATAGCTTGGGTAGAGATGTTTTTACAAGAACAATACTTGGAGGGCGAACAGCTCTTACAGTAACTTTCTTTGGATCACTTATAGCTCTTCTGTGGGGAGGTTTACTTGGAATTTTTTGTGGTTTAGTCGGAGGTAAAATTGATGATGTTGTAATGAGAGTTGTTGATGCGTTTCTTTCTATCCCCTGGATACTCGCAATGTTATTAATTGTTTCACTTTTAGGAACATCAACAGAAGTTTTAATTCCTGCACTAGGTTTTTTTTATGGTAAAGGAATAGTAAGAGTTGCTAGAGCTGCTACACACGATGTTATTGCTAAAGACTTTATAGTTTCAGCCAGAGCTAGAGGTCATAGCAACATGTCTATTATTTGGAATGAAATTATTCCAAATGTTAGAGATGCTATATTAGTAGAAGGAGCAATGAGATGGTCTTGGATGTTATTAGGATTTAGCTCATTGTCATTCTTAGGTTTTGGTGTAAGCCCTCCAACACCAGATTGGGGCTTAATGATCTCCAATGCCAGAGGATTGATGTCGTTTGCATATTGGTCTGTAATTGCTCCGATAGTAGGATTAAGTTCGTTAATAATTGGAATAAATTTAACTGCTGATGCATTTGCAAAAGCTTTAGGAATTGATCGTTCAACAAAGGCACCTGTTTAAATGAATGAAATAATTGAAAGCGTTAAAAATTTATCAATTGGGTTTAACAGTCAGAAGGGCAAACAAATTTCAATACTTAGAAATGTTTCAACCAATATAAAAAAAGGAGAAACTGTAGGGATTGTAGGGGAGTCGGGTTCTGGAAAAAGCACATTAGCACTTGCTATGATGGGCTATATAAAACAAGGCTTATTTCCTCTTAAGGGTGAATGCCTCTTTAAATCTGAGGATTTATTGAAGATGAGCAGTAGACAGCTAGAAAAAATTAGAGGTAGAAAAATAGCTATGATACCTCAAAATGCAGGACAAGCACTAACACCAAATTTAAAAATTGGATACCAAATCGATGAGGCATTAAGATTACATACAGATCTAAACAAAACAGAGAGAGATAAAAAAATTTCTGAGTTACTAAATAAAGTTAGACTTCCTTCACCAGAAACTATGGCTTTTCGTTATCCTCACGAGCTTTCTGGAGGACAGCAACAAAGAGTGGCTGTTGCAATGGCATTGGCTGGCAAACCAGATTTACTTTTATTAGATGAGCCAACTACTGGATTAGACGTTACAACACAAGCTCATGTACTAGAACTATTAAGATTTATAGCAAAAGATACTGGAACATCTATGATCTATGTTAGTCATGACCTTGGAGCAATAGCACAAGTTAGTGATAGAATAGTTGTAATGTATGCGGGAGAAATTGTTTTAGAAGGACCAGCAAGAAAAATATTAAAGGAACCTATTCATCCTTATACCTACGGATTATTAAAATCGATACCTAAACTCTCACTAGCTGGACTTCCAGATTCTATGCCAGGAAGCCAACCTCAGCCTGGAAGTATAAATGAAGGTTGTAGTTTTTATGATAGATGTAACTTAGCAATTGATCATTGTAAAAAAAATTCACCAGATCTGGAACATATTAAAGAATTAGATACCAATGTCAGATGTTTTAATCATAAAGAATTAATAAATCAAAATAATAATTTACAAACTTCAATAACAAAAAAAACAAATAATAGTGAAGCAATTGAAGTTTTAAAATTAAAGGATGTTTCAATTAGTTATGCAAAGCAGAAATTTTTTGATCAATTATTAAATAAAATCTCTGATCAAAACCCAACAGTTAAAGATATAAATATAGATATAAAAAAAGGAGAGACTATTGCACTGGTTGGTGAGTCTGGAAGTGGTAAGTCTACTATCTTAAAATCAATTGCTGGTTTACTCAAAACAAAAGATGGTCAAATTAAATTTGAAAATGATCGTATATTATCTTCTGATTTAAAAATGAGAAATCCAAATGATCTTCGAGCAATACAACTTATATTTCAAAATCCAGACGAGTCATTAAATCCAAACCACACAGTTGAGCAAATACTTTCTCAACCTCTAAAGTTGTATTTTAATTTATCAGGAGAAGAATTAAAAAAAAATATAATCGATCTACTAAAAAAAGTAAGGTTGGGAGAGTTTTATATGTCAAGATATCCTAGACAACTATCAGGTGGTGAAAAACAAAGAGTTGCAGTTGCAAGAGCATTTGCTGCTAAACCAGATATAATTTTGTGTGATGAAGTTACATCAGCTTTAGATGTTTCTGTTCAAGCAGCTGTTTTAAACTTATTACAACAATTAAAAGAAGATCTAGGAACAACCTATGTATTTGTCTCTCATGATTTGGCTGTTGTTAGAGCAATTAGTGATAGAGTTGCGGTTTTATATCAAGGAAGATTATGTGAAATTGGTCCTTCTCAAAATGTTTACAAATTTCCATCACATCCATATACTGAAGTTTTATTAGGCGCTGTTTTGGAACCAGATCCAGATATAAAACCAAAATTAGTAGCTGAGGATATAGTAGAGGAAAAACCACCTGAAAAAGGCTGTTCTTTTCAAGGAAGATGCCCTAGGAAAATAGGTGATATTTGTAATTCAGAGGTTCCACCGTGGCAAATAGGTGAAAATGGTAACGCTATTAGATGTCATATTAATATAGAAGAATTAGCAAGTTTACAGCAGTAGTTATGACATTTATTTTATTTCCTACTCAGTCTCAATTTAATATAAGAAATCTTCTTTATGAAAATAAATAATGTAGTTGTAATTGGTTCCGGAACAATGGGTAGCGGTATAGCTGCACATTTGTGTAACGCAAATATTCCTGTTACTTTGTTGGATTTAACTACAGAAATTAGTCAAAAGGCTAAAGAGAGAATAGGAAAATCTAGACCTCCTTTGTTAATAGATAAATCAAAATTAGATAATATACATGTAGGAAACATTGAGGAAAACTTTGATGTGGTTTCGAATGCAGATTGGATTGTGGAAGCTGTTGTAGAAAGAATAGATATAAAACATAATATTTACGAAAAAATTTTTAAACATAGAAAAAAAGAATCTGTTGTTTCTTCTAATACCTCATCAATTCCAATAAGCGTTCTATCAGAAAAATTATCTGATCAAGACAAAAAAGATTTCTGCATAACTCACTTCTTTAATCCTGTTAGATACATGGATTTACTGGAAATAGTAAAAAGTAATGAAAGTGATTTAGATAAAGTTAAACTTTTAAAAGACTTTTGTGAAATAGACTTAGGCAAAGGTGCAATTATCTGTAATGACACTCCGGGATTTTTAGGTAATAGAATTGGAGTTTATGCAATGCAAATTGCAATGACAGAAGCATTTAATATGAAACTCAGTGTAGAAGAGGCTGATGCTGTCTTTGGTAGACCAATGGGTATACCTAAAACTGGAGTATTTGGATTGTATGACCTAATTGGTATTGATTTAATGGCAGATGTATTAAAAAGTTTTATTAAAGAATTGCCTGAAAGCGATCCATTTCAACCTGTAGCAAGAGAAATGCCACTTGTAAAAAAATTAATAGAAACTGGATATACTGGTAGAAAAGGAAAAGGTGGATTTTATAGAATGAATAAGGAGGGTGGTAAGAAAATTTTAGAGGCCATCAATCTTGTAACTGGGGAATATTCTCCCTCAAAAAAAATAGATATTAAATCTGAAAAAGTTGATTTAAAAAAATTAATTAATCGTGCAGATAAATATGGAGATTATGCTTGGTCAGTAATTTCTAAAATAATAAAATATTCTTCTTCATTAGTTCCAGGTATTACAGATAAGTTTAACGACATCGATGAAGCAATGAGACTTGGCTTCAATTGGTCTAGAGGCCCTTTTGAAATGTTAAAAGAAATTGGAGTAAATAATTTTTTTGAAAAAATTGATAATTTTGAGGGAAATAAATTTTTAGAAAATTTATCAAAATCCAAAGATGAAAATTTTTATGGTGAAAGACAACAATATACTAAAATTGAAACTTTAGGAAAAATTAAGCCAAGAGCCCTTAAACTTGATAAAAATAATTCTGCTGAAATTTACAGATTTCCTGAATTTAACATTGTCGAATTTACAACTAAAGCAAACGCTTTGGATTATGACTCAATGGACGCTTTAAAAAACGCTACAGACAAACCATTGATAATTATTAATGAAAGTATGCAGTTTTCCGCTGGTGTAAATTTAACATATACTATGAATTTTGCAGATAAAGGTGACTTTAAATCAATAGAAAAATTTGTCGGTTATTTTCAAGAAACATGCAAACACTTAAAATACTCAAAATTTCCAGTAGTTTCAGCACCATCAGGTCTTACACTTGGAGGGGGTTTTGAAGTTTTAGTTCAAAGTAACTTTGTTGCTTCGCATACAAATATTGTTGTTGGATTAGTTGAAACATTGGTTGGTTTAGTTCCAGCTGGAGGAGGATGTAAAGAAATGTTATGGAGATGGTCTCAAACAGACGAGGCAAAAAATGATCCAGATTTTGCACCTTTAAAAGTTTTTGATATCATTGGTTATGCAAAAACTGCAACATCTCCAGTAGAAGCTGAACCTCTAAAGTATTTAATCCCTGAAAATAAAAAAATTATGAGCAGAAATAGTCTATTAAATGAAGCAAGAAAAATTTTGGATCAAAATAAAGAATTTACTCCTCCAAAAGAATGCACATTTAATTTATCTGGTAAATCTTTAAAAGACAAAATGGTTGGTATGTTAGAAAAACTGTATAATGATAAAATTATATTAGATCATGGAATGATGGTTGGAACAGAGCTAGCAAATGTTTTAAGTGGTGGTGATACAACTATAGATAAAACTCTTACAGAAGATCAGTTGTTTAAATTAGAATTAGATGCATTCATGAAATTAATTGAGACAAGTAAAACCCAAGATAGAATTAAACACACATTATCTACTGGAAAACCTCTAGTTAACTAATAACTTTAGATTTTTAATATAATCAGGTTTTAATACATAAGTTGATTTATTTCCCGCTTTAATTTTTTTTAAAGAGTCCATTCCAGCAATTACTCTTCCAATTGGAGTATATTCACCTTGATATATTGGTATATCTATTAAAGTAATAAAAAATTCACTATCTTCTGTGTCGAATTGATCTTTTCTGGCAAAAGCCACAGAGCCAGCATTAAATAAAAAATTACCACTAAGTTCAGATTCAATTGTTCCTAAACCAGACTCACCAGTTCCTACTTTAGAATAATTTAGATTAGATACATTCCCATATTCAATATCTCCAGCTTGTATTAAAGTATTTTCTATTACTCGATAAAAAGTTGAACCATTATAGGAACCTCTATTTATTAACTTCTTAAATCGATTTACAGCTTTAGGTGCAATTTTAGGATCTAATTCTATTATAACGTTACCGCATTCAACCTCCATAATTGCAATATTCTGATTATCTTTAAAATCGATTTTATTTAAATCGATTTTTTTTACAAAAAGACATTTATTACTTAATATATAAAATGAACCTAAAGTTAAAATAATAAGCAGAATAAGAAAAATAAATAATATTTTTTCAGATAGCGATGGTTTAATTTTTTTTATCATTCAAAAAATAAACTTTTCATCTATTTCTTTAAGACCATTAATTAAGAAATTTTTCTTCTTAGTTAAAATATTATCTTTTTTAATTAATAAATCTATTTCTTTAAAGTTTGTTTTTAATAATGAATAAATTTCAGCCATATCTTCTTCAGCTGTGCTCATTGAATATTCTGTTAAAAAGCCTTTCGTAATTTCTAAATCTAAACCTAATAAATCAGTACATGTAGAACATGATGCGTAAAAAAAATCTTTATTATTAAGTTCACTCCATTTATTTTTTTTAAAAAGCTCTGGAAAACTGTTGTCAATCATATGAAATATTTCATGATGGATCATTCTTTCGAAATGGTTTTGGTTAAATGTTAAGTCTAAGATTAAAGTTCTGAATTTATTATCTGGTATACCTCCTGTATTAATGCCTGAAATTTGTAAGTTTTTGCATAGAACTACAAATTTCAAATTTATTTTCCTTAAAAAATTTGAGTTATAATCCCTTAGATTATTTTGAATTGTATTAAATTCACGATCCAAATCACTATTATTTATGCCGTTACATTTAATATTATTTGTATCACCTATTACAAAACCTCTTTTCGATACCAAATATTTGATACCATTTAAATTATCAATCCTATGAACTTCTAAATTAGGAATTTTAATCAAATTATATATTGCATCTGCATTTACATAAGAAAAATTAAAAAATAATAGAAATATTAATATAATGTATCTCATTTTAATAATTTTGATGATATTAGATATAATATGAATGTGATAGGATTTATTTAATGAAAAAAAGAAAAAGAAAAAAAAATATTAATAGAGATCATGAGTCAGTGCCTAAGATGTTTGCAAAAAAATACATATATTTTTATTATCCCTTTTTTTGGATCATTCTAATAATATTCTTATTACTAAAATGACAAAGTCTAAAAAACCTATTCAGCCTGTTAGCGGTACAGAAGTCCCAAGATATGCGGGCCCTTCTACATTTGCAAGATTACCTGAGCTAAGAGATGTAGAAAGTTGTGATGTTGCTATTGTCGGAGTTCCATTTGATTCAGGAACTAGTTATAGACCAGGTGCAAGATTTGGCCCACAAAGTATTAGACAAGCATCTAGACATTTAAGGACTAATTATCATCCTAATTATGATGTAGAACCATTCAAAGTACAACAAGTTGCAGATGCAGGTGACATTACTTGCAATCCATTTAATATTGATGAAGCCATCAAACAAATTGAAGTAGGAGCAACCGATTTATTAAATAAAGTTGGAGGAATAATAAGCCTTGGAGGAGATCACACAATTGCTGTGCCTTTACTTAGAGCAGCCAATAAAAAGAATAATGGACCCGTATCACTTGTTCATTTTGATGCCCATTTAGATACCTGGGATACCTACTTTGGAGCACCATATACGCATGGCACTCCATTTAGAAGAGCTCGTGAGGAAAATTTATTTTTAGATGATGCCTCTATGCATGTAGGTATAAGAGGTCCACTTTATAGCAGAGATGATATAAAAAATGATGAAAGCTTTGGATTTAAAATTATTCATTGTGATGAATTTCAAACAGAAGGAATTGATAAAATCGTTGAAAGAATAAAAAATAGAGTAGGTGATAATGCATTATATTTGTCCATTGATATTGATGTATTAGATCCAGCATTTGCACCAGGCACAGGAACACCTGAAATTGCAGGGATGACCACAAGAGAAATGGTAAACGTCCTCAGAGGTTTATCAGGCTTAAATTTGATTTCTGCAGATGTAGTTGAAGTTGCGCCTGCTTATGACCATGCAGAAGTAACCTCTCTAGCTGCAGCAACAATTGTTTATGAATTAACAAATTTATTTGCAAAATCATGAAGAAAGGATAATTTGCGCGCATGATTGAAAAGAGAAATTTTTATATTAATGGTTCATGGGTTCCCCCAAAAAACCCAAAAGACATTGAGGTCATAAATCCAGCAACAGAAAAAAATTGTGCAGTAATTTCTTTAGGCAGTAAGGATGATATCAATGATGCAGTTTTAGCAGCTAAAGAAGCTTTTAAAACCTGGGGATTTACCTCTAAAGAAGAAAGATTGTCATTATTAGAAGTTTTTTATTCATTATATAAAAAAAGATGGAATGATATTACAGATGCAATTATTCAAGAGATGGGAGCACCAAAAGACTTTGCGTCAAAACTACAAACAGGAACTGGTGCGAGTCATACAAAATCATTTATTCGTTATCTAAAAGAATTTGAATTCGAAAAACCTTTGGGAGATCATGCAAAAAATCAAAGAATAATATACGAGCCTAAAGGTGTGTGTGCATTAATAACACCGTGGAACTGGCCAATAAATCAAGTTACTTTAAAAGTCATTCCTGCATTGGCCTCTGGTTGTACTATGATTTTAAAACCTTCGGAACTAGCACCTTTATCGGCAATGATCATAGCGGAGTTAATAGATGAAGCAAAATTTCCGAAAGGTGTTTTTAATTTAGTAAATGGAGATGGGGAAATAACTGGAGATGCATTAACAAGTCATCCAGATGTAAATATGATTTCATTCACTGGCTCTACAAGAGCAGGGGCTTTAATTTCTCAAAATGCCGCAAAGGACTTTAAAAGAGTAAGTCTGGAGCTAGGAGGAAAAGGTGCAAATATTATATTTGAAGATGCTGATGCTGAAGCAATAGAAAGAGGTGCATTTAGATGTTTTAGAAATTCAGGACAATCATGTAATGCTCCTACAAGAATGCTTGTTGAAAAATCAATATATAATGAAGCGATAGAAAGACTGAGAAAATACGCAAATGAATTTAAAGTAGATGATCCAAATAAAAATGGAGAGCATATTGGTCCTGTAATTTCTGAAACTCAATTCAATAAAATTCAAGGCTTAATTCAAAAAGGAATAGATGAAGGAGCAAAATTAGTTGCAGGTGGAATTGGAAAACCAAACGGATTAAATGATGGTTATTATGTAAAACCGACAGTTTTTGCAGATGTAAAAAATGAAATGGAAATTGCAAGAACAGAAATATTTGGTCCTGTTTTATCTGTTATTCCATTTGAAACTGAAGAAGAGGCAATTAAAATTGCAAATGATACTGATTATGGATTAACAAACTATATTCAAACTCAAGATAAGGAAAAAGTACAAAGAGTTGCCAGAAAACTTAGATCTGGAATGGTTGATGTAAATGGTGCTGGTATTGCGGTTGATGCACCTTTTGGAGGTTTTAAACATTCTGGAATTGGAAGGGAAGCAGGTAAAGAAGGATTGCTTGAATTTCTAGAAGTTAAATCTGTAGGTGGTTGGAATTAATTTAAAGATTTATCTTTTACACCTTTTAAAAAGTCTAGACATTTCTTTAATTCACTAAGTTCTATATATTCATCAATTTTATGAGCCTGTTCAATCGAACCTGGTCCACAAACTACAGTGCTAATACCAACTTCTTGAAAGAGTCCAGCTTCTGTTCCAAACGAAACAGCTTCTCTTGAATTGTCACCAGTTATACTAGAAACAAATTCACAAGCCTCGGAATCGTTCAATCTATTAAATCCAACTACTTCGCCTATAATTTCTTTTTTAATATAAGCATCTGAAAAAACTTTTTTCATTTCTGGCAATAATTCTTTATCAACATAATCGTCTATTATTTGATTTACAAAATCTCCATCTTCTCTGATCACAGGTCTAGTTTCCCATTCAACTTTACATTTATCAGCAATAACATTATGAGCTATACCACCCGAAACTCCACCAACTGATAATGTAGAATATGGTGGATTAAATATACAATCTTTAGGAGCTCTATCTTTTAGTTTTGATCTAATTTCTAGTAATTTGTTTACATACCTCGATGCATATTCAACTGCATTAACACCTTGGCCTGGTTTAGAACTATGACCTGCTAAACCTCCAAAGTGAACTGTATATTCATTCATACCTTTATGAGCATCAATGATTTTCATATTGGTTGGTTCACCAATAATACAAATTCCATCTTTAATATCTCTTTTTTTTAATTCTTTTATTAATAATGGTGCGCCTATGCATGCGGTTTCTTCATCGAATGTAAATGAAAAGTGAATGTCTCTATCTAAATTATTTTCTTTAAATACAGGAGCATATGCTAGAGCACATGCAATAAAACCTTTCATATCACAAGAACCTCTCCCAAATAATTTCTCATTTTTTATAGTTGCAACAAATGGATCAGTAGACCAGCCTTTTGAAACAGGAACTACATCTGTATGACCTGATAGAATAATAGGTTTTTTACCATTTCCATTTTTAGATTTTAAAGAAGCAAAAAGATTAACTCTTTTTTTATCACCATCAAAAATTTTAAATGAAGTAGCTCCTAAATTTTTTAAAATATCATCACAATAATTAATGAGACTATTATTGTCGTTTCCAGAAATAGTTTTGAAAGCAATCAAATCTGTCAATATTCTTATTGAATCTTTATAAATTTTATCAGGATTATTTTCTGTACTCATTTACAAATCATTATATATTAAATTTATGAAAGAACAAATTACGTATGAAGACTTTGATAAAGTCGATATTAGATTGGGGACAATTATTTCTGTAAGAAAAAATGAAAAAGCAAGAAAACCTTCATTAGTTGTAGAAGTTGATTTTGGAGAAAAGATAGGGATAAAACAATCTTCAGCTCAAATTACTCATTATTATAATGAAGAGAATCTTAAAGGAAAACAAGTAATTGGTGTTTGTAATTTTGCAGAAAAAAATATTGCTGGTGTTGTTTCACAAGTATTAATTCTTGGATCTATAGATGCAGAAGGTAGAGTAACTTTAGTTCATCCATCTCAAGAAGCAGAGAATGGATTACCAATTGCTTAAATGCATCCAGAACTACTTTCATTAAGTTTATTTTTTTTTGTTACCAGTTGCTCACCTGGCCCAAATAATATTGTGGCATCTCATTCAGGTTTTAATCATGGAGTAAAAAAAACGATACCTCTAATGTTAGGTGTTATATTTGGTTTTACTTCAATGCTATCTTTAGTTAATTTTGGACTAATTAATGTTTTTAAATTATATCCAATTATTCAAAAGATTTTAGTTTTTACAGGGTCTGCATTTTTAGTTTATTTGGCTTACAGAATTTCATTTTCTAAATCATCAAATCAAAAAGAAAAACTAGAACCTGTTAAATTTATAGAAACATTTCTTTTTCAATTCTTAAATCCTAAAGGAGTAATCGTTGCTATTATTGCAGTATCAACTTATATCGAATCTGGAGATAACTTTTTTACTTATTCTTTCTGGCTACTAACTTCTGCCTTTTTCTTTGCTATATTTAGTATCTTATTTTGGACTTTAATTGGTAAATTTATGAGAAAATTCGCGACAAATGAGAAATTTATTAAATGGTTCAATTATGTTATGTCAGCGCTTTTATTAAGCTGCATAGCTACATTTTATTATTAAATATGAAACCAGGAGACAAAAACTCGTTCAATTCGTTAACTAAAATTTCAGTTAACAATAAAAGTTATAATTTTTACTCACTGAAAGAGGCTGAGAAAAATGGTTTATCAGGTATATCAAAGCTTCCAAAATCATTGAAGGTCTTACTTGAGAATTTGTTAAGATTTGAGGACGATATAACGGTTAATAAAAATCAAATTGAAGCTATTAAAGATTGGTTAAAATCTAAAAGTTCTAACACAGAAATTGCATATAGGCCTGCGAGGGTGTTGCTTCAAGACTACACTGGAATTCCTGCAGTTGCAGATTTAGCAGCAATGAGAGAGGCTGTAAAAGAAAAAAATAAAGATCCAAGTACTATCAATCCATTATCATCAGTTGATTTGGTAATTGATCACTCTGTACAAGTAGATAAATTTGCAAATAAAAATTCTTTAAAAGAAAACGTTGATATTGAATTTAATCGGAATGCAGAAAGATATTCTTTCCTTAAATGGGGTCAACAAGCATTCAATAATTTTAGAATAGTTCCCCCAGGAACTGGGATATGTCATCAAGTCAATCTGGAATACCTTTCAAAAGTTGTTTGGAATGAAAAATATAAAGATGAAGAATACATATTTCCAGACACTTTGGTTGGAACAGATAGTCATACAACTATGGTAAATGGTTTATCTGTTTTGGGTTGGGGAGTAGGTGGAATTGAAGCTGAGGCTGGAATGTTAGGTCAACCTATTTCAATGTTAATTCCCGAAGTTATTGGATTTGAAATGAAATCAAAAATGCCAGAAGGTACAACAGCAACTGATCTTGTTTTAACTGTAGTTAAAATGTTAAGAGACAAAGGAGTTGTGGGAAAGTTTGTCGAATTCTATGGTGAAGGACTAAAAAATCTGACTTTAGCAGATAGGGCTACCATAGCAAATATGGCACCTGAGTATGGTGCAACTTGTGGTTTTTTCCCAATAGATGACGAGACTTTAAAATATTTAAAATTCTCGGGAAGAGATGATCAAAATGTTGAAATTGTAAAACAGTATGCTCAAGAACAAGGACTTTGGGCAAGTTTAGATGTAGAATTTACAGACACTCTATCATTAGATATGTCAACTATAGTGCCGACTATTTCAGGACCAAAACGTCCCCAAGATAAAGTTTTGCTAACTAATGCATCATCAAATTTTAAAAAAGTGTTTTCAGAAGTTACTAAAAAAGAAGAACCAAATATTTATAATGTTGAAAAAGAAGAATTTAAAATAACTGATGGTGATGTTTTAATTGCTGCAATCACTTCTTGCACTAATACCTCTAATCCAAGTGTACTAATTGGAGCAGGTTTACTTGCAAAAAATGCAATTGAAAAAGGTTTAATGACTAAGCCATGGGTGAAAACATCTTTAGCACCTGGATCTCAAGTAGTTACAGACTATCTAGAAAAAGCTGGGCTAAATATTTATTTAGATAAGTTAGGATTTAATTTAGTTGGTTATGGATGCACTACTTGTATTGGTAATTCAGGTCCATTAGCCGATAATATCTCAGATTCCATAAAAAATAATAATATTTATGCTGTCTCGGTTTTATCTGGAAACAGAAACTTTGAAGGAAGAATTTCACCTATAATAAAAGCAAATTATTTAGCGTCTCCGCCATTAGTCGTTGCTTATGCAATAGCAGGAACTATGAGATTTGATTTGTATAAGGATCCATTAGGTAAAGATAAAGATGGTAAAGATGTTTTTTTAAAAGATATATGGCCATCTAACAAAGAAATAGAAGAAACATTGAGAAATTCATTAAATGCAGAAATGTTTATAAAAAGATACTCAAATGTTTCTCAAGGACCAGAACAATGGCAAAAAATTAAAACAGAGGAAACCAATATTTATAATTGGGAAGATAATTCAACGTACGTAAAAAAACCTCCGTTTTTTGACAACCTTCCTGATAAACCAGAAGGATTTAAAGAAATTAAGGATGCAAGACCACTATTAATATTGGGTGATAGCATTACCACTGATCATATTTCACCTGCTGGATCAATTCAAAAAGATAGTCCAACTGGAGAATATTTTATGAAACATCAAATACTTCCAAAAGACTATAATTCCTATGGAGCAAGAAGAGGGAATCATGAGGTTATGATGAGAGGAACTTTTGCAAATATAAGAATTAGAAATGAAATGGCACCTGGTACTGAGGGTGGTTTTACTAAGTTGTACCCTGAGGAAAAAGTAATGCCAGTATATGATGCGGTTGTTGAATATAAAAAAAGAGGTACCGATTTAGTTGTAATTGGTGGTAAAGAGTATGGAACTGGATCTTCTAGAGATTGGGCGGCCAAAGGAACCAAACTTTTAGGTGTAAAGGCTGTTTTTGCAGAAAGTTTTGAGAGAATTCATAGATCAAATCTTATAGGAATGGGTATACTACCATTACAGTTTAAAGATGGAATAAATAGAACTAATCTAAAATTAGATGGCTCAGAACTATTTTCTATTATTGACTTAGAAAAAGGCATAGATCCTAGAGATGAAGTTGATGTTGAAATCAAATATGTCTCTGGAGACATCAAGAGAATTAAAATGTTAAGCAGAATAGATACTAAGAACGAATTAGAGTATTACAAAAATGGTGGAATTTTACAATATGTACTTAGGAACATGATTTAATGGATGAAGATATTGAAATAATAAATACCCAAACACGTAATGAAAAAATTAAAAACTTTTTCATAAATAATAAAAATTCTTTAATTTCGATATTAGTAATAATTATTTTGGCTTTAATTGGCTACTTTTCTTTTGAAGAATATCAATCTAGCAAAAGAGAAAAATTAGCTGATAAATACGACTTAGCTGTAATAAGATATGAAGCTGATAATAAATATAATGTGATCCCGGATCTTAAAGAGGTGATTAATGCTAAAGACAAAACATATTCTCCTCTAGCTTTCTATTTTTTGCTAGATAACGATTTGATAAATTCAAAAGATGAAATTAACAATTATTTTGATATTTTAATTAATGATATTGGCTTGGATAAAAAGTTTAAAGAGCTAACAATCTTTAAAAAAGGCTTATATAATTCAGATTTTTCAGATGAAAATGAATTGTTAGCTATTTTTAATCCTTTAATTAAAGCGGATAGTATATGGAAACCACATAGTCTTTATATTATGGCAGAATATTATTTATCAAAAAATCAAATGCAAAAATCAAAAGAATTTTTTGAGCAAATAGTTAGTCTTGAAAATAATAACTCTAAAATAAAAACTAAAGCTCAAAAAAGGCTAAGATCTAGTTTCAGTGAGTAGGATAAAATTATATTTCGTCTTTTTACTTTTATTATCATCTTGTGGTCAAAGTGATAAATCTGTAGAAAATACTAATTCTAAAATTTTATTTGAAGAAATTAAACCAATTCAAGAACAATTAAATCCAAATATACAAATAAATCTATCTAAATTAGTTAAAGACAATAGTTTTGTAAATAATATTACAAATAATAATGGAAACATTAACTTTGAGCCAACATTTGAAAAGAAGAAAACATTTAAATTCTCAAGGATTAAAAAGTTTAATTCAATAGATACAGAAATTTTGTTTATTCAAAATAACGATCTAATTTATTTTGATAACAAAGGCACAATATTCAGAATTAACGAAAATTTTGAAACTTTGTGGAAAGCAAATCATTACTCAAAGAAAGAGAGAAAACTTAATCCAATATTATATTTTAATTATATTGATAACAGACTTTTAGTTGTTGATACTTTATCTAATATTTTTTCAATAAATTTAGAAAATGGACAATTAATTTGGAAAACAGAAAGCATGACTCCTTTTAATTCTAATGTTACTGTACAAGCAGATAAATTTATAACTGTTGATTTTGATAATGTTATAAGATGTTTTTCTGTAATCGATGGAAATGAATTATGGAATTTCAAAACAGAAAATACATTTATTAAATCACAAAAAAAATTATCTATAGTTATTAAAGATGATAATGTTTACTCGCTTAACAATTTAGGAGATCTTACAGCTTTAAATGTTAACGATGGTAGTTTAGTATGGCAAACACCTACTCAAAGTAACGAAATATTCTTAAATGCATTTAGTCTTAAAAATTCGGAAATGATTTTAAATAATGAGACAATATATTTTTCAAATAATAAAAATGAATTATTTTCGATTGACTCAAGAACTGGAATAGTAAAATGGAAGCAAACAGTAAACTCCAGTTTAAAACCTACGATTTCTGAAAATTATATTTTTAATATTTCTGAGGAAGGATATTTATTCGTCATTGATACAGAGACTGGAAATATAATTAGGATAACTGATGTTTTCTCAAATTTTAAAAAAAGAGAAAAAGTTAAACCAGTAGGTTTTGTTATTGCTAAGAATAAAATTTATTTGTCTACCGATAATGGAAGAATTTTGATTATCAATTTAACTAATTCTGAAACTGAAAAGGTAATTAAATTTAATAACGAAAAAATATCGAGACCATTTATTAATAATGCTAATATTTTTTTAATTAAAAATAATGGAATTATAAGATCAAATTAATGTTATTAAAATTTTTAGAAAAAATTGGAAGAAAAAAAGTAGTTTTAGATAGGGGTCCATCTCATCCAAAATTTAATGAAGCTAAACCATGGATGAATAGATATTATTTATTATTTAGGAATAGACCAAAATGGTTTCCATTTAATATTTTAATTCATGAAATGTTGGATGACGATCATGGGGATGGAGTTCATAATCATCTATTCCCTTATATTACAATAATTTTGAGAGGCGGTTATTGGGAAACTACTAAAAAAGGTAAGTTCTGGAGAAAACCTGGATATATTGGATTTAGATCAGCCAATGCATATCATAGAGTAGACCTTAAGCCAGGAACAAGGCCAATGACAATTTTTATCTCAGGACCTTTTGGATTGAGAAAAGGACCAAGATCAGAATACGGTATCGATTTTAATTCAAAAAAGAATTAATGCAAAAAAGTTTTGTTAAAGAGTTTAAACTCTACTGCAAAAAGAAAAATTTAGATGTTAATTCTCATCAGATAAAACTCATAAAAGCATTAGAAGAATATTATAAATTAAACTACAAATCATTTATCTCAAAAATTTTATCAAAAAAAAATTATAGAAAAGGCTTTTATCTTTATGGAGACGTTGGTGTCGGCAAAACTATGATATTAGATTTTTTTTTCGACTTAGTTGAAGGTAAAAAATTAAAACTTCACTTCAATGAGTTTATGCTTAGCTTTCACGACTTTGTACACCAATCCAAAGATAAAAATGATGAAAATAAATTAAGTAAATTTGTTAAAAAATTAAAATCGAAAGCAAAATTAATATATTTTGACGAGTTTCAAGTTACAAATATAGTAGATGCAATGATACTTGGAAAATTATTTGATGAAATATTTGAAGAAGATTTAAAAATTATTGTAACTTCTAATATAAAAATAGAAAATTTGTACAAAGATGGGTTGCAAAGAGATCAGTTCAAACCTTTTATAAAAATAATGCAAAAGCAATCATTTGAATATGAATTAAATATAGATGATGATTATAGAAAGTCCAAAGATAATAAAACTCAAAGATATTACTCACCTTTAAATCAAGAAAACAATTTTAAAATAAACAAATTATTTAGAGTGATGACTAAAGATAAGGTTTTAAAAGAAAAGATTTTAAATATTAAAGGAAGAAAATTTATTTTAAAAAATTTTTATGATGGAATTGTTCGATTAACTTTTAAAGAAGTATGTGATAAAAATTTAGGATCAGAGGATTATATAAAAATAATAAAAAATTGTTTTTTTATAGTTATGGAAAATGTACCAGCGTTTAATGATTTAAATTCAAATCAACAACAAAGATTTATTACTTTTTTAGATATCGTGTATGATCAAAATATACCTATGGCCATTAGTGCAGAACAAAATATTGATAAACTCACATCATCAAGGTTATTGGAAAAACCATTTAAGCGTACAATTAGCCGATTATATGAACTAACATCTAAAAAGAATTTATGAGACAAGAATTTTTTAATCTTGAACTTAAAACAAATGGTCAAAAATTATATGAATTTACCGATCAAACGATAGACTGGATAAATAAAAATAATTTTAATAATGGTATTTTAAATTTAAGCATACAGCACACTAGTGCATCTTTAATTGTTCAAGAAAATGCTGATCCTGATGTTCAATCAGATTTAATTAATTATTTTGATAAAATTGCTCCAATGGATAATAAATTATATATTCATACAATAGAAGGTAAGGACGATATGCCAGCTCATATAAAGTCAGCTTTAACTAACAATCAAATATCCCTCAGTATAAAAAACAAACAACTTTTGCTGGGAACTTGGCAAGGAATTTACCTTTTTGAACATAGGTTAGCTTCTACAAAAAGGCTGATTATTCATCATTTTATTGGAGATTAATTTTTTAAAGTTTGAAATGCTTTGAGAGCTGCATTTCTGGCTTCTTCATGTACAACTATTGGAGAAGGGTAATCAGAACCAATTTTAGTTTTTATAGCTTCTTGATATTTTGTTTCCATTTCCCATGGTTTATGAATAAATTTACTTGGAACTCTCTCAAGTTCAGGTACCCATTTTTTTACATACAAACCTTGTTTATCAAATTTTTCACCCTGCAATATAGGATTAAAAATTCTAAAGTAAGGAGCTGCATCTGCACCACAGCCTGCAACCCATTGCCATTGTGCAACATTGTTTGCTTCATTAAAATCTAACAAACAATTTCTAAAATGTTTTTCACCCTCTTTCCAATTAATTCTTAAATGTTTTACGAGAAAGGAACCAACTACCATTCTAATTCTATTATGCATCCAACCTGTTTCATAAAGTTGTCTCATCCCAGCATCAACAATTGGGTATCCAGTCAGACCATTTTTCCAAGCTTTCAAATTTTTTGCATTTTTATCCCATGGAAATTTATTAAATTCTTTTCTTAAATTACCTTTTAGCATTTCAGGAAAATAATTAATTAAACTATGTGAAAATTCTCTCCAGCCTAATTCATTTAGATATTTTTTAACACTAATATTTTTTGATTTATATTTATAACATTTTTCCCAAATGTTACTTACATGTATTTGTCCGTTTCTAATAAATGGTGAAAGTTTTGACGAACCATTTATAGCTGGATAATCTCTATCAACTCCATATTTCAACATTCTATTTTCGACAAAATCATTTAAGTATTTTTCGGATTGTTTTTCTGTTGGGTCCCAATATTTTTCAAATTTTTTATACCAATTTTTCTTTGGTAAAATTTGATCTGGAACATTATTATTTTTGAATAATTTTATTTTGCTCTTAACTTTTTTTACGTTTAATGATTTGTTTGGGATACTATCTAAGTAAATTTGCTCTCCAACTCTCCAAAATGGACTATAAACTTTGTAAGGGCTTCCATCATCTTTTGTAACATTATTATATTCATTAAGAACATTTCCTTTAAAACATTTTGAAAGTATTTTGTTTTTTTTAAAAATTTTAATGAGATCATTATCTAACTTTAATTGAGATGGCTCATATATTTTATTCCAAAATATAGAAATTTCTTGTTTGTCTTTGACTTTACTAAAAAAGGTTATCTCATCAGAAAATACTAATTCTAATTCAATATTGTATTTAATTAATTCATCTTTAAAATTAATTAAAGATTTACTTACCCACCATTTTTGAGCTTCTCTAACATCATCAAAATTTTCCTTGTTATAAATATATAATGCTGTGACAGTATCGTAATTATTTGTTGCATAAGATAATGCAGAATTATTTTTTATTCTAAAATCGTCTCTTATCCAAACAACAGCTTTTTTTGACATATAATTTACTTTCTGCCTTTAGATAGCAATTGTTTATAAAGTTTTACATCTGCATTACCTTCGCATCCAATAACTAAAACGTTAGATTTTTCGTTAAGATTTATTAATTTCTTTGTTTTAGGATTATTACAGAGACTTATAAGACTAATAATTCCTGGTGTAGCACATTCACCACCTATTATTGATCTTTTACTCAGTTTCTTGTCTTTAAGCATTGCAACAGTTTTAGGAACTTTTGAGTCATTTACAGTGACACAACAATCACTAGCCTTTTTTAATACATGCCAAGGTATAAGAGACATTTCATTGCATGACATACCACCCATTATACTTTCTTTTTTTATTTTAATTTTTTTTAAACTTTTGCTTTTTATGCTTTGGAGTACACAATCAGCTCCATCAGGTTCAACTATTATTATTTTAGGAATTCTCTTGAAATATTTTGCAACTCCTGCAACTACACCTGCTGCCATGCCACCAACGCCAGCTTGAAGGAATATATGTGTAATATAATGTGTAGTTTGTTTTGAAATTTCTTTAATCATAATTGAATAACCAGCCATAGTTAGCAAAGGAACATAACTATAATTCTTCGTAGATACATCTTGAACAATATTCCAATTATTCTTTTTTGATAATTTTTTACACTCGTTTAATGAGCTTTCGTAATTACCTTTTACTCGAATTACATCAGCTCCAAATTTTTCAATTTCTTTTACTCTTGCTTCACTTACATATTGACTAACAAATATTTTACATTGTAAACCCAATCTTTGAGCGCCCCAAGCAACTGATCTACCATGATTTCCAGCTGTTGCAGATGATATTATTATATTTTTTTTCCTTTTAGATATTTTTTCTACAGCATATGCGCCACCTAAAGCTTTAAATGATTTTAAATGAAATCTTTTCGACTCATCTTTGTAAAAAATATTATTAAGTTTTAAATTTTTGTTTAGTTTCTCTAATTTTAATAATGGTGTTTTTTTATAGTTTTTCCACTTAGATATAGAATTAAACGCGTCAGTGATTATTTTTGACGAAATAATATTTAAAATATAGTTTCGATTAAAACTATAATTTTTATTCGATAAAAATTTTGTATATTTCCATTTTCTATAACTATCAAAGCTTTTCACTTTAACAGTCTAGAGTATTCTGTCTTTCCCATTTTGTAATTGGTTTGGACTTATCAAATTTTTCGTTGTCATTAAAATCTTTTAATTCCGAAGTCCTTAACTTGACGTAACTTTTAATTACTTCTTTTCCAAATGCTTTATTCATTTCTTTATTATTTTCAATTTTATCAAGAGAGTCTTTTAGTTCATTTGGTAATTTAGAAAGGTTTGGATATTTTTTATAATCCTCATACATATTACAAAAAAGAGGTTTGCCAGGATTAATTCTTTTACTTAATCCCTCTATTCCTGCAGCTAATACACTAGCTTGAAGTAAATAAGGATTGGCGGATCCATCCATAAGTCTTAATTCAAATCTTCCTGGATCAGGAACCCTTATCATATGTGTACGGTTATTTCCTGTATATGATATGCTGCTTGGAGACCATGTGGCACCAGATTTTGTTGGTGCAGCATTTATTCGTCTGTAACTATTTATTGTTGGATTAAAAAAAGTAGATAAGGATGAAGCATGTTTCATGATGCCTCCTAAAAAGTTATAAGCTGTCTTACTAAGCCCAAGCTTATCATGTTTATCAAGAAAGATATTTTTCTTTCCTTTCCATAAAGAAATATGTGCATGACATCCGTTACCAGTTAAATTTTCAAAAGGTTTTGGCATAAATGTTGCTCTCAAATCATGCTTTTCTGCAATAGTTTTAACCATAAATTTAAAAAAAGTGTGTCTATCAGCAGTTTTTAGACAATCTGAATAATCCCAATTCATTTCAAATTGCCCATTAGCATCTTCATGGTCATTTTGATAAGGGCCCCATCCCATTTCAATCATACAATCACATATTTCTTTTATAAGCTCATATCTTCTCATTAATGAAGACTGGTCATAACAAGGTTTAGATTGAGTATCTCTATTATCTGCAATTGTGTTCCCATCAGGAGAAATCAAAAAATACTCACACTCCACACCCGACTTCATGCTATATCCCAATTCAGATAATTTTTTTATTTGTTTTTTTAACATCACTCTTGGTGAAGCATCGACTGGTTTACCATTCATCCATAAATCTGAAGCCAACCATCCAACTTCTTTATTCCATGGTAGTTGAATTAAACTGTCAGGATCAGGTATTGCAAACATATCAGAATCAGCTGGTGTCATATCTAGCCAAGCTGCAAATCCAGCAAATCCAGCACCATTTACTTGCATATCTTTTATTGCATGAGCTGGAACCAATTTTGATCTTAAGACACCAAATAAATCTACAAAACTTATCAAAAAATATTTAATTTTTTTTTGTTTTGAAATTTTAAATAAATTTTTTGCCATCTAATAACGTAACACAATTATTTAAAAAATGATAAAAAGAAATCTTTGTAATAAATTAAATTTACACCAATAATAATTAATATCGCTATAATTACTCCATACTTTGCTTTTGGCCATGCAAGACGTGCCATTTTGCTAGGAGTTTTATTTTCATTTTGATTATTTTCTTCAGAATTTTGCATTAAAAAAAAGAGGGCACAGTATTTCATGCGCCCTCTTAAAAGTTTTAACCGTCTGTTATATTGCTTTTCCAGTCGTTAGCACTTGGTTTTTTTCTGACGATTGCATTCATCTTACCATCTTCTTGTTTAGATGAAATAACATGCCAGCCAACCCAAATAAGAATTGCTATTATAACTAGCACTCCTTCCGAACCAACACCTGGATAGACAGATCCTTGTACCTCAGAGGCACTTAAATGATCTATCCAATTTGATACTGTTGCCATTTACATACCTCCTTTATCTACTGGCCGAGACTACAGCTTTTTCGTCTTCTTTAGCCTCTTCCATAATTGTATAGTCAAGTCCTGCAAGTTCTACTTCTCTTGGTATTCTTAATTTACCCATTCCGTGAAGAACTTTTGCAATTATATATCCAGGAAGCATACCTAGTACAAAAAACATTATTATTGCACCGATAAACATTCCAAGAGGATTAATTGCTGCATAATTAGTTCCATCCCACATAGCTCCAACACTGTATCCAGATGAAGGATAACCATTTAAAACGAAACCACATATTACAAGACCAACAAATCCAGCATAACCATGAACAGCTACCGCTCCAACCGCATCGTCGATTTTATATTTTTTCTCGACCCAATAATGCATTTTGTAAGCTATAACTACTCCGATCATACCGATTATCATTGATTGTATTGGATGATATAAATCATTACCAGCAGATGCACATATTATTCCCGCAAGTCCTGATGAATAAGTCCAGAAAGGATCTCCCTTCGAGACCACATACCCTGCTAACAACCCTCCAGATAACGACATTAAAAAGTTCATCGTTATTCCACTAAGTGTGGTGGGAGTTAGGTAGATGTTCGTTGCAGTAAAGAAAGTTACACCTTCCATACCATATTCAGGTCCAAGATCATAAATCGGAACATTACATGCAGCGTAAAAGCCCCAAAAACCTGTATAGATTAAGAATAATCCAACAGTCACTAACCAAGGATTTCTTGGTCCAATGTTTCTTGGTTCTCCGCTAGATGAAAATTTTCCAATTCTTGGTCCTAAAACAATTAGAACACCTAAGGCAAAACCTCCGGCTATTGCGTGAATTACTCCAGAAGCATAAGCATCGTGATATCCTAATATTTTTAACATCCATCCATCAAAGTGCCATCCCCATGAAGCATCTATTGTCCAGAAAACAGATCCAATTGCAATTGCAAGTATTCCAAATGCAAAAGTAGTTATCCTTTCAATAACCGCTCCAGATACAATTGAAGCTGCAGTCCATGAAAATAATAAAAAGGCTGCCCAGAAGACACCCATTATATGATCATTAAGATTTACGGCCATCAATGCATTTGTAGGATTAGCAAGATCATTTCCACCAAATCCACCTCCAAGAACTAGACCAGTACTTTCGGTCATAATCGAAGGAGCTAATCCTGGTCCTGTTGGAAATGCCCAGTATATCCACCAACCAAAGAAAAACCATGTGACTGTTACCAGTGGTATCAGCATTGTATTTTTCATAAGAGTGTGTTGGTGATGTTTGTAACGAGATGCTCCAACTTCATACATACAGAAACCCACGTGGATCAAAAACATAAGAACCACAGTTACCCAATAGTAAAATTCTGTAAATAAGGTTGTGAGAGCACCTAATTGATCAGTCATATTTCTCTCTCCTATTAATAGTTAATAGACTCTATGAAATTTTTTTTACGCTGACAATTTTATTTTATTTATAAAAAGTAGAAGTTAATAATTATTTTATCAACTTGAAATTGAAATTAGAATTTTAAATATGCTTTTTTAAGGTCAACCAGAGGATGATTCGGGGACATTTGAAACTTTACCAATAATTCTCTAGCTATCATATCTCTATCTTGCTGATTATTAGGTAATTTTATTTTACTTGGTATAGTTACCCAACCGTTAGCATTTCTATCGAATACAGCAGGTCTATTTTCTTCATAACCCATATGAACATCTTCTAACCAATTAAGATCATCCCAACCCATAGCTTCTATATATTTTTTTAAAAATGGAGTGAGTCGACTATAGTCGGGCAAAAGATTAACGTCATATCGATAGCCAATTGTTTGGCCAATCATTTTTTCTCTAGCAGTCTCTTTTTTCTTGCCTAATTGACCTTTGATCTCTTTTGATTTGACTTTTTTCTTACCTTTTTTCTTTGGCATATTTGCTATTAGATTTTATGGAAATCTTTAACTCCTACTGTATGATTTGTTCCTGCAAGAGGCACTTTAGCTAAAGCAGAAGCCTCCATTGTTAATGCAGCCATATCTTCTGGTTCTAGCGAGTGAATATTTGTTTTTCCACATGCTCTAGCCAACAATTGAGCCTCCAATGTCATCGCATGCAAGTAATTATACACTCTTAATGCTGCATCATCAGGATTTAATCTTTTTCTTAATTTAGGATCTTGAGTAGCAACTCCTACCGGACATCTACCCGTGTGACAGTGATAGCAATGACCTGCGGGAACACCCATTTCTTTTTCAAAGTTAGATTCTGGTATTTCTTTATTGCAATTTAAAGCAACCATTGCACCTGTTCCGATTGCAATTGCGTCTGCACCAAGTGCTAAAGCTTTAGCCATATCTGCTCCATCTCTAACACCACCTGCATAAATTAAAGTTACTTTTCCAGTTTTACCTACATCATCCAAAGCTCTTCTTGCTTCTCTAATTCCAGCAATTCCTGGGATACCTGTGTTTGCAGCTGCAATGTGTGGTCCAGCACCTGTTGAACCCTCCATTCCATCAAGATAAATTGAATCTGGATCACATTTTGCTGCCATCCTAACATCATCATAAACTTTTGCTGCTCCAAGTTTTAATTGAATTGGTACTTTGTTTTTTGTCAATTCTCTAAGCTCTTGAACTTTTAAAGCTAAATCATCTGGACCCAGCCAATCAGGATGTCTTGCTGGAGATCTTTGATCAATACCTGCAGGTAGCGATCTCATTTCTGCAACTTGGTCAGTAACTTTTTGACCCATCAAATGACCACCCATTCCAACTTTTTGTCCTTGTCCAATAAATACCTCAATTCCATCAGCTAGTTGTGCATGGTGTGGGTTAAAACCGTATCTTGATTGTATGCACTGATAAAACCATTTTTCTGAATATCTTCTCTCATCTGGTATCATTCCACCTTCACCAGAACATGTTGCACTGCCAGCCATTGTAGCACCTCTAGCTAATGCAGTTTTTGCTTCGTAAGATAAAGCTCCAAAACTCATTCCCGTAATGTAAACTGGAATATCAAGCTCAATTGGATTTTCACATCTTGGACCAATAATAGTTTTGGTCTCACATTTTTCTCTGTAACCTTCAATAACAAATCTTGTTAATGTACCTGGCAAGAAAACTAGATCATCAAAAGTAGGTATCTTTTTCATCAAAGCCATTCCTCTCATTCTGTATCTTCCTAATTCGGCTTTGATATGAATGTCGTCCATAACTTCTGGAGTAAAAATAGCGTTGTGTCCCAACAAACTTTTGTTTCTTGAAGCTATTCCATTACCATTAGAATGTCCGTTTGATTTTCCATTACCATTTTTTTTCTTTGCCATTTAAATTGCTCCTTTTTTTTCTGTAGGCTCAAGAGCATCGTAATTCCAAAGTTTTTTTCCTGCTACAACTTTGGTCATCTTAGAAACATCGAAGTTTTCTCCGATCTCCGCAACCTTTAATTTTCTTTTAAGCCAGTCTTGATCTGAATCAGTTAATTCAGCTTCGACAGCATCACTACCAAATGATCCAATTTTTCCACCTACAAAAATTGTCCCATCATACATAGAATCTCCTAAATTTATTCCAACATCTCCAAGAATAATAATTCGCCCTCTCTGCATCATAAAACCTGTAAAAGCACCAGCATCTCCGCCAATAATTATTGTTCCACCTTTTTGATCAATTCCTGTTCTGGCACCTACGCTTCCTTTGCATATCAGATCTCCACCTCTAATTGCCGCACCAAAACAAGACCCTGCATTTTTTTCAATTACTACTTTTCCTGCCATCATATTTTCTGCACATGACCATCCCACTCTTCCATTAATTCTAACAATAGGACCATCCATTGATCCACACCCAAAGTAACCCAAACTACCTTCAAATATTAAATTTAATTTATTGAGAATTCCAACTCCCAAGCTATGTTTTCCCTGTGGGTTCTTTATTACAATAGTTCCGTATCCATCTTTCATTAATTCATCAATTTTTTTATTTGCTTCACGACAATCCATGTTCTTAACGTCAATTTCAGTTCTTTTGTTAAAATCTACATCATATGTCCCAAAGTAATAAAAATTCTCTGCCTCATCTGGATTAAAAAATTTTTGTTGTGTTTTTCCAGTTAAGACTTCTGTGTGAAGTCCCATTGATTGAGCTTTACTTTTTTTTTCTGATGTTTTTAAATTTGCCATACTTTAACTTCTCCATCGAAAGGATCATAAGTTTCGATTTCTTGTGGTAATATTGATCTTATTGCAATTTCCTCTGACCCCATTGCAACTAAATCATCTGACTCATACAATACTAGTGGTTTTGCAGCCATTGTATCTTTCGCCATTCCCAAGCTATCTTTTGTTGCAACAAAATAAGTAAATACCCCGTCTAAACCGACGAGAGACTCTTTCATGCCCTCTTCTAATGTAGCTCCATTTCTCATTTTTTCTGCAAGATATACAGCGATTAATTCAGAGTCACATTCTGACATAAATCTCATGCCCTTGTTTTCCAATACTCTTCTATTATTCCAATAGTTAGTTAATTGTCCATTATGAACGACTGACACATCGCTAAAAGGATAACCCCAAAATGGGTGAGCAGATTTAATATCCACTCCCGACTCTGTTGCCATCCTAGCATGACCAATTGCATGTGTCCCGACAACTTTATCTAAATTATATCTGTTACAAACAACTTCAGCGTTTCCTAGATCTTTAATTACTTCTAGAGATTTTCCCATAGATAATATTTCCACACCTTCAACACTTTCTATTTTTTGAGAAAATTCCATTAAATCTTTGTCATACTGAATTTCATATCGTAATGAATAAGGAAGAATTCTATCTTCTTTTATCACTTTAGCGCCTAGCTCAGAAAGATAAGAATCAACAATTTTTTTTCTTTCGTCATAAACTGATACATCTTCTTTTACTGAAGAACTTCCCTCTGCAACATTTTCACCAACCTTAAATCGCATGATGAAATTTTGACCGTCAGTTTTTCCGTATAGAGCGTATCCAGTTGAATCTTCTCCTCTATGCTTTAATGCTTGAAGCATACCTTGAAGTTCAAAACCAACGTTTGAAGTATTTCCTCTATGAATTAATCCTGCAATCCCGCACATATAATTTCCTTATTAAATTATGGTAAACAATCCAGATAAGTATCAAGATCCCATTGTGTTGTTGCACCCAAGAATTTTTCCCACTCATCTCGTTTGTACCAATTAAATACTTTATACATTTCATCTGGCATTGATGATTTTATTACCTCATCCTCCGCCAATCTATCTAAAGCTTCACCTAAACTTAGTGGAAGTTTTTTAACATCTTTACCAGCTTTTTGAGCTTCATATATATTTCTAGACTCAGGTTTGGCTGGTTTCATTTTTTTAGATATTCCTTCATCACAAGCTTTAAGTAATGCTGCACCTAATAAATATGGATTATGCATAGAGTCAACCGATCTATACTCGAATCTACCTGGAGCAGATACTCTTAGACCACATGTTCTATTTTGATAACCCCAGTCAGCATAAACTGGTGCCCAAAAACCTTGATCCCATAATCTTCTATATGAGTTCACTGTCGAAGAACCAATTGCTGTTAAAGCTGGCAAGTGTTTCATTATCCCTGCAATTGATTGTAATCCAATCTTTCCAGGCAATTGCATATCCTTAGTATCTGGCATGAAAGTATTAGTTCCACCGGATACATAGCTAAAGACTTCTTCTACGCCTGGAAGTTTTTTGTTACCCAATTTGTTTACTGATACTTTTCCACCTTTCCACAAAGACATGTTGGTGTGACATCCACTTGCTGAAACTCCCATAAATGGTTTAGTCATAAAGCAAGCTATAAGATTATGTTCTCTTGCTACTTGAGCACAAATTTGTCTATACGTAGATAATCTATCAGCATTTCTTAATACATTATCAAATGTCCAGTTAAGCTCTAATTGACCAGGAGCATCTTCATGGTCACCTTGGATCATATCAAGACCCATCGCTTTTGCGTATTCAATAACCTTCATAAACACAGGTCTTAATGATTCAAATTGATCAATATGATAACAGAAAGGTTTTGAGAAACCTTGTCCAGTTGGAGTGCCGTCAGGATTTTTTGTTAACCACATCATTTCAGGCTCTGTTCCAACTCTTAATTCTAATCCATGTTTCTTTTTGAACTCATTCATGAAAATTCTAAGATTACCTCTGCAGTCACTTGTTAAATGACCACCTGGATTTTTTCTTTCTTCTCTATTTCTAAAACATGTAACAAAGACTCTTCCAACTCTCTTATCCCAAGGCAATTGAACAAAAGTTTCTGGATCAGGTATTCCTACCAATTCCATAGCTTCTGGACCATATCCAATATAATTATTATGACGATCTAAAAATAAATTTGCTGTTGCTCCATAAACCAATTGAAAACCTTTTTCCGCAGTTCTTTCCCAGTGGTCTGCTGGTATTCCTTTTCCAACAACTCTTCCAGTTACTGAAATAAATTGATAATAGATATAAGTAATTCCTAATTCGTTTATTTTTTCTCTAACCTTTTTGACGAGTTTAGCTCTACCTGGTTGGTTTACGTGTTTTTCAAGATCCGTCATTCTTCCCCCTTTGAATTTTCAGATCAAAAAGGTAACTGAAAAAAAAACGTTTGTCTACTTAGATAAATTAGCTCCAAGGAAACGGACTGTTCGATGTCGGATGAAGTTTACCTTTTTCATATCTATCGAACCTGAACGGTTTTAGTAATTCACTTTCTTGACCTAAAATTTCTTGTGCAACAAGGTGTCCAACACCTATCATTTTATAACCATGATTTGCATCTGCAATCATGTAAACATTTTCAAAAAATCTATCGAATATCGGGAATGAATCTGGAGTTAAACAACCCAATCCTCCTGATGGTCCCTTTCTATACAAATGAGATTTACCAACAAAACGTTTCTGAATATGTGCAAGTGCTGAAGTCCACATATCAGAAAATTTATCAGTAGTTTGATATTCAGGAGAGTCAATTCCATATGGGTCAACATTAACTTCATCAAAATGTTTTTGAACAATGTAAGGTGATGTTCCACCTTGAACTCCTAATCCTTCAATATCAGGTTTATAATAAATTCCCCATAGGTCTTCTGTAATTATTTTACCATCTTTGTCAGAATAAAGTGGTGCATCTGTATCAACATGAATTACTGGAGGAGGTTTACCTTCGTTAGTTTTTAAATAATCTGCATCTACACCCAATACACCTTCTTGTAAAAACCAGTACTTCCACATTTCAACTTCATGCATTTTTCCATTTTTAGCATCTTTTATGTTAGTAGTTTTTGGTAACTCCAACATATTCCAAAAATCTCTTACCCATGGTCCTGCTCCAATAACTACCTGATCACAATCAATTGTACCTTTATCTGTAACCACGCCAGTAATTGCATTGCTGTTGCTCCCTCTTTTAAAACCTGTAACCTTTACTCCTTTATGAACGTTTACACCGTTTGAATTTGCTTTTTTCTCTAATGCTTTAATTGAGTCCTTATTAAATGCATATCCACCTTTTTTTTCATGCAAGACTGATGTAATACCTTTTGCTTGCCAATCACTAAAAATTCCTTGCATATATTTCATGCAATCTTTTTCACCTTCTATAAATTCTGATTCATATCCAATAGCTTTTTGTTGTTCATAAATACTTGCAACATCTTTATGCATTACTTCAGGAGAAATTTGCATATAGCCAACAGCATTATATTTAAATGCCTCTGGATCACTTTCCCAAACACTAACTGAATGAGCCATTAATTCTCTCATTGCTGGTTGAAAATAATTATTTCTAACAACTCCACATGCAATTCCACTTGCACCTGCAGCAGTGTCTTTTTTTTCTAGGACAACCACATCGTTTGGATTTTTATATTTTTCGGAAAGTTTCCAAGCAGTACTTAACCCGTGAATTCCTCCACCAATTATTACAACTTTTGCTTTTGTCGGTAACGACATGAACGAACTTTAATTTTTTAGCAAAGGAAAGAATATAATAATTTTTATATATAATTTATATAAATTCTAAATATTTATTAGATTTTTAATTAAAAACTCAAATTTTTGAGAGTTTTCAAATATTCGTTAAATTCATTAACAAAATTCTGTGTGGGTAAAACGTACTTTTTTCTATGGTCATTTCCGGTTTTCTCGAGGTAAAAAAATTCTTTATCACAAGCTTCCTTGATCATAAGTGCAGATTTAGGTCTTGAGGTTTTAAAGAGTCTAGTCTTAAGTTCTTCGACAGATAAGTTTTCATTTAACTTATAAGAATTCATCACAATCAACATCATATGATAATGTGAAGGAGATTTTCTGAAAAAGTAATTACTGGATGTATGGGATAGTTTCATTTGATCTTCCCAAAATTCAAGTAAATCCTTTGATGATTTTGACATTAAGATTTTACACGTGTTTTTTGAGGATCGTAATGCGGGAAACCAACAATTTTAGCAGGTATTCTTTTTTGATGTCCATCAATTTTACCGACTTCCACGTTCATACCTATTTCTGAATGACCTACATCAATTCTGCACAAAGCAATATTTTTATTCAAAGTAGGAGATAGACATCCGCTTGTAACTACGCCAACTTGGGATCTTCCAATGTGAACGCAATCACCGTGATTAGCTTTTTCTTTGCCTACAAGTTCTAATCCAACTAATTTCTTTTGCGGATTTTCTTTTCTCTTTATTAATGCTTCTTTACCAATGAAATCTGCTGTTTTTGTTTTTAAAGGAACCGTAAATCCAACACCAGCTTCAAAAGGGTCAACTTGGCCATCAAATTCATTACCAAATAATATTAGTCCAGCTTCAATTCTTAATAAATCTAATGCTCCAAAACCAGCAGGTATTATTCCTTCATCTTTGCCAGCTTCCATAAGCACATCCCAAACCGCTGGTGCATCTGAAGGGTGACACCATATTTCATATCCTAACTCGCCTGTGTATCCAGTTCTAGAAACCATTAATGGAATTCCACTAAGTTCTTTTACTCTACAGATTGTAAACCTAAACCATTGTAATTCTGAAATAGAAGGTTGTGTTGGTGGAGTAAAAATAAACTTTTCTAAAATTTTTCTACTGTTTGGTCCTTGTAGAGAAATATTATTTATTTGATCAGTAGAGTTTTTAACTAAAACATTAAATTTTTTCTTTTTTGCTTGTTCTTTTAACCATTCACCTGCGTATTCATCACCACATACCCATCTAAATCCATGATCACTCATTTTTAACAATGTTCCATCATCAAACATAGAACCATTTTCATAACACATCGAAGAATAAACAATTTGTCCAACTGACAATTTTTTAACATTTCTAGTTAAAGTATAGTCCATTAATTCTTCTGCATCCGGACCTAATATTTCAAATTTTCTTAAAGAAGATAAATCAATTAAAACTGCTTTTTCTCTACACGCTGTATATTCATTTATTACTCCGTGTTTAGTGTAATCATTGGGCAGCCAATATCCTCTAGCATCAACAAAGTTTCTTGTTAACTTAGAAGTTCTTTCATAAAATCCTGTATTTTTTGTTAGTTTTAATTCTGAGTCTGGTTTCATTCTAAATGCAAAAGATTTTGTAAATTCTCTTTTTTTTTCGTAAGTTCTAACAAAAATATCTGTAGGGTTCCATGAATTACATGGATCTATATCACTTGGACAGGCTGATGTTCCGCAGGTTAAATCTTTTAAAGCTCTTAATATTACATAATCTCCAGGTCTAGCAAATGACTCATCAGAAAGTACGGTATTTAAGCCTCCTGCCGAAGTATTAAAAAATAAATTTATAGCGTGCCATCCCTTTTGTCTATTAACCCCAAAATTTTCCATAGCACCACTTAAGTTATCCGAGCAATTTGGATGCCCAAAATAACCAGCATCTTCGTAATACTTCGATGTACAAGCAAGATTAAAAGTGTCATGTCTACCAACAGTATCTCTTATTACTTCTACCAACGGCTCATGGTCTGTATCATAAAATTTTGAATACAATCCTGGTCCTGGAAATGTATTTCCCATAAAGGTCCTGGTTGTTTGCCAATCTAAACCTTTTTCAATACCTTTACCTAATTTAGCTGTATCAAAAGCAACAAAATCTGAACATTGTCTACCAGTTGGACAAATTATTTGAATATAATCTCCTTCTTTAACTTCAAAAGAAATCGCTGATTGTTTTGCAATATTTTTTTCGTCTAGAGGATCAAAAATTGGATCTGGAATTATTCTATGTTCTTTATAGTCAACAATATTATTTCTTTTAATAAATAAAGTTAATTCTGTAGGAGGATTTTGTTCATGAACCAACATATCATTACCAGGTGCAGAAAAAATGCAATAACATTTATCTTTTGAATTTATTTTAATTTTTTCTCCTGGTGGAGTGTCTTTATCAAAAAGGATTGAAGATTTAGATTTTTCAATTTTAAGATTTCTTTTTTCTAATTGGCGCAAAGCAATTTTCGAACTTTCTTCATTTCTATTTAAAATTTTAATTATATCATTTTCTGATTTAGATGATTTTAAATTTAAAATTGATGGATCTGAATTTCCATCAGAATTAAAAACAACTATTTCACAAATTTGATTTCCTTCATTATTAATAATTTCAATTTCATCATCAGGAAAAACCTGAACTCCTGTTAATCCACCGCCATTAACTACATATCTTTCAACTCCAGGTGGCAAAACATTTAAACCAGGTTCATTTATTCTTAAATTTTCTTCTAACATTTTAAATCAACGATTACTTATGTTTAAGAATAAATCAGTACTGATTAATTGTATATATAAATTTTAGTACCAACTTTTGTTGACTGTGAGATTAAATTTAAGGATACTTACTTACTTAATATATTAAGAGAGGAGAAATAAATGAAGAAAATACTATCTTTACTCTCAGCTATAGTAATTACTGTAGTAAGCTTTGCAGGAATATCTAACGCTGACAGTAAAAAACCCATAGTGATCCCAACTCATAACTGGTCAAGTCAAATTGTTATGGCTTATGTTATTGGTGGAATCTTTGAAAGCATGGGTAACAATGTTAAATATGTAAATGCTGACTCTCAAGCGGTTTACGAGTCAATTAGAATTGGTGATGTAACTATATCTCATGAGGTATGGGAATCTGCTTTTGGTAAGTCATTTACAACAGCTTTAGACAAAGGTGGTTTGTTAGACTGGGGTGATCATGAAGCAAGAACTCTTGAGGATATGGGATATCCAAACTGGGTTGTTGAAAAAGGTCTATGTCCAGGTCTACCAGATTGGACAGCTCTAAAAAATCCAGACTGTGCAAAAAACTTTACAACACCTGACTCTCCAGATGGAAAAGGAAGAATGTTGGAAGGACCACAAACTTGGCATGGTGACTTAATTCCTCAAAGGATTGATGCACTAGGCTTAGGTGATTTATGGTGGGTTAAGTTTGCTGGAGGTGCTGATGCACTTTGGGCAGAGTTAGCAGCTGCTGAAAAAGAAGGAAGAGGAACTATAATTTTCAACTGGACACCAAACTTTACTGATGGTGCTGGTTTTACATTTATCGACTTCCCTCCATACACAGCTGGTTGCAGACCAGCAGATGGTGGTGACGGAAAATGTGGTTCTCCAGATGGTTATTTGAAAAAAGCAGTACACGAAGATTTTCCAAAAACTCATCCAGATGCAGCAGCAGCGTTTAAAAAATTGTCATTTTCAACAAGTCAAATTGGTGCAATGGCAGCTTTAGTAGACGTTGACAAAATGACTCACGAAGATGCAGCTAAAAAATGGTTAGCTGATAACGAGTCAACTTGGAAAGCTTTCCTTAAATAAGGATAAAAGTTAAAAAAATAAGATCTCCCCCAATTCTGTTGGGGGGGATTTTTTTTTATAAAGATTTGTGTAAAATACAGTTATGAGAAAATATCTTTTTTACATTTTTTTAAGTTTATTAATAAGTTCATCAGTTTTCGCTCGAAGCACCGGATGTAAAGAAGGTAACTGTGAAAATGGATATGGAAAATGGGTTTATACAGATAAAACTACTTATGAAGGTGAGTGGGTAGGAACAAAAAAAAATGGTCAAGGTGTAGAAACATGGCCAAACGGATATATCTATAAAGGTGAGTTTAAAAATAGCGTTTGGAGTGGAGTTGGAACTTTAACTTTCCCAGATGGGTCTACTTATGAAGGAGAGTGGGCTAATGGTTTTATGAATGGCAAAGGAACATTTACTTGGGCTAATGGAGACCAAAAAATAGGAATTTGGAAAAACGGTAAATTACAAGATTAATGTCGAACGAAACTTCATTTAATAGATTAAAAGGATTACCCGAGAACATAAAACAATTTATAGGTCTAATAATTTTAACAATAGTCATAATTTCTTCTTTTGCTATTTTAAATAATATATTTAGTGAGGGTGATGAATTAGTTAGAAAAATGAAATTGGAAGAAGAGAGAATTGCAAAAGAGAGAAAACTAAGTGCATTAATTTCAAAACTTCCCTCGGGTATATTAGTAACTTTTGATGGTACTGATCATTATAAATTATCAGATGAATTGTATGAGGGAGTGTGTAATGCCACAAAGCTTATCCCCCAAAGAGCAATAATGGGTGCAAATTTCTTAAATTTTAGAGCACATGAAATTTATACTATTAACGGCAATAAGATTGATGAAACATTTGTTGAATGGGATGCTGAAAAAAAGAAATGTTTTGCAGGTTTTACAGTTAGTGGAAATAACGTAGGAGTAGACGAAACAATTAAAGTAAGCGGTGAAGCCTTAAGTTTTTTAAGTACTGGAATTGATACAAGGGTTTATTTTATTAAAAATTTTTAATGGAAATAAGCTTCAATTATATTGATTTTAATTTAATTAATTTTCGTATATTTTTATAAGAATTATGTCTGAAGCAGTAATCAAATGCGAAGCAGTTTATAAAATTTTTGGTGAAAACGCCAAAAAGATGCTTCAAGATTCAAATGGTAATGTTGATGCTAAAACGTTTCAAGAAAATGGTTGTATAGTAGGTGTTAACAATGCCTCTTTTGAAGTGGCAAAAGGAGAGATGCTTGTTGTAATGGGCTTATCTGGATCTGGTAAGTCAACTTTACTAAGGTGTATATCAAGATTAACAGATGCAACAGGTGGAAAAATTTTCATTGAAGGTCAAGATTTATTAAATTTAAATAATAAAGAGTTAATTGAGCTTAGAAGAAACAAAATGGGAATGGTTTTCCAAAGCTTTGCTCTTCTTCCACACAAAACCGTTTTAGAAAATATAGCTTTTCCTCTTCAAATCAAAGGTATCAAAACTGAGGAGAGCATTAATAAAGCAATGGAGATGGTTAAATTAGTTGGACTTGATGGAAGAGAAAATTATTTTCCAAGAGAGCTTTCAGGTGGACAACAACAAAGAGTTGGTATTGCAAGATCTCTTGCAGTTGAACCTGATATATGGTTTTTAGATGAACCTTTTTCTGCTTTAGATCCTTTAATTAGAAAAGAAATGCAAGATGAATTTTTAAGACTTCAAGAAAAATTACAAAAAACAATTATGTTTATTACTCATGATTTTGATGAAGCATTAAAACTTGCTGATCGAATAGCAATTATGAAAGATGGTATAATTGAACAACTAGATACACCTGCAAATATAGTTTTAAACCCAGCTACAGAATATGTAAGAAAATTTACTGAAGAAGTGCCTAGAGAAAAAGTTTTATTAATTGAAGATGTAATGGATAAATCTATATCTAACAATTTAGGAGATGTAAAAGTTTCAAAAGATGAAATTATAGAGAATGTTGCTGAAAAAATATTAACGCAAGAAAAATCTGTAGCAGTTATAGATGAAAATAATAAAACCGTTGGGTCAATCAACCCGACAAAAATAATAAATACTGTCTTTGGCGGAAGAAAGAACGGAAAATAAATTATGGAATTTTTAAAAAAATATCCAAAAATATTTCAGTGGTTATTTCTAATAATTGTTTTCTTTGCTCTTTGTTTTGCTATTGATGTTCCAGAAACATATAAATTCATTAGAGGCCAAGCTGAATTCGTAAAAGACCCTAATCAAAGTAGTTATATATTTTTAGGCAAAGAAGTAAGATATTACGCCTTTGATGTTTTCTGGCGACTTCCTCCATTACTTGGATGGTTACCAATATGGATAAATGACTCCTTGTTTTTCTTAATGAATGAGTGGATGCCAATGGAGTTTTGGAATGAGGACACTCAAGAATTTAAAACCAGACCATTAGTTTTGCAAATTAGCAGAAATTTGACAGCTTTCATGACCTTTTTAATAGAATTAATTAGAGAAATTCTATTAGGTGGACTTGAAACAATTGTTGCCTTTACAAGTTGGGATTGGATCGATGCGAACCCTTGGGCAGAGTTACCAGGTCTACCTTGGACAATAGTTGCAGCTGGTTTTGCAATACTTGCTTATAAATTAAGTGGTATTGGACTCGCTTTATTTGCCGGTTTAACAATGGTTTACATTTCTATATTTGGACAATGGAAACCATCGATGCAAACACTCTCTTTTATTTTAGTTGCTGCGCCTCTATCTTTTATATTTGGGCTAGGTTTAGGTATTGCAGCTTATAAAAGTAAACGTGTAGAAAAAGCTCTATATCCAATTCTATTAGTTATGCAAACAATGCCACAATATGCAGTATTAGTTCCTGCACTTGTTCTTTTTGGAGTCGGTGACCACGCAGCAGTAATTATAACTATGGTTGTTGCTGTTCCACCCATGATATTACTAACTTTACTAGGATTGAGAGCTATTCCTCCAGAAGTAATTGAAGCTGGAAGAATGAGTGGTTGTAATAATTGGCAACTAATGTCTAAAGTGCTAATTCCAACGGCCAGACGAGATATTTTAATTGGCGTAAACCAGGTTATCATGGTGTGCTTTTCTATGGCTGTTATTTCAGCCTTCATTGGAGCGAAAGGTCTAGGTTTTAATTTATTGTTAGCACTAAATCAGCTTAATATCGGATTAGCATTAGAAGCTGGTCTTTGTATTAGTCTAATTGCAATTTTATTAGATAAAATGTCATTAGCATGGGCAAACAAGCAAGTCGATTATTTTGGCAATTTGAATTTTTTTCAAAGAAATAAAAATTTATTATTTTTTAGTATTACGATAATAATTGGAATTTTACTCGCTTACTTTGGATCTGTTTATTTTAAAGGTGGTTACAATTATTTATTTGAAGTTCCACACAATAAAGGAATATCAACTGCTGATTTTTGGAATAAAGGTGTCGATTGGATTTTTGATACCTTCTTTGTTTATATAAAAGCATTTAATACATGGTTAATTCAAGAAGTGTTACAACCAATGAGGGCTTTGTATTTAAGGATGCCAGCTGTTGCTACATTAGTTCTAGTTGTTGGTGCAGGCTATTTAATTGGTGGAATTAGATCTGCATTAGTAGTTTGTGGTTTGACATTATTCATAGCTCTAAGCCCTTGGTGGGATAGAGCCTTAGTAACGGCTTACATGGCAACATTTGGGGTAATTGTCTCTTGTATAATTGGTTTTACAGTTGGCACATTATGTTTTCAAAATAAACATTCTGCAAAATTTATGTTGGGCGTATGTGATATATTTCAAACATTTCCATCATTTGTTTATCTTATTCCAGTTATGATGCTTTTTGGAATAACTGACACTTCTGTTCTTATTGCCGTCATTGTTTACGCAACTATACCGGCAACCAGATACACAATTGAAGGGCTTAGAAGTGTTCCAGCAGGTTTACATGATGCAGCGACGATGTCTGGTGTAAATAAATTTCAAAGATTAACAAAAATTGAATTTCCTTTAGCATTCCCTCATATGATGCTTGGTATAAATCAAACAATAGTGTTTGCATTATTTATGGTAATTATAGGGGCATTTATAGGCACAGAGGATTTAGGACAATATATTTTAAAAGCTTTATCAGATAAAAATGGTGCTGGTATTGGATTAACTTTAGGTATTTGTGTAGCTTTTATAGGTTTAATTTTTGATAATTTGATAAGAACTTGGGTAGAAAAAAGAAAAAAACATCTAGGAATTGCTTAAGCTTAAATGAGAAAAATTTTAATAATAGGCGGTGGCGCAATGGGATCTGCTTTTACTTTTCCATGTATAGATAATAAAAATGAAGTAATTATCACAGAGCCTTACAATAAAACTTTTATTAAAAATTTGTCTTCAAAAAAGAAATATCATTCTAGTTTGAAAATAAATTTACCCACTAAATTAAAATACAAAAAATATTCGACTCATTTGTTAAAGAATAAATATGATTTAGTCGTTGTTGCGTTAAGTTTATCAGGAATAAATTTTATTAGTGAAGAATTTAAAAAATCAAACATCAAAAGCCCAATTCTTATTCTTACTAAAGGTTTAAAGTATGAGAAAAAAAAACAGAAAATTTTTACTATTTCGGAGGATATAAAGAAAACTAACAAAAATATAAATGTTTCAGTTTTAAAAGGACCTTGCTTAGCAAAAGAACTTTCAAATAAAAAACAAACAAGTGTGATTGTTGCTAATAAGAATATCAAAACTGCAAAAAAAATTTGTAATATGATAACTACAAAATACTATTTAACTGAAACTTCGAAAGATGTTATTGGAGTTGAGATCTGTTCTTCAATTAAAAATATTTATTCAATGATTATTGGGGCTGGAGATAGTTTAAATATGTCTTCAAGTTTATTCAAAAAATCTATAAATGAGATGATATATATTACTAAATATTTTAAAGGAAAAATTGAGACTGCTCTTGGATTGGCTGGTGTTGGAGATCTATACGTCAGTGCTGCTGGAGGTAGAAATAGTAAAATGGGAAGTTACTTAGGGCAAGGCTATACATTTAACAATGCTAAAAGAAAATTTATGCCAAATGAAACTGTAGAGGGAGAGCAACTTGCAAGAGAAATTGCTCCATTTGTATTAAAAAAAATTCAACAAAAAAAAATCCCTTTGATGACAAAATTAATTAAATCTATAATTAATAATAAAAAATTAATTTTAAATTAAAAATGGCAAGTATCAAAATAGATAAAGTAAACAAGTTTTTTGGTAACACACATGTTATCAAAGATGTTTCTCTTGATATAAAAAGTGAGTCTTTCACAGTTCTAGTAGGCCCAAGCGGATGCGGTAAATCAACAATCTTAAGAATGATTGCTGGTTTAGAGGAAATTAATTCAGGTACAATATCTATTGATGATAAAGTTGTAAATGATCTACCACCTAAAGAAAGAAATATTGCAATGGTATTTCAATCTTATGCTCTTTATCCTCATATGACAGTATTTGATAATATGGCTTTTGGTTTAAAAATTGAAAAAAAATCAAAAGAAGAGATAGAGCAAAGAGTAATGGAGGCTGCTAAAATCTTACAGATAGAAGAGTATCTTAAGAGAAAACCCAAACAATTATCTGGAGGACAACGTCAAAGGGTGGCAATAGGTAGAGCAATTACAAGAAAACCAAAAGTTTTTTTATTTGATGAACCATTATCTAACTTAGACGCAGCGTTAAGAGTCCAAATGAGGGTAGAATTAGCAAAATTACATGATCAACTTAATGCTACCATGATATATGTAACTCACGATCAGACTGAAGCCATGACACTTGCAAATGATATTGTTGTATTGGATCAAGGTATAGTTTCACAAAAGGGATCACCAATGAACTTATATAATAACCCAGATAATTTATTTGTTGGAGGTTTTATAGGATCTCCAAAAATGAATTTTATAGATAGTAAAATTTTAAGCAAAAGTTCAAAGAGTTCTGAAGTAGATATAATGGGGACTGGAAAGTTAATTGTACCAAAAATTTCTGAGAATACTAAAGAAGGGGATAGAATAAAAATTGGTATAAGACCAGAGCACTTAATTTTAAACTCAGATTCAGATTCTTTGTGGAAAAGTAAGGTTTTCGTCGTTGAAAAATTAGGGTCAGGAACATATTTATATTTAGAGAAAGAGGGAGATCCACTTGTTGTACAAACTGATGGGGACACTGATATTAAAGTAGGTGATACTGTTAAAATAGGTTTTGATCCATTTCGTTGCCATTTATTTGATAATAGAGGTATTTCTTTTAAAAATTCCTAAATCAATCTCAGGTAGTATTGTATAAATTACATACTTGTTATTCTTCTTTTAAATGTTCATTATGTATAAATTTTTAAATAACTTTAAAAAACAAGAAAAAGAGGGGAATATATGTTTAAAAATATATTAATAACAATCTCTGCAATAGCTTTTGTTCTTAATTCAATTGCATTTGCAGATATCAAATTCTGGACGACAGAAACTCAACCAGCAAGGATGGCTAAACAAGAAGAGATGGCTAAAGCCTTTGAAGCTAAAACTGGAATTGGAGTTGAAGTTATCCCGATTGATGAAAAAGATTTAGGAACAAGAGCTACTGCAGCAGCTGCAGCAGGAGATCTTCCTGATGTAATTTATCATACACTACAATATGTATTACCGTGGGCTGAAGCCGGAATTTTAGATGTTGATGCAAATAATGATGTAGTTAAATCACTTGGAAAAAAAACCTTTGCACCAGGTGCTTTAAAAATGGCTAGTGCTGGTGGTAAAATTGCAGCGGTACCAGTTGATGGTTGGACACAAATGGTTGTTTATAGAAAAGATTTATTTGAACAAGCCGGATTGGAGCCACCAACAACATATGCAAACATTGAAAAAGCTATAGATGCTTTATCTAGCAATGAAATGTTCGGATTTGTTGCAGCAACTAAAACTGATGAAAACTTTATGAGTCAGGTTTTAGAACATGTTCTACTTGCAAATGGAGTTAACATTGTCAAAAAGGGTGGAACAAAAAAACAAGGAAGAGCTTTAAAAAATTCTTTACAGTTTTATAAAAAATTAGCTAAAGCTAGCCCTCCAGGAGAACTTTATTGGAAACAATCAAGAGAACTTTATTTTGCTGGTAAAACTCCAATGATAATATGGTCACCATTTATCATGGATGAATTGGCTGGTTTAAGAGATTCAGCTCCACCAACAATTAATAATGATCCTACATCACCTGAATTGGCATCTAAAACTGGTTTTATAACTAATTTTAGTGGACCAAATAATGTAAAAGGTGCAGCTTGGGCGGATGTTAGATACTTTGGAATAACAGCAGATGCAGATACAGATGAAGCTAAGCAGTTTATTCTTTATTCAATGGATGAGGGATACACTAGTACTTTATCTATTGCACCAGAAGGTAAATTCCCTGTAAGAAGAGGTAATGCGAGTGATCCAAATGCATTTACAACTGCTTGGAGTAAACTACCTGTTGGAGTTGATAGAAAAGCTCCTTTAACAGATCTATATTCTGCAGATGTAATAAATAATATTGTTGCTGGTTTAGATACTGCTAATAGATGGGGTGTTAAAGAAGGTGAACTATCTAGAGCATCTAAAATTATTAACAATAAGTTTATAAATAGAATCACTAGACAATATATTGACGATCAATTGACACTAGATGAAGCAGTAGATGAAATTAATACTGTACTAGCTAGCTTCTAGTAATTTAAAAAATTAAAAAAAGCGGGTAATATTAATTATCCGCTTTTTTTTATGAGTTCAAAACTTGCAAAAATTGAAAAAAGAACAGCTTATCTTTTAATATTACCATCAGTTCTTTTAGTATTTTCTATAATTTTATTTCCAATATTTTCAAATATTTGGATAAGTTTTAAAAATGTAGAGCTCAAAGATTTAAGAATTCCTGAACCAAGAGCAAAAAAATTAGTAAAATCAATTAAAGATAATCCAACTCAAATAAAAATAATTTATAAATTAAGAAATAGTTCTCTTACACAAGAAATTACTAATGTAAAATTTAAAGATAAATATCCTGACAACATTGAACCAATAAGTTTAAATAATAAATGTCAATTTAAATCAAATTTACTTAAGTGTGAGTTAGGTAATTGGCCAAAAAAATATCGAGAAAATTTAGAAATAGTATTTCAAAATACTAATAATCAAGAAATTTCCAAGAAGGAACTAAAATCTTATAAACCTAAACTATCAGGTAAGTCACAAAATATATTATTAACTTATGAATTTACTTTAAATAATTTCAAAAAAGTAATTAAAGACAAAGCGTTTATAGATCTATTATCAACAACTTTTTATTACACTTTTTTTGGAACAATAGGTGCAATAATTTTTGGAATTTTAGCTGCACAAATGGTAAATCAAAAATTTTTTGGAAGAACATTTATGAGAAGCGTTCTTTTATTTCCTTATGTTGCGCCAGTTGTAGCTCTTGCTTATACCTGGGAACTTTTACTTGATCCAACAAGTGGAACTTTAAATAATTTGTTAATTAACTATCAAATTATTGATGGGCCAATAAATTTACTAGGACAAAAATATGTAACTTTAAACATACTTGGTTTTGATTTTAAATTAAGGTTAGCATTAACAACTGTAATTATTTTTGAAATTTGGAGATATTTTCCTCTAGCATTTTTATTTATTCTTGCTCGTCTTCAAGCAGTTCCAAAAGAGTTGTATGAAGCAGCTGATGTTGATGGTGCAAATCCTATCCAAAAATTTCTTAATATTACTTTGCCCCAGATATTAGCAGTGATTTCAATTCTATTTATGATTAGATTTATTTGGAATTTTAATAAATTTGAAGACATCTTCTTACTCACTGGTGGGGCATCAGGCACAAGAACATTGCCAATAAATGTATATCAACAAGGTTTTTCAATTGGGGATATTGGTATGGGTTCCGCAGTTTCTATTGTGATTGTAGTGTTTCTATTAATTTTTATGTTTATCTATTTTAAACTTTTAGGAAAAAGAGCTGATGAAAATTAAAAATATATTTACTTATTGCTTTATCTCGTCTTTGTTTTTGTTTTCATTAATTTGTATTTGGAAAATTTTAGTTACATTACAAGGAATTGAAATAACAAATTTTAATTTTAATAAATTATTTATATTTGGAATAATTCTTTGTGCAATAAATCTTCTTATTGGGAAAAAATTAAATTTAAATATTAAAATAATTTTACTTGCACTTTTATTTTCTATCTTTGATTATTTCATCTCAACAAATTTACCTATTTGGTATAGTTTTGGCATATTCTTAATTTCATTATTTTTTTTCAATAATATAAAAGATTACGACAAAAACTTTTTGTCAAAAAATCATTCCTCTCAAAAATTATTCTTTAATTTTTTAACATTATTTGGAATTACACTGTTCTCTTTTGTAATTCTTTTCCCTTTTTATATGATGTTAGTTACAAGCTTTAAAACCCAGGCTTTGTTATTATTGAACCCTTTAGACTTTAGTATTAACTTTGCACAAGGATTGCCAGAGTTGTTCAAATCTTATTTTATAGTATTCAAAGATTATAATTTTGGAAGATATATGCTAACGAGCACAATAGTCTCCTTAGGCACAGTCATTATAACATTAATATTTGCTATACCAGCTGCTTACGCGGTTGCAAGACTTAATTTCTTTGGAAAAAATTTTTTATCAACATCCATATTGATAATTTATTTGTTTCCAGCGATAGTTTTAGTGATACCTTTGTACACAATTTTTAGTCAACTTGGTTTAAGAAATTCTATTGAGGGTTTGCTAATAGTTTATACAGCTACGACTTTACCTGTAGCTATTTATATGTTGCAAGGTTACTTTAAAAGTATACCAAAAGAATTAGAAGAAGCAGGGATAATAGATGGGCAAAATTGGCTTGGTATAATTTTTAAAATTATACTTCCGCTAAGTTTGCCTGCAATATCATCGGTAGCCTTGTATGTATTTATGATAGCTTGGAATGAATTTTTGTTTTCATTAATGTTTTTAGACCGGCCAAATACATTCACATTATCAAGAGCTATTCAGTTTCTGAATGTTGGAGCTGAAACACCTAGACAATATTTAATGGCAGGGTCTGTAGTAGTAACTTTGCCTATTTTAATAATTTTTGTTTATTTTGAAAAATATTTAGTAAGCGGTCTCACCGCAGGAAGTGTTAAAGGATAATGCAAAATAAAGTAGAAGAGGCAAAAAAAATATTATTGGGTAACAGAAAAAATGGTTACACACTTCCTACTAATAACAAATTATATCCTGCTCAATGGAATTGGGACTCAGCCTTTATTGCACTTGGTTATTCATGCTTTAATTTAGATTTTTCAATTATAGAAATTGAAACTTTGCTTAATGGTCAGTGGGACGATGGAATGGTACCTCACATTCTTTTTCATGAAAAAGACACATCTTATTTTCCAAATCACACAACTTGGCAATGTGGAAAAAATATTCCTTCATCTGGCATTACTCAGCCACCAGTTTTAGCTAGTATTTTGAGGAAAATTGTTGAAAAAAATCAACTTAGTAACGAACAACATTCAAGAATTGTAAATATAATAACAAAAATTAAAAATTATCATGATTGGTTCATAAAATTCAGAGATCCTAATAAAACTGGCCTTGTATCCATATTACATCCTTGGGAGAGCGGGTATGATAATTCACCAATTTGGGATCAGCCAATGAGCAATATCAAAGTAGATAAAAACCTTAATTATAAAAGAAGAGATCTTGAAGTTTCAAACTCTGATGAGAGACCTTTAAAAACTGATTATGATAGATATATAACTTTAAGAGATCAATTTAGGGATGTTCAGTATGATCCATATAAATTGTATGAGATTTCTGATTTTAATGTAGTAGATGTTGGATTTAATGCTTTATTTTTAAGAGCGAATAAAGATCTGCTTAGCTTAGCTAAAGATTTTGATTTAAATTTTGATCATTTAAATAATTTCGTGTCCAAATCTGAAAATGAAATATTAAAATTATATGATGATAATGTTAATGATTTTGTCTCAAAAGATTTAAAAACTAACTTGAATATCGTTGTTCCATCAATAACAAATTATTTTACTCTCTACGCAAATTTACAAGATGATGAAATAAATAAAAAAATTATTAATAATTTAAAAAATCATAATATTAATGACAATTACTGTTTCTCAACAATAAAACCAAATCATCCTTCATTTGAAGAAAAAAGATATTGGAGAGGTCCAATATGGATAAATTGTAATTGGTTGATTTATCAAGGACTTATAAAAAAAGAGCCAGAATATGCAAATGAAATCAAAAAAAAAACTTTAGAATTAATTGAAGAAAAAGGTTTCCATGAATATTACAGTTATAAAGATGGATCAGTTATGGGCGCAAATAATTTCTCATGGAGCGCAGCTTTATATTTGGACTTAGTTCTAGAAAATTAGATTAGATTTTTAGTTTTTATTCAGAAATGTTTTAGACGAATCGTCCATTGCTTTTGCCCAAGCTGTATGATGAACTGGAGCGACAGATCCTGTAACTGGAGATGAAAAAGATTTATTTCTATACGTTGATATATCTTCAACCTTATGATGTTCCCACTCTTTAAAATGTTTTCTTATCAGCTCAAAATCTATTTTTGGATAATCTGACATATCATGCAATTCCTTTGTGTATTCAGTTTGAAAATCAATCATCTGATCAGGATTTTCCAGTTTTTCTTCTAAAGCAACCCATTTGTTAATATCTTTTTCGATTTCATCTCCACTTGGCAAATTTATTTTACCCATTATAACATCTCTCGCATACCAAGCTTGGCAATCAAACATATTAAATGTGTGAAACTGGTCTTGCATTCCTAGATACAAAAGTTTGTGATTATCCTGCCAAACAACACCTTTGTATAATTTTGGGGGATAGAGTCTGTTTCTTGTTTTAAGTTTTAAATTTTCTTCCAAGAAAGGAAAATGATGTAGGTAACCAGTACATAGTATTATTACATCTGCATCCTGTTCGGTGCCATCTTTAAAAATTGCTTTTTTTCCCTCTAATCTATCTAAATAGAATACTTCCTTCATTCCGTCAGGCCATTTAAAACCCATAGGATTATGCCTGTAGCCAATTGTTACACTTTTTGCTCCATATTTATTGCATTGAAGTGCAATATCCTCAGCTGAATAACTGCTTCCTAAAACTATAATATTTTTTCCTCTAAATTCTTCGGCATCTCTAAAATCATGTGAGTGCATTATTCTTCCAGGAAATGAACTCATACCTTTATATTCCGGTATAAAAGGAACTGAAAAATGACCAGTCGACACTACAACGTAATCAAAATGATCAGTTAAAATTTTATCATTTTCTTTATCTTGATAGCTAACTTCAAATTTATCTGATTTAAAAACTGTATTAACTACTCTTGTATTAAATTTAATTTTATTTCTTAAATTTCCTTTACTTACTCTACTCGTGATATAATCATAAAGTACTTCTCTAGGTGGAAAAGATGGAATTGGCTTACCAAAATGTTCATCAAATGAATAATCTGCAAATTCAAGACACTCTTTAGGTCCGTTCGACCAAAGATATCTATACATGCTATTATGAACCGGATCTCCATATTGGTCAGATCCTGTTCTCCAGCTATAATTCCAAAGTCCGCCCCAATCATTTTGTTTTTCAAAGCAAACTATTTCAGGTATTTTGTCTCCTTTTTTCTCGGCATGTTCAAAAGCCCTTAGTATTGATAACCCGCAGGGTCCAGCACCGATAATAGCGACTTTAGTCATGATAATTTTTCCTCTACAATTAAAATTATAAATATATTGTACTAAGAAAAATAGAAAAATTAAATATTATTTTAATATGAAAACTAATTGGAATTATCCTACTACAATTTGGGTTGGAGAGAATAGAATTCAAGATTTAGGTCTAGCATGTAAAAATTTGAAAATTGATAAACCATTATTTGTCACAGATAAGGATTTAATTAATCTAAAAATGGTTCAAGATATTTTTTTAGATTTAAGAAAAACCTTTAATCATCTTCAAGTTTTTTCAAATTTTTCAGGTAATCCTTTAGGCGAGAATGTGGAAGAGGGAGTAAGGGAGTTTAAGAAATTAGGTTGTGATGGAGTTATTGCATTTGGTGGTGGCAGCGGTCTTGATGTAGGTAAAGCTATTGCTTTTATGTCAGGACAGTCTAGACCAATATGGGATTTTGAAGATGTAGGTGATTATTGGAAAAGAGCAGATGAAAATAACATTGCACCTATCATTGCTGTACCCACTACAGCAGGGACAGGTTCAGAAACTGGAAGAGCATCAGCTATAATCAATAAACAAACAGGTATAAAAAAAATTATTTTCCACCCGAAATTTTTACCTTCAATTGTAATTTTAGATCCTAATTTAACTTTAGATCTTTCTCCAAGATTGACTGCAGCGACAGGTATGGATGCTTTGGCACACAATTTAGAAGCTTTTTGTGCGTCTGGATTCCACCCGATGGCTGATGGAATTGCGATTGAGGGAATGAAGTTAATTAAAAACTCATTAATTAAAGCAGTTAAGAATGGAAAAGATTTAAATGCTAGAGCAGAATTATTAGCTTCAGCTAGTATGGGTTCTACCGCTTTTCAAAAAGGGCTTGGCGCTATTCATTCTTTAAGCCACCCTATTAATGCCCAATTTAATGTTCACCACGGTTTATCAAATGCTATCTTTATGCCTTATGTATTAACTTTTAACAAAGAAATGATTGAAAAAAAGATAATTTCTATATGTGATTATCTCGAACTCGATAAAAGTTTTGATAGTTTTTTAAACTGGATTTTAGAACTAAGAAAAGAATTAAATATACCACATAAATTATCAGAAATTGTTGATGTAAATAAAATAAATTTAGAAAAGTTATCAGTTATGGCATTAGAAGATCCATCCACTTCTACCAATCCAAGGACAATGAGTAAGGATGACATGAAAGCACTTTATGAACACAGTATTTCAGGTAAATTATTCTAATGAAAAGAATTCTTATAGTTGAGGGTAATCTTAGAGAAGAAAATCAAAGCTTTACTGATGGTGGAATTAAAACTCATACTGAAAGTTTAAAAGACAGTATTAGTTATTTTACAGATCAATTAGATATTGATGTTGTTAATCCTTCATCAGATGAAAATATTAATGAAGTAGCTAAAGATTTAACTAAATATCATGGAATGATATGGGGTGGTAGTAGTTTAAATATTTACAATGACACTCCAGAAATAAGAAGACAAATAAACTTTATGAGGGAATGTCAAAAGAATATAAAAAATATATTCGCAATATGTTGGGGAATGCAAGTTGCTGTGACCGTTGCTGGGGGTGAAGTAAAGAAATGCCCTAATGGTGCACATAGAGGAATAGCTCATGACATAGAAATAAACGAAAACGGACTTAAACATCCGCTTTATAAAAATAAAAATAAAAAATTTAATACCCCTGCGTTTAATTTTGATGAAGTCGTAAAATTACCTGAGGGCTCTACATTACTTTCATCAAATCCAATAAATAAAGTCATGGGTATAAATTTTAATGTTGGTTCAACGAATGTATGGGGAATACAATATCACCCAGAGATAACTTATGCCAAAATGATAAGTTTAATTCATTTTAGGAGAGATCGACTATTAGAAAAAAAAGCCTTTATTGACCAAATTGAAATAGACTCTCATGTAAAAATTATAGAAGATGAAAATAAAATTTCTAATAAAGATGCAAGGATGAGAGAATTAGAAAATTGGCTAAATAATTTAAATTAGAACAAGCCTTCTATTTCACCTTTTTCATTAAGCTTAATAAAGTCTGCTGCAGGAACCCTTGGTAGTCCAGGCATTGTCATGATGGCTCCACATATAACAACAATAAATTCTGCACCTGAAGATAATCTTACTTCTCTAATTGGTAATGAGTGACCTGTTGGAGCACCTTTTGCATTTGGATCAGTAGAAAAACTATATTGTGTTTTAGCTACACATATCGGTAAATTTCCATAACCCGCTTCTTCAAAAGATTTTAATTGATCTTTTATTTTACTGTCAGCAACAACTTCGTTTGCTCGATAAATTTCTTTTGCAACAGTTTCAACTTTCTTTAGTAAAGGTGTTTTTTCATCATATAAAAATTTAAAATTTGCTTGTTTTTGATCAATCAAATCTACAACATGTGAAGCAAGTTCTTTTGTTCCTTCCCCACCATTTGACCAATGAGTGCATAAAGTAGCTTTAATTCCCATATTATCACAAGCATTTATTAACTCTTTTACCTCATTATCAGTATCAGCAATAAAATGATTAACAGCAACCGCTACCGGTAAACCAAATTTTTTTACGTTTTCAATGTGTCTTTCTAAATTTACTAAACCTTTTTTTAACGCTTCTACATTTTCATTTTTTAAATCATCTTTAGCTACACCGCCGTGCATTTTTAATGCTCTGATTGTTGCAACAATAACTACACACTCAGGTTTTAAATTTGATTTTCTACATTTAATATCTAAAAATTTTTCTGCTCCTAGGTCTGCTCCAAATCCAGCTTCAGTTACAACATAATCAGCTAGTTTTAAACCTGCTTTAGTTGCTATTACAGAGTTACAACCGTGCGCAATGTTTGCAAAAGGACCACCATGAATAATTGCTGGATTATTTTCTAACGTTTGAGTTACGTTAGGCCTAATTGCTTCTTTTAACAAAACAGTCATTGGTCCGTGGGCATTTAAATCTTTTGCAAAAATAGGCTTTCTATCTCTAGTATAAGCAACAGTAATATTACCAATTCTCTTTTCCAAATCTTCAAGATCATTTGCTAAACAAAAGATAGCCATTATCTCAGATGCTACTGTAATATCAAAACCATCTTCTCTTGGAAAA
>CACKCQ010000006.1 GCA_902598655.1 uncultured Pelagibacteraceae bacterium
TCCTCAAAAGAAATTGAGCCTTGATCTGGATTTAATAATCCTGCAATTGTTTTTAAAAGAGTCGTTTTGCCAGATAAAGTTCTACCTAAAATGGTATACAAATTACCTTTTTTAAAATTAAACGAGACATCGTTTAAATGAAATTGCTCATCAGGTTTATAAGAAATTTTCTCTCCAATTAAATTCATTATTTTAATGCTCCTGATAAATTTCCTTTTGATAGATATCTCTCAACTATAAATGCAACAATTATTAATGGTGCAACTGAGACTAAAGCTGATGCCGAAAGGCTCCACCATGGTGTTATTGATGAATTAAGTGCAACAACTTTTACAGGTAACAATTGTACTTCAGTAAATGTTAAAATAAATGCAAAAAAGAAATCTATCCATCCAAAAATAATACAAAACATTCCTGCAACAATTAAACCAGGTATTGAATTTGGTAAAACAACTTTATAGAAAGCTTGATAAGGATTACACCCATCAATTAATGCAGTCTCATCTAATTCTTTAGGAACTCTATTAAAAAAATCTACCATAATCCAAACAGCAATTGGCATTAATAAAACGATATATACGACCACTAGACCTAATAAACTATCAAGCAATCCTATTGTGCTTAGAAAAATAAAGAAAGGAATTGATAATACAATTGGAGGCATGATTCTTTGTGAAATGAAGAAAAAAGTAATATCGTTGTTTCTTACAAATCCGGCTTTAAAGGTAAATCTTGATAGTGCATAAGCAGCAAGAGTACCAAGAACAATACTTATTAAACTAGCAGTACAGGTTACAAAAATACTATTAAAATAAGGCTCGACAATATCTACTCCACCTTTAGCTGGAGACTTAATTAAAACTCTCCAACCCTCTAAAGTTGGTTCGAAATCTAACCAAGGTATATAAGTTACTTTACTATTTACAGATTGGAAGTCTTTAAAAGATGTTGATACAGCCCATAGAAATGGCGCAACAACAAATACAGTCCAAAATGTAATAAAGAAATATTTAAGAAAAGTGTAAAGTTTGCTCATAGTTATTCTTTGATCATTAATTTGGTTAAAACTTTAGCTATTATCGTTAAACTGATAATCATTATGACAAGATAAGTGAAAGATAAGGTTGCTGCATAACCCATCTGAAATTCTCTTAATCCTTTAATATAAATATAAAAACTTGACGTCTCAGTTGCAGTTCCTGGTCCTCCTGAAGTCAAAACAAATACTGTATCCATTATTTTTGAAGCCTCGATAAGTCTTATTATTATTGCTCCAATTGATATTGGAGCCATCAAAGGAAAAGTTACATAAACAAATTTTCTAAATGGACTTGCTCCATCTATAGCGGCTGCCAAAAAGGGTTCTTTTGGAAGTGACAAAAGTCCAGCTAGTAATAGTAAAAACATAAATGGTGTCCATTGCCAAACTTCAACAATTATAACAGTAAACTTTGCAATAACTGGATCACTCAACCATAAAATAGGTTTTACTCCTAATCCACCTAACAAATCATTTACAGGACCTAGTGACTCATGAAAAAATGTTCTCCAAATAACTGTCATTATTACTGGAGTTGTCATCATTGGTACTAGAAAAATTACTCTAAAAAATCTTTTAAATTTTATTTCTCTCCAAACCATCATCGCTAAAGCAAATCCGATAACATATTGAAGAATAACTGTAGTTACTGATAAAAAACTTAGCCTAAAAAAAGACTCCCAAAACCTCGGGTCATCAGTAAATAACCTTATGTAATTCGTAATGCCTATGAAGTTCATTTCTGGTGTATAACTATTCCATCCAGAAAGACTTAATCTAATAGTAAAAATAATTGGAAAAATTAAAATTCCAATAAGTACAAACAATCCTGGGAATAAAAAAACAAACTTGTGTTTAAAATTCATAATTTTTTTTTTGGATTATTTTAAAATGTGGCCGTTAAAAAACGGCCACAAGTTTACAAAATTATTGCTTATTATCTTCCATTGCTACACCAACAGCATAGGCTTTTCTTACGTTATCTTTTCCTACTCTGTTAAGTATATCTTCCCACTGTTTAGCAGCTTCATCTAAAGCAGCTTGTGGAGATAATTGACCAGCTAATGCTTTTGCAGCAGCAGTAGCCAATGCAGCATTAAACTCAAAAGTTCCAGGAACTCTTAATGGAAATACTCTATTTTTACTTTGTTCCATTTGTGCAAGAGTATCAACATATGATTGAGCAATATCTTTATCCCAACCAATTTGTGTCCATACATCAACTTTAAAGTCGTCATTTCTAAATGGGTTTACACCAAATCTACCAATTCCAATGTCCGCTTGGTGGTTAGCCTCGTTAGCAAAGAAACATAGATAATCGAAAGCCATTTCTTTCTCTTTACTTTTCTTAGCTACTCCAACTGCCCATCCCCATACGAAGAAAGGAGCTTGGTTAAAGCCTTCATCCCAAGAGTTAGTTTTTCTGTTCCAAACTTTCATTGCTCCTGGTAACTGTGCAGCACCAACTTTATTGTTTATTGGACTATCTGGTTGCATAGCAGCAACAAATGCATCATCCCATGAAAAACTAAACAAAGTTTGTCCTCCACCAAATGATCCAATTTCATCACCTAAACCAAAATTTATTCCTCCTGGTGGAACATATTTGGTTGCTGCAACCCAATCTGTTAATGCTTCAACAAAACCTGGATTGTTAATTAGTGGTTTCATAGTTTCTAAATCAAAGAAAAAACCACCTGGTGTTTTTGGATTTTTAGAGTAAGCAGCAGATCTTGAATAGAAAGCAGCATACATCAGGTCATCTTTTTTCATAACTTCTGCTGATCCATATTCTTTCTCGCCATCACCATCCCAATCCCATCCATTGAAATAAGCGGCCATTTCTCCATATTCTTTCCAAGTTGTTGGTACCTTTAACTCTTTACCAGTAGCTTCCTTATATTGTTTTTGGTACTCAGGATTATCAATTACATCTTTTCTATATTTTAGATAATGTCTGTCTCCATCAACCGGAAACTGATACATAACACCATCCCAAGATGCTACACCAATGTGAGACGGGGTAACGTCCTTCATTTGTTTCATCTCAACGTATTTCTTTGGAACTGGCTCTAAGTATCTTCTCCAATCGTTAATGAAGTTTGAAAATCCAAAAACGATGTCATATGGAGCTTGTCCAGCTTGAAATGGTACCATTGCTTTCGCATATAAGTCACCTGCTGGTGTATGAGTAACATCAACTTTTGCTCCAGTAAGTTTAGCGAACTGCTCAGCATGTAGAGCTGTTGGCTCTCCCATGACTGGTACAGCATGTGTATTAATCTTAAGCGTCTTGCCTTTATAGTTTTTCTTAGACATAGACTCGTAAGAACAATCACCAGGAATATCCCCAGTTGCTTTGATATGTGGAAACTGATCACTCCACTTATCAGCATACGCAACAGGACTAAATACCAACAAAGCTGATATTAGAGCGGTTACGCAAGTTTTTATTGTCTTCATCTTTTTTCCTCTCTTTGTTGTTAATTATGGAACTAACACTGCACGACCTTTAATCTTACCATCATTTAAATCATGTAGTGCTTTATTAGCTTCTTCAAGTTTGTATTCTTTCATTGAAAGTTTTACTAAACCTTTATCTGCTAGTTCCATTAATTCATATAATTCAGCCCATGTACCTACTAAGCTTCCAACTATACTTTTTTCTTGATCGATCATATCAATCGCCAAAACTCTTATTTCTTCTCCGTAACCTACAATATAGAAAGTCCCAGTTGCTTTGGTCATTTTAATTCCCATTGGCGTAGAACCTTTTTCACCAACAAAATCTATAACAGCCTCTGCACCTTTTCCTTTTGTAAGTTCTTTTACTTTTTCAATTTCATTACCATCTATTAAAACCCCATGGTCAGCTCCTAGTTCCATTGCATGTTCTAAAGGTGCTTTTGCTTTTTCAACAACAATAATATTTGCAGCACACATTGCTTTCATACATTGAATTGCTATATGTCCTAATCCACCAGCACCTATGATTACACAATTTTCACCTGGCAGAAGGTGTCTAGTAGCTTTTTTTACAACTCTGTAAGCAGTTAAACCTGCGTCTGAAAATGGCGCAACGTCTATTGGACCTAAAACTTTTGGAATTTTTATTAGATTTCTTACGCTAGTTTGAAGTAATTCTGAATATCCACCGTGTTTTACATTCAAACCTGCAAAAATTGGATCTTCAGCATGCATATCGTTTCCTCTTCTACAATCTAAGCATGTTCCTCCTGTGCCAGAAACTTTAGGGTGTAAAATTACTGCATCACCTTTTTTAAATCCCGTAACATCTTTACCAACTTCCTCTATCCATCCAGCGTTCTCATGTCCCATTACCATCGGCAACAGATCGTTATTTTGATCTGTAATGTGCTTCCAAACTCCTTCAATTATATGCAAATCAGTTCTACAAACACCTGCAGCTCCAATTTTAACAATGACATCACTTGCTTTCTCAATTTTAGGATTTGGTAACTCTTCACCTGTGACCCAAACATCCGCTTTCATTTCTGGGTCGTACTTATGTAAAACCTGTGCTTTCATTATTTTCCTCTCTAAATTTATTTTTTATAAATAAATTTTAAATTGAAATAAAAAATATGTCTAGAAAGTTAGAATAATTTTAATTACCAATTACAACTTGAGATTGTTAATTAACTTTGTTTTTGCATCCGCCTGTTTTAAAAAACTCATCAATATTATCTATAGCTAGATTAGCCATTGCGGTTCTAGTTTCTTTAGTTGCGCTGCCTAGGTGAGGAAGAATAAAAGCACTTTTGTGTTTAAGATATCCTGGATTTAAATTTGGTTCATTTTTGTATACATCTAGCCCAACAGCATAAACTTTTCTTCTTTCCAAAGCATCTATTAAAGCTTCATCTTCAATAATATCTCCTCTTGCAACATTGGTCACGACTGCACCTTTTGGTAATAGTTCTAGTGTATCTTTATTGATTAAATTTATTGTCTCTTTAGATGCAGGACAACATACCGAAAGGACATCAGAGACTTTCATCAAATCATTTAAGTTATCGTGGTAAGTTGCGCCTTGTTCTTTTTCTTCGCTTAATTTTGAACGGTTGTGATAATGAATTATCATACCTAAAGATTTAGCTATTTTAGCTATTTTTTGACCAATTCTACCCATGCCAAGTATTCCAAGTCTAGTGCCCGTTAATTGTTTACCAATCAACATATCTGCTGACCAAACCCAGCCACCTTCTCTAGCTTTTTCAATTCCTTCAGATGCTCTTCTGCATGCACCTAATATTAACAAAACCCCAATTTCAGCAGTGGCATCAGTTAAAACATCTGGCGTGTTTGTTACTGCAATCCCTCTTTTCTTTGCGGCTTCTAAATCTATATTTCCAAAACCTACAGCAAAATTTGATATAATTTTAACACTATCAGGTAATTGACTAATTGTTTCTGCATCAAGCTTATCTGTTAAAGCTGATAAAATACCATCACAGCCTGCACTCATCTCTATTAGCTTCTTTTGAGAGTAGAGTTCATCATTTAAATTAAAGTTAGCATCAAATAATTCTTTAGCTTTATCCTCACAAGATCTTAAAAGCCTTCTCGTGATTAAAATTTTTTTCATTTTGTTTTGGATTAATTTAAATCAAAAACCTTACCAGGATTCATGATATTGTTTACATCAATACTTCTCTTAATAGCTTTCATCACTGGCAAATTATCTGGATGCTCTCTTAATAAGTAATGTTTTTTTTGAAGACCAATTCCATGTTCTCCTGTAATTGTTCCCTCTAGCTCTAAAGCTTTATTAATTAGATCATCGCTGTACTGCCTAATTTTTTTTTGTTTTTCTTCATCATCAGGATCATACAATATTATAGAATGAAAATTTCCGTCTCCGACATGACCAACCATCGGTGCAGTTAGACCTAACTTTTTAACTTCTTTTTCTGCCCACGATATACACTCTACTAACTTTGAAATTGGTACACAAACATCTGTAGAGTAAACTTTCATATCATGTCCTAAAGCTTTTACTGAATAATAAACATCATGTCTTGCTTTCCAAAGTATTTTTTGTTCTTCCGGAGAAGATGCCCATTGAAAATCACTTCCACCATTATTTTTTGATAATTCTTCTACAATTTTTATAGACTCATTGTTCGATAGCTCACTTCCATGAAATTCAAAGAATAAAGTTGGTGATGCTTTAATGTTTTCTAGCTTTGAATATTTAATGCTAATTTCCATTTGGTCTTTGTTTAACATTTCAATTCTTGCAATTGGAACACCATACTGAATAACTTCTTGCGCTGTCTTTACTGCTGAGTCTAAATCTGGAAAATAGCAAACTGCACTCATTATGCTTTCAGGTATTGGTGATAGTCTTAATTGAACTTCTGTAATAATTCCTAATGTTCCCTCAGATCCAATAAACAAATTAGTTAAGTTATATCCCGCAGAAGTTTTTTTAGTTCTTGCACCAGTTTTAATTATGTCTCCATTTGGTAAAACAACTGTTAAGCCAGAAATAACTGTTCTCATTGTTCCATATTTCACTGCCATTGTTCCTGAAGCTGAAGTAGATGCCATTCCACCGAGTGCAGCATCCGCACCAGGATCTATTGGAAAAAATACTCCATCTTCTCTTAAATATTCATTTAATTGCTTTCTTGTTACATTTGCTTGCACTCTGCAGTCAAAATCCTCAGCATTTACACTTAAAACTTTATTCATTTTTTCTAGAGAAATTGTAATACCATTTTGATTTCCAACAACATGGCCTTCTAGAGATGTGCCGGTTCCAAATGGAACCACTGGAATTTTATGCTCGTTACAAATTTTTAGAATTTTTGAAACTTCTTCATTAGTTTCTGGAAATACAACTGCCTTTGATAATATTGGGTTATAGGTATCTTCCCCTCTTGCATAATTTGCACGAGTAGACTCTGAGGTAGAAAATCTTCCGTTAAATATCTTTTTTAATTCTGCTTGGACAGTTTCTTTCATTCTTTAATAATACAAAAATATTAATTAAAAATACAGTTTATTTAGAAAGCATCTTGCCTATATTTTCTAAGGCTTGCATTATATTATCTCTAGATGCGGCAAAACTAAATCTAACGTAATCATTACAAGTTTTACCAAACGCAGTGCCAGGAACAATCGCAACTCCAGCTTCATGCATAGCTTTTTTGCAAAACTCAGATCCATTCATGCCAGTCCCTTTTATATTCGGAAAAGCATAAAAAGCTCCTCCCGGCAAACTACACTCAACTCCTGGTAAATCATTTAATCCTTTGTGAATTAAATTTCTTCTTAATGTAAATTTGTCTAACATATCTTTAATAGAATCTTCTGGACCATCTAATGCAGCTATACCAGCATATTGGGCTGCTGCATTTACACATGATACACTATTAATCAAAAGTTTGTTTACATGTTCAACCAAATGCTCTGGCCAGTAACTCCAACCAAGTCTCCATCCAGTCATAGAATATGCTTTACTCCAACCCTCAAGAACAATTAATCTGTCTCTTAAGTTAGGATAGTTAAAGAAAGTCGGCATTTCTTTATAGTCAAAAATTTGTCTACTATAAATTTCATCACTTAAAATTGTGACCTGCGGATGTTTTTCTAATTCTTTTGCTAAGTAGTCAATTGCAGGTTTTTCGACAAAGCTTCCAGTTGGGTTGTTTGGATTTATTAGAATTAAAAGTCTAGTTTTGTCAGTTATTAAAGACAGAATTTTGTCTGGATCAAATTTTAAATCTTTATCCTCAGTTAAATCATATGGAACAGCTTTTGCTCCAGAATAATTGATCATTGACTCATAAATTGGAAAAGCTGGAGTTGGATGAATTATTTCAACACCTGGTTCACCATAACAAGTAATTGCATAATACATTGTAGGTTTACCACCTGGCATTATTAAAACTCTATTTGGATCAATATCAGCATTGTAAAGTCTCTTGACCCATCTTGCGACAGCTTCTCGACATTCTGGAATTCCATTTGATAAAACATAACCATGATGACCGTCATCTAGAGCTTTTTTTGCAGCTTCAACAACATGTTTTGGAGTTTTAAAGTCAGGTTGTCCTAGACCTAAATGGATCATAGGTTTACCTTGTGCTTCTAATTTTTTTGCTTCTGCTAGAACAGAAAATGCACTTTCAGTTCCTAAACGATCTAATGCTTTTGCTAATTCAATCATAATTTTTCGTCGACAAACTAACTGAAAAGCAACTTCATGTCTATTTATTTAAAGTTAAAATAATAATAAAAATTATTTATAAAAAATATTTAATTTCGGTAAATTATCTTTGATCTATCTAACTCTTTTACACTTTTGCAGCCCATAAGGATCATATTTCTTCTAATTTCATCGTGCATATTTTGAAGCAGCCTCTCTACTCCTTGCTGACCACCTGCTCCTAAACTGAACAAAAAAGCTTTACCAAAACTACAAGCAGTAGCACCTGCAGCTAAAGCCTTGAGAACATGAGTTCCCCGTCTAACACCTCCATCTAAAATTATCTCAAGTTTATCACCCACAGCATCTGAAATAGCCTTTAGTTGATCAAAAGGAGTTCTAGATCCATCAAGTTGTCTTCCTCCATGATTTGATATTATTATTGCTGTACAACCAATATCAACTGCTCTCTTTGCATCCTCTACAGACATTACACCCTTCAAGGCAAAAGGTCCGTCCCACTTTTTTATACAGTATTCTGCATCTTCCCAATTCATTTGTGGATCATACTGTTCATTAACATAATCTATTACGGATTTTGTAATGTTAGTTCCCTTGTCAGTTTTGTGTTTAATATTTGCAAGTTCAAATTTCTTATTCGTAAAATATCTGAATAACCATCCTGGTCTCATCGCAAAATTCATTATACTTTCTAATGTGAATTTAGGAGGAGTTGTAAAACCAGTTCTGTGATCTCTTTCTCTATTTCCTGCAACCAAAGTATCAACAGTTAAGCATAAACCATCAAAGTTTGCTCTTTTACACCTATCAATCAAATCATCAGTAAATGATTTATCTTTATGGATATAAAGTTGAAATAATTTTGGTCCACTTGATATGTTAGCAATTTCTTCAATCGAAAATGAAGCCATTGTCGACATGCTATACATGGTACCAAATTTTTCTGCAGCTCTAGCTGAAGCTTTATCTCCATCAGGATGATATAAACTTTGCATAGCAGTTGGTGATAAAAAAATTGGCATATCTATTTTTCTACCAAAAACTGTGGTTGATAAATCTGGTTCTCCTACGCTTCTAAGAATATTAGGAATTAAGTCACAATCATCAAATGAATTTGTATTTCTTTTTAAAGTGGTTTCATCATCTGCACCACCATCAATGTAATGAAAAATTGGAGCTGGAAGTTTTTTTTTGGCTAGCTTTCTAAAATCTTCAAAATTATAACAATTCTTTAAGCTCATGCATTTCGGAATCTTAAATTATTTCGATTAAGATCACTAATCTTTGTGCAGCCCATTAATTTCATGTCTCTTACTAATTCAGTTTTATATAAGTTAAGTGCTCTCTCAACACCTTCTTGACCTGCTGCAGCTAAAGCATAAAGATATAATCTTCCACCAGCACAAGCTTTTGCACCCATAGATAAAGCTTTTAACATATGAGTTCCTCTTTGAAATCCACCTTCACAAATAATATCTAACTTATCACCAACTGCATCAACAATTTCAGCTAATTGATCGAAAGGTGATCTAGATCCATCAAGTTGTCTTCCTCCATGATTTGATACCATTATACCAGTGCATCCGATATCAACAGCTCTTTTAGCATCTTCAACACTCATAACTCCCTTAAGCGCAAAATGGCCACCCCACTGAGAGCACAATTTTTCAGCGTCGTCCCAGTTCATAGATTGATCCAACATAGTAGAAAAATAATTACCAATTGAAGTATTTGTGTCAGTTCCTTCTTTAACGAAATCTTGAAGATGTGGTAGTTCAAATTTTCCTTTGGTTAAATAATTTATTCCCCACATTGGTTTTGTGGCAAAACTAAACAAACTCGAAAGTGTTAATTTTGGAGGTGATGTAAATCCAGTTCTTAAATCTCTTTCACGATTTCCTCCTGTTATAGTATCAACAGTTAAAGCCATCACATCAAATTTTGCTGCTTTTGCTCGTTCTAAACAAGAGTCATTTAATCCTCTGTCTTTATGAAAATAAAATTGAAACATTTTTGGTGTGTCTATTAAAGATGAAATTTCCTCAACACTAACTGTAGCCAATGCCGAAACACCAAACATCGTATTAAACTTCTTTGCAGCTTTTCCAACCGCTCTTTCTCCTTCGTAATGGAATAATCTTTGCAGAGCTGTTGGAGAACAATAAAAAGGCAAATCTAATTTTTTTCCAAAAATAGTTGTCGACAAATCCACATTTTCAACACCTCTTAAGACATTTGGAACTAAGTCAACATCATTAAAAGCACTACTATTTCTTGCATAAGTTATTTCATCATCCGCAGCCCCATCAATATAATGAAATATTGGAGATGGAAGCTTTTGTTTTGCCAATTTTCTAAAGTCATAAAAGTTATGACAATCTTTTAATCTCATATATTAAGTTAAAATTTTTTTGTAAAATTAAACATATAACTATTTGCCCCAGGATTTTTATCTCCAAGACTCGCATTAGAAATATGATTATAAGAAATACCTAATTCAGAATTAGATGAGATATCAAATAATATCTGTATTTGTGTCTTAAATTCAATTTCGTGACCTAAGTCCTTGCCATCTCCTTCGTCATAATATCCAATTGCAAAACTAGGAGAGAAAGTAGTTGAATTAGATTTTTGATTTAATTGATAACCTGTATAAATATATAATGCATCATCAGCTGTTATCATTGCACCTGTCACAGGCTGAACATTTCCTAAGAAAATATCTTTGCTAGCATTAAAATTTATATATTCGGCACCAAATAGATTTGCTCTCTTACCATCATCGCTGAAATCGAACATGCCAGTGTAAAAACTCCATTTATTTTCTGCGTTAGAAAATGAGACAGTAAGAAATGAAATTATCAAAGTTTTAATTAAAATCTTCATATTAAAAATCCTAGTTACTTTATAGATACTTTTCTAATAATTAAAAGGCCGCCAAAAGCGAACAAAATCAAAGGTATTGACCAGAGTAAAAATGTATTTTGGTTTAATTCTGGTTCATATACAATCCACTCTCCATATTTATTTTTTAAATAATCATATATTTCTTCTTCTTCTTTACCTTCATCAATCTTATTTTTTACAACAAGCTTCATACTAACAGCAAAATCGGACTGAGAGTCGTAAACAGATTGACCTTGGCATATCAAACACCTTAAGTTTTTTGTAATTTGATCTACTTTGGTATTTATTTCATTCGCATAGGAAAAATTAAAACTAAAATATAGCAGCAATATTAATTTTAAAATTTTAAGCATTTTTTTCTAATAAATTTTTTATTTCTATTAAATTTTCGCTTGTCAATGGACCAATATACTTTTTTATTATCTCATTTGTTTTACCACTTATAATAAAAGTTTCAGGAACACCAATAGCTCCGAATTCTATTGATTTTGTTCCATCATTATCGGTAATAACTTCTGAATAAGGATTTCCAAGTGAGCTTAAAAAATTTTTCGCATTTTTTGGACTGTCTTTATAATTAATTCCAATTATATTTATGTTCATATTTTTTAATTTCATTAAAAACTGATGCTCTTCTCTACATGGTGCACACCAAGATGCCCAAATATTTACTACAGAAGGACTATTTTTATCAAATAAGTCTGAAATATTAATTATTTCATCAGAAAATAGTTTTTTTGCATTAAGTGAAAAATCTATTTTACTTTTTAATTTCTCGTTAGAGTAATCTTTCGATACGTTCAATCCCTTGAGCAAGATTATAAAAATTATTATTAATGTTAGTAGTAATCCTAAAAATTTAATATTTTTGCTCATTTTTTCTAATAACACTTAATAAACCACCAAAACCAATAAATATAGTTGAGATCCATATCCAAATCATTAAGGGTTTATATTGATATCTTACGTTATAATAGCCATCGTCTTTTAAAATATTAAATACTAAAAAATTATCTGAAAATAATGTTGTCTTAATATCTGCTTCACTCGTAATAGTTAAAGGCTGCTGGTAAATCCTAACTTCTGGATATAAAGCAAAAGAGGAATTTTTATTCGTAACTTCAAAACTAGCTTTAAGAGATTTATAATTGTCTACATCTTTAACATTAACTTCTTTTAATTTTACAACTTTGTCATTGAATATTCTTTCATCTCCTACTTTCATATTTGAATTGAATTCATTAGAAAAAAGTCCATTCAATAAGATACTTATAATTAATAAGCTAAAACCAAAATGTGAAATTTTTTGGCTAATCGAGGATTTGCTAACAAAAAAATCCTTAATTGTTACTAATAAAAGATAGATGCTCAAAACTATCAGAGGAATAGACAACAGAAATGAATTTTCGGTTTTTGTTAAAATGACATATGAAATAAGTAGTGAAACTAAAAAAATAATTAAAATATTATAGTTAAACTTTTTTAATTTATCTTTAATCCATTTCAAACTTGGGCCAAAGCTCATGAATATTAAAAAAGGAATTAAGAAGGGTATTAAAAGATTATGATAAAAAGGCGGACCAACAGAAATTTTTGAACCATTTAAAACTTCAAGAAAAATTGGATAAATTGTACCAACAAGAACAACAGATAAAAAAAACATCATAAACCAGTTATTCACTAATATTGCAGTCTCTTTACTTAAAATAAAATTCTCTTTGGCTGTGTTTGATATTTTATTCTGATTAAAAAAGAAAATTAATATAGACATCAAAATTAGGATAAAGAGAAAACTTAATATATATAGCCCTCTTGATGGATCGTTTGCAAAAGTGTGAATTGAATTTAAAATTCCAGACCTAACAAGAAAAGTGCCACTCATACTCAGTGAGAAAGTTGTAATTGACAAAATAATAGTCCACTCTTTAAACGAATTTCTTTTCTGTAATACAATTACAGTATGCAGTAGCGCTGTTAAGCAAAACCATGGCATTAATGAAACATTTTCTACAGGATCCCAAAACCAAAAACCTCCCCAGCCCAGCTCATAATATGCCCATATAGATCCAAGCAAAATACCAATTGTTAAAAATACCCAAGATACCAAAACCCATTTTTTAATGTGCCTTGCCCACTTATCTCCAATATTTCCGCTAATCATTGAGGCAAGTGAAGCTGAAAAGATAATAGATGTTCCAACATAACCTAAATATAAAATTGGAGGATGAATAGCTAAAGCAGGGTCTTGTAAAATAGGGTTCAAACCTAATCCCTCGCTAGGAATTGGATATAGCATTTTGAATGGGTTGGAAGTTAATAAAATAAAAACTAGAAAACCTGAAATAATAATTTGTTGAAATAGTATCGTTAAAAGTTTGTATTTAGTATCTTGTGATCTTGAATTTAATAAAAAAATAAATAGAAAAATTGAAAGAACTAATAACCACAATAATAAACTTCCCTCGTGATTTCCCCATGTGCCTGATACTTTATAAAATAAAGGTTTTAAAGTATGAGAATTGTTGAAAACAGTTTCATTACTAAAATCTGAAATTACAAAAGCTGCAACTAGACTAAAAAAACTTACCGTAATCATTATAGTTTGTATTGAAGTAATTAAAATAAAGTTTTTATCTAAATATTTATTTTCTGAATTTGCATCCAAGTATGACTTAAAAATTAAATAAACAGATGCTATTAAAGAAATATATAAAGAATAATTTCCTAAATAATTAGACATACAAATTAATTGTTTTTCATAGCTTCGCTGACTTCAGGAGGCATATAATTTTCATCATGTTTTGCTAAAATCTTGTCAGCATTTAGAAAATTTTTATCCTTTAAGAAACCTTCAGCAACTACACCCTTACCCTCTTCAAATAGATTAGGTACAGATCCATTAAAGTTGACTAATAATTCATTTTTGAAATCCGTAATTACAAAAAAAATTTCTTTATCGTTTATTTTAATAGAATTTTTTTTCACCATTCCACCAACTCTAATTTTTTTAACATTTTTGATTTCATTAAGGTTTTTAATGTCTGTTGGAGACTTAAAATATACTACGTTTTCCTCAAGAGATTTAACCACCAAAAAAATTGTAAGAACTAATGAAATTAAAATTAAAAAAATAAAAAGGGCTCTAAATTTAACTTTTTTTCCGTACATGTGAATTTTAGTTAAACTTTAGATGTGGAAGTGTTTGCTAATATCTCTCTGTACGTTTTTTGCTTAGCTACTGATGCAAATTTCTTTTCATCTAGTGATTTATAATTTTCCTCAAATTTCTTTTTCTCTTTAATTAAATTTAATTTTACTACCGCGTACAAGAAGCTAAAAGAAAATAGAGTAAATATAAATGATGACCAAACGTATACACCGTATCCATTCATATTTAGTAGTTCACTAATCATAATCTATTAAGGCCTTTATTTTTAATCTTTAACAGTTCTGTATTATATTTCATTAAAAATATCAAAAGTGAGAATAGAGCAAATGCCGCAGTCATTATAGCTAATGGTGTCAACATTGAAGAATGAATTGTTGTTTCTTCCAAAATTTTTACTGACGCAGGTTGGTGTAAAGTATTCCACCATTCTACTGAAAATTTTATAACTGGAATATTTATAAGACCAATAATTGCTATTATTGAGCTAATTTTTTCTGCTTTACTAGTGTCTGTCGTAATCTTCCAAGAAGTAATGAACAATAAATAAAAAATTGAAAGTAAGAGCATTGAAGTTATTCTTGCATCCCAAGCCCACCAAGTTCCCCAGGTTGGTTTTCCCCAAATTGATCCTGTAACTAAAGCTATTATGCTAAAAACAAAACCAGAAGGTGCTAAACTTTTTGTTATTAAAGAGAAATTTTTATTTTTAAAAACAAAAACTCCAAAAGAAAGAATGGAAATAAATGAAAATATTCCGAGTGATATCCAAGCTGATGGAACATGGACATACATAATCCTAACTGAGTCACTCTGCTTATAATCTTCAGGAGAAAGAACTAAAGCTTCAACTAATCCAAGTAACAATACAATTATAAATAGCGCAAATACAAACTTTTGTATTTTATTAATTATCTTTAAAGTATTATTCGGATTGAAATAATTAATCATAATTTTTTATAACACATAAATTTTAGATTAAAATTGTTCAAAATTTTCTGACCAAGAATACAGAGGGAGATAGAGGAAAAACAGTACTCTTGATCAGAATTAAATATTTTATAACAAACGGATATGACAGAGATTTGGGACAATTGTGTTTAAATATTGGCTATTAGTTAATTTGAAGGCTTGAAGTAGCTTGATCCACGCTTACCTGAAAAAATTTCGTTAATTAGAGGGTGTTTTATAGGCTCTTCAGAGTCATCAAATAATAGATTTTGCTCGGACACATAAGCCTCGTAAGTAATTTCGTCATTCTCTGCTAGTAAATGATAAAATGGCTGATCCTTTCTAGGTCTCACGTTTTTTGGAATCGATTGATACCACTCCTCTGAGTTATTAAATTCAAAGTCAACATCGTAAATCACACCTCTAAAATCGAAGTGTCTATGTTTTACAACGTCTCCAATTGAAAATTTAGCTTTTTGAGTACTCACGATATTAAATATGGATATTTGATGAAAAAAATCAATAAAAAAAATATAAATGTTTTATTAATCTGTTAATATGTAGCAGTGAATAAATCACTTCTAAAATTCATTACAGACGTTGGGCCTTTAGCTATTTTTTTCTTCTTTTATTATAACAGTGATAAAAATTTAAAAGTTGCAATACCACCTCTAATTGTCGCAACAATAATTTCTGTTCTCTTGGTTTGGATACTGGAAAAAAAAGTTCCGATGGTTCCTTTGTTAGGAGGAATTTTAATTACTCTATTTGGAGGTTTAACAATTTATTTTGATAATCCAATTTTTATTTATATGAAACCCACTATTATAAATATTTTATTTGCCTTAGCTTTATTCTTTGGAAAATACTTCACCAAAGAACCAGTTTTAAAATTAATACTTGGAAAAACACTGCCAATGTCTGATGAAGGTTGGAAAATTTTGAATAACAGATGGACTTATTTTTTTATTTTTTTAGCTATATTAAATGAAATTGTTTGGAGAACTCAAACAGAAGAATTTTGGGTTAACTTTAAAGTTTGGGGAATGTTACCAATTACATTCATCTTTACAGCATCACAAGTTGGGTTGATTAATAAACACAAATTAAATGAGTAATTTAAAATTAGTAATAAATAATTCAAATAAAGAACAAAACCAAAGGTATTTTTTTGAAAAAAAAGAACTAAAAATTATATTAGACCTATATGCTAAAATGGTATCTGAAGGATCTTGGAAAGACTATGGCCTCTCAATATCAAGTAAAAGAGTAAGTTTTAGTATTTTTAAAAATGCAGCAGAAAAAGCTATCTACAACATTAGTAAAAATTTTAAACCCTCTAATAAGAATTTGAAATATTTAATAACTGATAGGAATGGTAAAATTTTAAATAATGCTTATGATTTAGAAATACTTCTAAAAAAAACAAATTGGAAAAAACTATAGTTTTTGATTATCTTCTTTGACCAAACAATCTTAAAAGCATTATAAATAAATTTATAAAATCTAAGTATAATGTTAAAGCTCCCATAACAGCTTTCTTGCCAATTACTTCACCTGAGTCTGATGCTGCGTACATATTTTTAATTTTTTGTGTATCGTATGCTGTTAATCCAACAAATATAAGAACTCCAATGATTGAAATAGCAAAGTACATCATTGAAGATTTTAAGAAAATATTTACTAAAGATGCGATTATAATACCGATCAAACCCATCATTAAGAATGATCCAAATTTTGTGAGGTCTCTTTTAGTTGTGTAACCATATATACTCATTGCTCCAAATGTTGCTGAAGATATGAAAAATACTCTTGTCACACTAAGTCCTGTGTAAACTAATAAAATTGATGATAGTGATAAACCCATTAAGGCTGCAAAAATCCAAAAAGTAGTTTGAGCTTTTGAAGAACTCATTTTATTTATCCCAAAACTCATATAAAAAACAATTCCGAGAGGAGCTAACATAACCACCCATTTCAATCCTGATAGATAAATTGCATTTCCGAACTCAGTTAAAGTAACTATTGATCCACTTGCATCTGTAACTACTGACATTTTAAAAGATAGCAATGCAATGATTCCCGTTAGCAAAACTCCAGTTGCCATGTAGTTGTAAACTTTAAGCATGTAGGCTCTAAGGCCTTCATCCATCACAACAGCTTTTTTTGCTGTCGTTGATCTATTTAAAATATTGTCTCTATTGAATTCCATAATTAAATATATAGTAATAAATTTTAAATTTTTCAAGCAGTCAAAATATAGGTAACAAATACTTAATATTTAATGAATTATAAAAAATTAGGAACAACAAATATAGATATTAGCACGATTTGCCTCGGCACCATGACTTGGGGTGAACAAAATAGCCAAGAAGAGGCCTTCGAACAAATGGATTTCTCACTAGAAAATGGGGTTAATTTTTGGGATACAGCAGAACTTTATGCGGTACCTCCTAAAGCTGAAACTTTTGGTCATACAGAGACGATCATTGGAAATTGGTTTGAAAAAACAAAAAAAAGAAAAGATGTGATACTTGCAACTAAAGTTTGTGGTCCTGCTAGAGATTATATTAGGAATGGTGAAAATAGTTTTGTAGGGAAGAATCTCGAAACTGCACTTCATAACAGTCTTAAAAGACTTAAAACTGATTATATAGATTTATATCAGCTTCATTGGCCAGAAAGAAATGTAAACAATTTTGGAAGACTTGGATATGTGCATAAAGAAAATGAATGGAATAAATTCGAAGACGTGTTGGTTGAATTACAAAAGTATATTGAGCAAGGTAAAATTAGACATGTAGGTTTATCTAATGAAACTCCTTGGGGTGTTATGAATTTTCTCAAACTCTCAAAGGAAAAGAGTTTGCCAAGAATGATGTCCATACAAAATCCCTATAGTTTATTAAATAGGTCATATGAAGTTGGATTAGCAGAGGTATCTATAAGAGAAAATATTGGCTGTTTATCTTATTCTCCTTTAGCCAGTGGTTTTTTAAGTGGTAAATATAGAAATAAGCAATTTCCAAAAGGATCTCGGATGGAAAGAGATTGGGATTTTTGGACAAGATATCGAAAACCAAATACAAACGAAGCTGTTGATGAGTATTTTAATATTAGTGAAAAATACAACATTGATATGAGTCAAATGTGTATAAAATTTTGTGAGATACAGGATTTCATGTCTAGCGTTATTATTGGTGCAACAACAATGGAGCAGTTGAAAACAAATATAGAAAGTGTAAAAGTGAATCTTGATAAAGAAATAATTAATGAAATTAATGAAATTCAAAAAAAATATCCAAATCCATGTCCATAATTTTTAAAATAATTTTTTTTATTCTCTTATTAGGATCAACTTCTTATTCAGAAGAATTAAATAAAATAGGAACATTTAAAGACTGGGATGCAATTGTTGTTACTAATGGGGATAGTAAAGTATGTTTTGCTCAATCTAAACCTGTTCTTCAATCTCCTAAAAAAGATGATAGAGATGCAAGATTATTTGTAACTTTTAGACCATCTGAAAAAATTAAAGACGAAGTAAGCACAACCTCAGGCTATGAATACAACAGTCAAAATTCAATTACAGCTAGCTCTGGTAAATCAAAATATAAATTTGATATAGCTCAAGATAATTTTGCGTGGATTTCAAGTAATAAAATTGAAAAAAAAGTTGTTAGCAGAATGAAAAAGGCCTCAAGATTAATGGTTACTGGATATAATAAATCTGGATCTCAAACAATTGATCATTATTCTTTGATGGGCTTCACTAAAGCATATAACGCAGCTAAAAAAAGCTGTAGTTAAATAATGAAATCAAAGAAAAAGATAGTTCTTGCCTATTCTGGAGGTTTGGACACATCAATCATATTAAAATGGTTACAGGAAAATTATGATGCAGAAGTAATTTGTTATACTGCAGACATTGGTCAAGAAATAGATAGAAATAAAATTTTCAGAAACGCAAAAAAACTTGGCGTAAAAAATATTATTATTCAAGATCTAAAAGATATTTTTGTAAAAGATTATGTTTATCCAATGATTAGGGGCCATGCAATATATGAAGGTGTTTATTTGCTTGGAACCTCAATTGCTAGACCTTTAATAGCCAAAGATCAAATTAGAATTGCTAAAAAATTTAATGCCTATGCTGTATCTCATGGATCAACAGGAAAAGGAAATGATCAAGTAAGATTTGAGTTAGGTTATCATTATTTTGGTCCTAAAATAAAAGTTATTGCGCCTTGGAGAATTTGGAAGCTGAAATCTAGATCAGATCTAATTAATTATGCAAAAAAAAATAAAATTGAAATACCTAAAGACAAGAAAGGAGCGCCACCTTTTTCAGTAGACGATAATATTTTTCATACATCAACAGAAGGAAAGTTGTTAGAAAATCCAAAAAACTCTGCACCTGACTTTATCTTTCAAAGAACGGTATCTCCAGAAAAAGCACCTAATAAATCTTCAATTGTAAAAATAGATTTTAGAAGTGGAGATCCGATTGCAGTGAATGGGAAAAAATTATCTCCATCTAAATTGCTTGGAAAATTAAACGACATAGCTGGAAAAAATGCTATTGGAAGAGTTGATCTAGTAGAAAATAGATTTATCGGTATAAAATCAAGAGGTGTATACGAAACACCAGGCGGAACTTTATTAATGCACGCTCATAGGGCTATAGAGTCTGTTACACTTGATAAAGATACAATGCATAAGAAAGAAAAAATTATGCCTAGATATGCGGAACTGATTTACAATGGATATTGGTTTTCTAAAGAGAGATTTAAATTACAAAGAATTGTTGATCTTAAGAGAAGTAAAGTTAATGGATCAGTTAAATTGAGGTTATATAAAGGGAATGTTATTATTCATTCTAGAATAACTAAAAGTTCAGCTTATTCTATGAAAAAAGTTTCATTTGAGGAAAATAAAACTTTTAATAAATCAAATGTTGAAAGATTTATTAATTTTCACAAGAAAAAATTAAAATAAAATATCATGAATTTTGAACCAAGTCGGGCGCAAGCCACTAATAAACTAGATAATTTTATTGAAAATAATCTTTCTGAATATTCAAGATTGAGAAATTTTGATTTTGGTCCGGATAAAAGATCAAATATATCTTGTATTTCTCCATATATATCTCATGGAATATTAAATGAGTTAGAAGTTATAGATAAAGCCTTAAAGAAATTTTCATTTTCTAAAAATGAAAAATTTATTCAGGAGGTTTTGTGGCGTACTTATTGGAAAGGATGGTTAGAATTAAGACCTAGTGTATGGACAGATTACATAATAGAAATAAAAATTATAAGAGAAAAATACAAAGATAATAAAGATTATTTAAATGCCATTGATGGAAATACAAATATAGAATGTTTTAATGAATGGGTTAAAGAATTAAAAGAATTTAATTACCTTCATAATCATACAAGAATGTGGTTTGCCAGTATCTGGATTTTTACTTTAAATTTACCTTGGCAATTAGGAGCTGAATTTTTTATGAAACATCTCTATGATGGAGATGCAGCATCTAATACATTGGGATGGAGATGGGTTGCTGGGATACAAACACAAGGTAAGCATTATTTGGCAAGTGAATGGAATATAAAAAAATTTACTAATAACAGATTTAATAACATTAATTTAAATGAAAATGCACCACCTAAAGTTAGCGAGAAAATATACAAGGCTGTCTTAAAAGATTATAGTAATCCAGTAAGTTTGGATGAGCAAAATTTAATTATTTTTGATAATAATCTTTCTTTTGAGTTGACTGATTTCAAAGACCATAAATTTAAAAAGATTTATTTAGTTAATAATAATAACGACAGTAGAAATATTAAACTTAGTGAAAAAACAATGAAATTTAAGACTAATTTAATTCAGGATCAAAAAAGAAGGTTGGATGAAAAATCTTTGGATTGTGAAATTATTGATATTGGTAACCTTAAAACAATTGAGAATAGTTATTTTTTTTATCCTTGTGTTGGAGAAAACTTAGATTATTTAACTTCTCAAGGAATAAATAATATAAAATTTCTTTATCGTAATTTAGACCGAAGTTCTTGGAAATATTGCAATAAAGGTTTTTTTAATTTCAAAAAGTACATACCAACTATAATTAAAGAATTTTTTTAAAGAACTATTGTAAATTATCAAAATTATGAGATAACAATAGTATGAATAACCCGCAAGTTCTTGAAATTATTGAAAATCTTAAAGGCAGAAGGAATTATGAAGAAAAGAAAGCTTCAAAATTAGGTTTCAACTCTCTTTACGCATACATTGAAAATAAAATATTAAAAGAGAAAGAAGCTGAAGCAGCAAAAATTCTTGAACAATCAGCCCCTAAAGAAGAAGTGATTGAAGCAAAAAAACCAGAGAAAAAGAAAAGCTGCTCTTGTTGTTAATTAGTTATTTTTTGAACATTTCTTAGAACAATATTTCACTTTATCCCAGTTTAATTTCCATTTTTTTCTCCAAGTAAAAGGTCTCTTACATACAGGGCAAATTTTTGTGGGTAAATTTTCTTTTCTCACTATGCAGTATTTTGTTTAATAAATTTTTCTGCCTCAGCTAAAATTAATTTTTTTCTATCAGGTTTCATTTTATCGAAAATTCTAACCATCATAGAAAGTCTAGGATTTTTTAAAAAGAATGCTCTATTTCTATTAATGAATCTCCAATAAAGACCATCCATGGTATTGCACCATTCTCCTTTTTTAAAATCCATCATTTTCATGAAATAAGCGGAGCCGCAAATATATGGTTTTGTTGCAAATATTCCTCCATCACTGAAAAGCCCCATTCCATAAACATTCGGGACCATTACCCAGTCTGAGGAATCCACAAACATTTCCATAAACCATTTGTAAACATATGTTGGCTTAACTTCACATAAATTCATTATGTTTGATAAGATCATTAACCTTTCAATATGATGTGACCAACCATAATTCACTGCATTTTTAATAGCATAATCTAAAGGTGGTAATCCTGTTGTTCCTTCGTACCATGAGTTTTTCATTTTTCTATTTTGTTTAAAAAAATTTCTAGTTTCCATTTCTTTTGAATAGCTTTGATATATTCCCCTCATAAATTCTCTCCATCCGATTACTTGACGAATATAACCTTCTAAGGAATTTAATCTTATTTTATTTTTGTTGTGAAAATCTAAAACTTTTTTAATGATAAATTCTGGAGTGATAAGACCTAAATTGATGTAAGGACTTAAAGCACTATGAAATAATATATTGTCTTTCTGATCAACTGCATCTTCATAATCCCCAAATAAATTTGATTTCTCTTTAATAAAAAAATTTAATAATTTAATTACATCATCATATTCCGTAGCAAACCAAAAATCTTTCGTATTACCTGGGTGACTTTTAAAGTTTTTATCAATTAAAATTTTTAGTTTTTTCGTATGAACAGTCTCAGTAATTTTAGGAAATTTGGGTATAGATATATTTTTTGGAAGTTTATTTCGATTTTCTTCGTCAAAACTCCATTTGCCTCCTTCTGGATTACCATCTTTTTTCATGAGTATATCCAAATCTCTTCTAGTATCTTTATAAAAAACTGCCATAAAAGGTTTTTTTGATTTTGATAGATAGTTTTTAAATTTTTCTCTAGAATTTAAAAACATTGGTGTTTGAATAATATTCCATTTAATTTTTTCCCTTTTTAAAAAATTGTTAATTTTATTTTCAAAAAACTTATCCTCAATTTCGAAACTTGAAATTTCTTTAATTTTTTTTGCTTTAATTATTTTTTTTAATTTTTCTGTGTAATCCAGCTTGAAAGGTTTATCTTCGATCGAAGAATATTCTAATTTAAATTTATTTTTTTTTAGTCTATCTGCGTGAGATCGCATGCAAGATAAGAACAATAATATCTTTTGTTTATGATGCTTTTCGTACGTACAGAGCTGATAATCTTCAGCCATAAAGAAAAAGTGGTCTTTTCTGTACTTTTCTAGATATTTCTCTGAGAAAAGCTGATTTCCAAGTAGAAAAAATAATTTCATTAACTATATATAACTCTTTAAAAATTTATGTCAGAAAAATATTTAGTAGTAGGTGCGACAGGATCTATCGGATCTAATTTAGCCGAACAGTTATACGCAGCCGGGAAAGAAGTACATTTAATCGGTAGGGATGAAGAAAGAACAAAATCTTTGTCTGAAAAACTAAATTGTAAATATACAGTCTCTGATGTTTTAGAAAATGGTTTTGTTGAAAAGATTAAGTCCGAAATAGATGATATCAAAGGTATAGCTTATTGTGTTGGTTCAATTGATTTAAAGCCTTTGAGAATGGTTTCAGAACAAGATTTTACAAAATGTATGAAACTAAATTTATATTCTGCAGTAGATTTAATTAAAGGTTATCAAGAAAGTTTAAAAAAAAATAAAGGATCGATTGTTTTGTTTTCAACTGTTGCTGCTCAAAGGGGTTTTACAAATCATGCAATTATAGCTTCAACTAAAGCAGCTGTTGAAGGATTAACTGTTTCTTTAGCAGCAGAATTTGCTCCTAATATAAGAGTAAATTGCATTGCTCCAAGTTTAACTAATTCAAAAATTGCAGAGCCAATGCTTAAAAATAAAGTTTTAGCTGATGGTATAGCAAAAGCCCATCCATTAAAAAGACTTGGAGAAGGTAAAGACTCGGCTTCGCTTGCAAAATTTCTAATAACTGAAGACAGTTCTTGGGTTACAGGACAAATTATTGCTGTCGATGGTGGTAGATCAAAACTTTCATAGAGTGAAGAAATTATTATTTCTTTTATCATTAATACTATTCTCAACTAATTCATTTAGTAAAAATTTTAATTTTAATAAAATTATTGAATTAGAAGCACCTTGGGGTTCTTCGTTCGTTAATGAAAATGAAATGATTGTTACCGAGAAAGGTGGAAAAATTAAATTTGTAAACATTTCTACAAGGGAGATAAATGAAATTGGTCATAACTTAAATTTTGTAGAATATGGACAGGGAGGATTATTGGATATTCTGTATCATGAAGATTACATTTACATCTCATACACAGAAAATAGAAATAATTGGAAGACTAGTACTTCAATTGCACGCGCAAAATTTAATAAAAACAAATTAAATTTTAAAAATATTTTTCAAGCCAATCCACCAATTGACTCGCCCTATCATTTTGGTTCAAGACTTGCAATTAAAGACAACTATTTATTTGCTTCTGCAGGTGAAAGAGGCGGGGGAATGATTGCTCAAGATGGAAATAAACATCCAGGAAGTATAATTAGAATTTATCTAAATGGTGGCATTCCAAAAGACAATCCTCGTTTTGAGGGGAAATCAGACTGGCTACCTGAAATATATCAAATTGGTGTAAGAAATCCTCAAGGTTTAGCTTTATCACCTTTTGATGGAAAAATTTATATGAGCAATCATGGTGCAAAAGGAGGCGATTGGTTTGGTGAAGCAAAGAAAGGTGAAAATTATGGTTGGAAAATTCTTGGATGGGGTGGCACAAATTATTCAGGTATACCAATAGGGCCAAAATGGAAACCTGGCTTTACAAAAGCCATTCAATATTGGGTTCCATCAATAGCCACAAGTGCAATCACAATTTATAAAGGTAATGAATTTAAAGATTGGAATGGTCATGCATTAATTACTTCTCTTAAAGATAAGTCTTTAAGAAAATTAGAGTTTAATGATTTATCAAACGTAAAAGAGGAAATAATATTTAAAGATAAAATTGGAAGAATCAGAGACATACAAATTCATCCTATAAATGGTAAACTATATTTTTTAAATCAAGATGGATTGTGGTTGATGGAAAATTCTAGTTAGTATCAAAAAGCTCTTTAAATAATTTAAATTCACCAATTTTAAAAATAATTGCATCATCTTTTTTAAATCCAAATTTTTCTGCATTTTGCTTAAACCTTAAAGGGGGCTCTAATATTGGTTCAAGTGATAAGACAAAAGTTCCCCAATGCATTCCAATTACTTTTTTACTTTTTAAATCTTTAGCAAGTCCAAGGGCTTCTTCAGGGTTAGTGTGGTAAGCAGAAGAATCTTTAATTGAAGCCATAGGATAAAAATTATATGCGCCAATGTTAATAAATGTTAAATCAATTGGACCATACTTATCTCCCAATTCTTTATATATTTTTCCAACACCAGTATCACATGAAAATAATATTTTTTTTCCTTTGTATTCAATCAAATAGCTACCCCATAAAGTTTTGTTAGTATCCGTTAAACTCCTTTTTGACCAGTGGACTGATGGCAAAAAAGTAATATTTAAATTCTTATTTATTCTTATTTGATCATACCAATCCATTTCATTTACATCTTTAAATCTATTAATTTTAAAATATTTTTTTAGTCCTAAAGGTAACAGGACTTTAGATTCTTTATAAGGAAATCTCATTATTGTTTTCATATCTTGATGATCGTAGTGATTGTGAGTTAGTAGAAAAATATCTGTTCTTGGTATCTCATTAAGTTTTAATGCTGGTTCGGTAAATCTCTTTGGCCCAAAAAATAAAGGTCCTGCATTTTTTGAAAAAACTGGATCTGTTATTATTGTTATTCCCCCTAATTTTAATAAAAATGTTGCATGACCTATCCACGCTACATAATCTTCTTTTTGGAAATTATTTAAATCCAATAAAACTTTTTCTTTTTTAATGATATTACTTTCAGGAAAAGTCATATCTAATTTTTTTTTTTCTTGGTTAAAGACCTTAAACGACCAATTGAAATTCATATCAATCACCTTTGATCCTTCAGGATTACGAAATGTGCCATTTGCTAAATGATGATATTTTTTTTTCATATCCGATTAATAATTTTTTGAAATAATATCTTGAATTGTATTACTTATAACTATTGTTCCAGCTTTGTTAGGATGTATGCCATCCTGTTGATTTAGATTTGGATCAAGAGCAACACCCTCTAGCAAAAATGGAATTAAGGGTAAATTATATTTTTTTGACAATTTAGGATAAATAGCATCAAAATTTTTTTTATACTTAGTTCCATGAGTTGTTGGCGCAACCATCCCAGCTATTATAATTTTTATTTTTTTACTGTTAGCGATTTTAATTATTTCTTCTAAATTTCTCTCGGTTTCATCTGGTTGAATTCCTCTAAGCATATCATTTGCCCCAAGACCAAGGATGATTAGATCAATACCGGGATCTGATAAACTCCATTCTGCTCTATTCAATCCACCAGAAGAAGTACTACCTGACACACTTCCATTTATTACCTTAATATTTAAACCACTCCTAACGAGATTACTTTCTAAAACCAAAGATAAGTGTTGCTCTTTAGGTAGACCATAACCCGCCATTAAACTATCGCCGAATAATATAACCTTTTCTATTGCACTTGCATTTATGTGCACTAGAAAGAATAACAATATTTTTATAAATAAACTTTTATTCATGAACACACTTCTTAAATTAAAAAAAATAAATCTCAAATACCAAACTGGGAAGGACAATATCAATGTTTTAAAAAATATTGATTTAACTATAAAAAAAAAAGAAACTGTATCTGTGGTTGGAGAAAGTGGGTCAGGAAAAACAAGCTTGATTATGCTTATTGGTGGACTAGAACGTCCAACCTCAGGGAAAATTATATTTCAAGACAGGGAAATAACAAATCTTAATGAAGACGAAGTATCTGAAATTAGAAAGCAAAATATAGGAATTATATTTCAATCTTTCTATTTAATTCCAAATTATACAGCTGTTGAAAATGTAGCTTTAACACTTGAACTTAATGAATTTAAAAATCCAGAGAAAGAAGCAAAAAGTTTATTAGATCGATTTGGTCTAAAACATAGATTCAATAATCTTCCAAGTCAATTATCTGGCGGAGAGCAACAACGTGTGGCGATTGCAAGAGCTATTGCAATGAAACCAGATTTGATTTTAGCTGATGAACCAACTGGTAATCTAGATACCGAAAACTCAATAATGATCTCTGAAATTTTATTTAAATATGTCAAAGAAGAAGGGTCTTCTTTAATAATGGTCACACATGATCCAAAATTAGCAGACAAAGCAAAACGAAAAATTAAAATCAAAGATGGAAAAATTAAATAATTCTTCGGAGTTAAGTTTAATATTCAAGTATGCTTTAAAGGATTTAAGCAGAAATTATAAAAAAATTTCAAGCATTATTGTAACGCTGTTTATCAGTCTTTTTATTTTAAGTGCCATCTTTACAATCGAAGATAGTTTAAAAAAAGAGCTTAATGATAATGCAAAAGTTCTTTTGGGTGGAGATCTCGAAATCGATTATAACCGTAATCAGGGGGATCTTAATTTAGTCAATAAAGTAAAGGAATTTTCAACTGTCTCACAAATGATAGAGTTCAGTACAATGCTTTCTACGACAGGCAGAGAAAAAAATAAATCATTATTTACAAGGATTAAAACAGTTGATGAAAAATATCCACTTTACGGTGAAGTTGTTTATGAGCCAGAAGATGCTTATGAAAGAATGCAAAAGGAACCAAAGACAATTTTGATTAATGAAAGTTTATCAAAAACTTTAAAGATAAAAATAAATGACAAAGTTAAGGTACAAGATCAAAGTTTCATAGTTGTTGGAATTATAAAATCTGTACCTGATGTCAGTGGGTTTGTAGCTTTTGGAGATTGGGCATTAGCAGGAAAACAAACTTTGGAGATACTAAAACTAAATGGAATAGGTAGTTTTTTAAATTATGAATATAAAGTAAAATTTAATCCAAGTGATGATCCAGAAAAAATAGAAAGTAAGATCAAAGATATTTTTAAAGATGACCAAAAAGTAAAACTTAGATTTCCAGAAAATTCAGCAAGTGGCTTAAAAAGGATAATTAATAATTTTTCCCAATTTCTCTCTTTAGTTTCAATTAGTGCAATGTTAATTGCTGGAATAGGTATCGCTAATACATTGTTGTCTTTTATAAACCAGAACAATATGTCTATAGCTGTAAGAAAAGCTGTAGGATTTTATTCAGGGAATATAAAAACACTTTATTATCTTCAATTATTTATATTATTATTTATTATTACTGTAATTTCTTATGGCTCAAGTTTTTTAATTGTACCAATTGCAGACAAATATTTATCTGATGGGTTGGGATTAAATGTTTATCCAAAATTCTCTTTAATTAATTTTATAAAAATATTTATTGTAGGTTTGTTAGTTCTTATAATTTTTTCAATACCAACAATAAGTTCCATTGATCAAGTTAAAGCATCAAACCTATTTAGAAATGTATTCCAAAACCTACAATTTTATTACTCAAAAAAGTCAGTTATTTTAAGTTTTATCTTATTATCATTTTTAGTTTTATTGTTTACAATGGGATCTGAAAGACCTTCTTATAGCTTGGGTTATTTTCTGGCTTTTTTTATATGTCTAATTGTATTTTTTTTACTTTCAAAGATTATAATTTATTTACTAAAAAAGTTTAATTTTATTTCAAATATCTCTTTAAAAGTATCGATTAAAAATATAACTCAAACAAAAAGTATCACTCCTATCACAATCATGTCTTTAGGCTTAGGTGTAACTTTATTATTAACTTTAGCTTTGGTTGGAACAAATTTTAAGAGAGAAATTGCAAGATCTATTCCAGATATTGCACCTGATTATTTTTTTGTTGGAATTCAAAAGGGTGAAAAGAAAAAATTTGAACAAGGTGTTTACAAAATGGACCCTGATGCGGACATTGAAATTGTACCTATGGTTTCTTCCGGAATAATAAAAATTAATGGTGTGAATCCAAATAGCTATATTAAACCAGATAATGATAGTTATTGGGTAATTGGAAGTGAAAGAAGATCTTCTTGGGTTGAAAATATTCCTAAAGATAACCCAATTTTAAAAGGAGAATGGTGGGATTTATCTAAACCTAACCAACTTCAGATATCACTTGATGCAAAAGTGGCTAAAGATTTTAATATTGAGTTGGGAGATATTTTTACTTTAAACATTTATGGTCGAGAAATTGATGGAGAAATAGTTAATTTTAGAGAAGTTGATTATCGTGATCTAAGTATTAATTTTGCCATGCTATTTAATCCACAATTTGCAAAAAAAATTCCTCATGAATATTTAGCAACTGCTAAGTTTAAAAATCCAGATAATTTTGATGAAACCAAAATGTTAGAAGTATTACCGAGTTTATCTATGATAAAAATTGCTGATTACTTAAACAAAGTAACATCAGTTTTAAATAAAGTTTTCATAGCTGTAACCTTAATTTCTGGTGTAACAATTGTCATTGGATTGATTGTTATTTCAAGTGCTATAATGGTCCAAGGAAAAGTAAAAGAGTACCAAAATCTTGTATTTAAAATTTTAGGTTTTTCAAAAAAAGAAATTATATTTTCGTCTTTGATAGAATTTATAATAATTTTTATGTCGGTAATATTAATTGCAATTTTTTTTGCAGTAATTGGATCAAAATTTATTATGGAGAATATTTTTGAATTAGTTTGGCAATTTGATTTTAAAGTTTTAATTTACCTTGGTGCCTCTATAGGAACTGTGACCTTGATTTTAATTATGCTAACTAATCTTAAATACTTAAGTCCTAAAGTTTATCCTTTAATTAGAAATCAGTAATAAATTTTATTTATTTGCTCTCTTAAAACACTCAATTGTATTTTTAAGTAAACATGCAATAGTCATAGGTCCGACTCCACCTGGAACTGGAGTTAAAGCTTTTGCAACTTTTGATACTTCATCAAATGCCACATCGCCAACTAGGCCGTTTTCAGTTTTATTAATACCAACGTCAATCACAATTGCATCTTTTTTTACCCAATCACCTTTTATAAGCTCAGGGATTCCAACAGCAGCGACTATAATGTCTCCTTTTAAACATTCTCCTTTAAGATCATTTGTTTTTGAATGAGTAATTGTGACTGTACAATTTTCTTTCAACAACAACTGTGTCATTGGCTTACCATTTAAATTAGATCTTCCAACAATTACAGCCTTTTTTCCATTAAGGTTTGGTTCAATTTTTTTTATTAATAAATAACAACCTAAAGGAGTGCACGGAATAGCACTTTCATAACCTGACGACAGATTACCAACATTCATGGGATGAAATCCATCTACATCCTTCTCTGGCATAATTGCCTCTATAACTTTTTGTTTATCAATATGTTTAGGAAGTGGGAGCTGAACTAAAATTCCTGAAACGGAATCGTCATTATTAAGTTCATCGATTTTTTTTAAAACTTCACTTTCTTCAACACTGTCAGGGTATCTAATCACCTCTGATTTAAGGCCCACTTCATTGGCAGATTTCTCTTTATTTCTAACATAAATTTGACTAGGTGCTAAATCACCAATCAATATTACTGTTAAACCTGGAACTTTATTATGCTTATCTTTTAAAGATAAGACTTCTTTCTTGAGCTCTTCTCTTAAATCAGCAGCAGCTTTTTTTCCATCAATTAAAATCATTTATTAAAATATTAGTGGTGCAATGTAGAGTTTCATACACATTTCTATGAACCATATCAACAAAAGAAGTACGATAGGAGAAATATCAAAAGCACCAAGGTTAGGTAAAAATCTTCTTATTCTCATTAAAATCGGTTCTGTCATTTTATAAGTGAAATCTAATATTAAATATACAAACCGATTGCTTGTATTTAGTACATTAAAAGCGACCAACCAACTTATAACAACATTGGCAATTACAACATATGAATAAAGTTTTAAAATTTGAAGAGCTAAATAAAATATAGCAATCATTTTTTTTCAACATAGATGGACTGACTTGGGAATGCAAAGGCAGCTCCCTTACCTTCAACAATTTTTTTTATTTCAAGTGCCAGATTTTCTTTAACTTGTAAATAATTAGTCCAACTATTTGTTTTTGTAAAACATCTTACATACATATCAATTGAGCTATCTGAAAACTTATCTATTCTTACAGCAACTCCAACAGATTGATCATAATCATCACCTTTATTTATGTGATCTTCAATCTCATCTCTTATGGTTTTTAATTGATCAATTGTAGTGTCATATTGAAGAGTTATTATCCAACTAATAGCCCAGTTAGTCTTCCTTGTATTATTAATCACTGCATTTTCTGCAAATTGAAAATTGGGAATAATTGCTAGTGACTTATCAAATTTTCTTATAACGGTTGATCTAAATCCAATATTCTCAACAACTCCTTCAATAACTCCCTCGACTTTAATCCAATCACCAATTTTAAATCTTTTTTCAACTAATACTAAAATTCCAGATATTAAATTTTTAAATAAATCCTGTGCACCTAATGCTACTGCAACACCAAACAAGCCTAATCCTGCAATTATTGGTCCAATTTTAATTCCCCATAACTCAAGAACAGCAGCTGCGCCTAAAATAAAAATTAAAATTTTAAGAGACTTTATAATCCAGCCTATTAATTCTTTTGTCAGGACTTTATCTAATCCACTTAAAATATATGATATAGGCTCAATTATCTGATGTATTATCCAAAATATTAAAATTGTTATTAATGTTCTGTTAACGTTATCTATGAAACCCCTTGTCTCATTATCAAATGACATATAGTAACTGGCAAAGAAGACACCAAGAACAATTGGAAGAAACCTAGCAGGACCTTCCATAGATTTTACAAAAGTATCATCTAATTTATTAGTTGTTCTTTTTGAAATTAATTCTAATTTTTTTATAACAAGTTTGCTAATTAGGCCTCTAAATATTAAAAATAATACAAATATTCCAAGACCTACTATTATCTGAAAGAAATCTACCCCAAGAATTCCCTGCTTCCATACAGATAAAAATAACTCATTTAGTTTATTTAAAACTTCCATTTTTAAATTTTATATAGCAAAAACTCTTCTTCACCAGGGTTAAAAAGAAAAATTTTTTTCCATTTTATGTCATTCAATGCTGAAGATGCTTTTTCACCCATACACATTAGGTTAGTTTCCATCCAAATATTATCTAAATTATATTTTTTTATTAACGTAAAAAATGTCTTCGCACTATTTTCAGAATATATGTAAACAATTTCTGGCACAGAAGATTTGATATCTCTTAGAAAGTCATCACTTAAATTTTCATTAGGAATTGCTGTATAATTTATAATTCTCTTTATGACATAATTTTCTGAAATTAAATCTTTATCAAGATTATAAGAAACAATTTCCCCACTAATGTAGGCCATAGGCCCAATCTTTGGGTCAAAGTTTTGTAAAATTAATTCTTTAAGATTATTTACGTTACCCTCAGCACAGAAAATATTTTGAAAACCTACTTCTTTTGCCTTTCTTTCTGTTGCAAGACCAACACAAAAACAAATTATTTTTTTATCTATTTTTGAAATATTTAAATTTTTTAAAGAATTAGCGCTCGTAAAAATGACACCTTTGAATCGGCTAAAATCTATTCCTTGTATATCTATTTTTTTTATTTGTAATAAAGGTAAGTGTGAAACTTTATGTTTCATCGAAGTTAATTTTAAAATTAATTCTTTACTATCATCTAATGGTCTGGTTAATAAAATATGCATTTTAATTTTTATAAGAACCTTTTGATTTTAACTTAAGTTCTTCTCCTACCATTCTACTACTAGACTCAATATTATCTTTTTGAAGACTTTTTTTTATGAAATATCTATTTTTTCCATCTACAGAAAACAATTCGGTCAATAGATCTACTTTTTTTCCATTTGATTTTGCAAATACACCTATTGCTGTATCACAATCTCCTTCAAGAACTTTTAAGACCTCTCTTTCTGCTTTTGCGACGGTTCTTGTTTCTTGATCATTAATGTTTTCAAGTAATTTTTTGATTTCATTATCATCCTCTCTGCATTGAATTGCTATAATTCCTTGTCCCGCACAAGGTATGAGTTCATCAACATTGAATTCTTGTGAAATTTTATGTTGTAAATTCAAAGCAACTAATCCTGCTTTTGAGAGAATTATTGCATCATATTCGCCTTTTTCTAACTTTTGAACTCTAGTATCTACATTTCCTCTGATAAGTTTATATTTTAAGTTGGGTCTTTTTTTCTTAAGTTGATATTCTCGTCTATATGATGATGTACCAATAATTGAGTTTGGCTCTAAATCTTCAAATTTTATATTATTTTTACTTATTAAAATTTCATTAGGAGAGTTTCTTTTTAAAAAATAATTAGTTAAAAGATTTTCAGTTTCTTCAGTAGGCATATCTTTGAAAGCATGTACTGCTATATCTATATTTTTATTTAATAAATCTTTCTCAATTTGTTTTGAAAATAATCCTTTGCCTCCTATTTCAGACAATCTCTCATCTTGCCTTTGATCTCCTGTTGTTGCTATTTTTTTTAATTGAATCTCTTTAGAAAAGTATTTTTTTAATTCTTTTTTCACATTTTCTGCGTAAATCATTGCTAACTTACTTCCACGTGTTCCAATTACAAGATTAGCTCTTTTCATAAAAGTTATTTTTATTACATTCTTATAGATTAATTGTATTAATTATAAAAAATAATTTATGAATAAAAGCCCAATAATATTAGGAATTGAGACAAGTTGTGATGAAACAGCGGTTTCGATTATTCAAGATAACGAAAGTGGTATACCAAAAATTTTATCAAATATAGTCTCAAGTCAATTTGATATTCATAAAGAATTTGGGGGAGTTGTTCCAGAATTAGCTGCAAGGTCACATGTTGAAAAAATTAATTTAATTGCTAAAAAAGCTTTGGATGAGAGTGGTATAAGTCTTGATAAAGTATCTGCTATTGCCGCAACATCTGGACCTGGTTTAATAATCTGTCTTAGTGTTGGTTTAAATTTTGCGAAATCTCTTGCATCATCTCTAAAAGTTCCATTTATTGGTGTTAACCATCTAGAGGGTCATGCTTTAAGTCCAAAGCTTCAAACTAATATTAATTATCCTTATTTACTACTGTTGATTTCAGGTGGACATAGTCAATATCTAATTGTCAATGGATTAGGAAGTTACACAAGATTAGGCACTACAATTGATGATGCTTTAGGAGAAGCATTTGATAAAACAGCTAAACTTTTAGGAATAGAATTTCCAGGTGGTCCTAAATTAGAAAAATTTGCAGAAAAAGGTGATCCAGATAAATTTAATCTACCTAAACCAATTATAAATAAAGGTGGATGCAATTTATCTTTTGCTGGTCTTAAAACTGCTATATTAAAAATAACAAACAATATTACAACTGAAAAAGAGAAATATGATTTAGCAGCCTCATTTCAAAAAACTATCGAGGAAATTTTATATGTTAAAACAAAAATTGCTTTTAAAGAATTTCTTAAAAAATTTTCAATCAATAAAAGATCATTTATTGTTGCTGGAGGTGTAGCAGCAAATAATGGTATAAGAAAAAAATTAATTCAAGTAAGCGATGAAAATAATTTTGAACCAATATTTCCAGACTTCAAATTATGTGGAGATAATGCAGCAATGATTGCATTGGTTGGTTTAGAAAAATATAAATTAAAAAAATTTGATACCTTAAGCTTACAAGTAAATCCAAGAATGATGTTGGACAAAGATGCAAAATATTTAAAAGGCTCTGGTGTTAAATATTAGATCGATATGTTAATTTAGATTAACAGCCGCCACCGCCACCGCCACTCATGCCACCTCCACCACTTGAATGAGCAGAAGTATTGGGATCTTGATTTGCTATTGCCTTTACAATTTCTTCTTGGGCTTTCAAATCTTGTTTTCCTTTTGCTGTTAAAACATATGCAGTGGACATGTTTGAGCTCAATTTTGCACTTTCTTCATTTTGAGAGATTATTTCTGCATTTTTTCTATCAAGAATTTCTTTGATTTTTTCTTCATCTCCATAATCTTCCGAAAACACTGATGGCATATCAAAAATATCTAATGTAGTTGAAAGTTCGATCTCTTTAGTGTTTACTTCTGTCAATTCTGCTTCAAACCACTTATTACTAAACTGCCCTGGTCCTCTTACCTCAATATAGTTGGATTTTCCTAGAGCCTTACTTAATTGAAATACCTCTCTAGTTTTATTATTAATTGGCTTTGTTAACTTATTGTATCTCCATTTTCCTCTATAAAACTTACCATCCTTATCTAAATAGGCACCTTCCCCATGAAAAAGGTTTCTTTTGAAAGTTCCCTCATATTTCGTACCATCTGAAAAAGTAAAAACACCTTGTCCATGTGCTTTTCCATTTTTCACATCTCCAACATAAGTTGAAGACCCGAATTTGATTATACCTTGCTCAACTTCACTTTTTAAAATAGGGATATCAGGAAAATTTTCGACTGCATCTTTTCCGATTTTTGAAAAAAATTTCCAAATTCTACTTTCTTGAATAAAATCAGCTTTAGCAGATAATGCTAGAGTATTTACCAAAATTATATATATCAAAATTTTTTTAAACATGATCGTGTAAGTATTTAAATGCTACAATATTTGCCTAAATTGGTCAAAACAATTTTATCTGAGCGTAGATGCCTTTTATCAATTGTTAATATATCTTGATCAGAATTTTTTATTTTTGAAATAAATATATTTTTTGTTCTATAGCTATTATTGAAGGTTTTGCATAAAATTTTTTTTAAATGATTTTCAATTTCTTTAATTTTTATAATTTTTCCATTTTCTTTTTTATAAATCCAATATGGCATTGTTAGTACTAAATCAAAATCAATCTCTAATTCTCTAGAAAGTTTTTCAAGATTTTTTAAATATAAATTTAAATTATCAACCATTTTATTTTTGTTTCTTGTCATAAACAATTTTTGCATCTCATTGTTATTTTTTCTACTGACTGTAAAAAATTTATTTGATAGTAAACTTTTCGTTATAATAATTTTGTATTTATAAGGATTTTTTATAATTTCATCTAATTCACTACTTTTTACTGCAACATAATTTTTTATATCCCAATCCTCATACACCCTAAAAATATCAACAGATAAATTAAAATTTATTACTATTTTTTTCGATATAGATTTTTTATTTAAGTAAATGAATTTAATAACTTCATATGGACCATTATTAGGTGCTGCATAAATTACAAAATCACTTTTAATGTAATTGTATAAATAATGATTTTTATTTTTGTCAATATCAAGACCTAAAACTTGACTGTCCCCAAAAACTTGAAGTTGGTTTTTTGTTTTACTAAATATTCTTCCACCAAGTTCGTCTGTTTGGAAGTTAAGATTTTCTTCATCATATTTGACACAAAATACTGCATTTTTTGGTAAATGGACGTAGTGATTATTGTGACCGAATGGTAAAAAACTTAGACAATTTTTTGCTTTTGTTTCTGATATAAATAAAATTAATAATAGTAAAATTATAAATATGTTTTTAATACCAAAAAATAATTTGAAAAGTTTTGATCCTGAAAGATGCTGTTTTGTTTTAAACGAATTTTCTGCTGCTGAATATGCATCTGCTTTAGAAATGTTGTTTGCAGCAAAAAATGTTGATGATTTAAAGTTAAGCAAAGGTTTCATAAGACATTCATTAGACGAATATAAACATTTTTCTATATTTACAAATATCAAAAACCAAATTTCTTTAGAACACGAGCTAAATAACAGAGAAATCAGATTTGTTCCAATTCATCTATTTGCTAAAGGATATATATATAAAGATAAATTTATTTTTGAGAAAAAAAATATTAAAGACTTTGCAATTTTTATTGGAGCAAATGAAGAAATTGCTGAAAAAAAATTGCATAATTTTCTTGATAATATTAGAACCTTTAAACCAGATCATGCTAAGCAGATTGATAAAATTTTACTTGATGAAGAAAGACACGCCAACTACTCCTTAACATTTGCAAAAAAAAACAATTCCAAATTTTATTATTTTATTAAATTTTTTAAGGAGAATTTAATAAGTAAATTTAGACATATTTATGCTAACAGCTTAACTAAAGTTTCAAAAATTTTTAATCCAATTTTATATTCATTAATTTTAATTATGTCTTTACCTGTAAAATTTTTAGATTTGGATAAATCCAAAGCAGACAATGATGTATTAAAAAATATTAATGCTAAATCAATACTATAACTTAAATGTTTTATATTGGTATTTCAGCTTATTATCACGAATCTTCGGTTTTCTTAACAGATGGAAAAAAAATTAATTGTTTTATTAAAGAAGAATATTTTACAAGAATAAAAGGTGATAAAAGTTTTCCGAAAAGAAGTTTAAAATTTTTAATAAAAAAATATTCTTTAAATGAAAAAAATATAAAATCTGTTTGTTTTTATGAAAAACCTTTCAAATCATGGTGGGAAATTTTTATTTATTCCATTAAAAAACCTTTAGAGAATAAAAAGTTATTAACACATCATTTAAAAAATTTTAATACAGGCTCAATTTTTTTTTATTCTGACCTTAATAATGTAATAAAATTATCTAGGAATAAAATTTTATATTCATCTCATCATCTAAGCCACTGTCTGTATGGATCATTATACGTAGATAATATTTATGATTATGCATATGTAAGCTGCGATGGAGTAGGAGAAGGTGAAACAATGACCATATATACAATCGAAAATGAAAATTTAATTAAAAAATATTGGACAAACTTTTATCCCAATTCAATTGGACTATTTTATTCTGCCATAACTGATTTTCTAGGTTTTGATATAAATGATGGTGAGTTTAAAGTCATGAGCTTAAGTTCATACGGTAATCCAATTTATGAAAAAGAAATGGAAAAATTGTTTGATTGTGAAAAATTGAAAATAAATTCATCATACTTTGAATTTCAAAAAAACCCTGAAAGATCATTCTCTGAATTATTTATACAAATCTTTGGCAAGCCTTATTTAAATTTAGGTGTTAAAGAAAATTTTCAAAAGTATTCCGATATAGCAAGTTCAGCTCAACAAATATTAAATAAATCTTTGAAAAATCTAATTTTAAAAGCAAAGCAACTAACCGGTAAAAACAAAATAGTACTAACTGGCGGTGTTGCATTAAATTGTAAAATGATACATGATTTATCTAAACAAAAAATATTCGAAGAATTAATTGTTCCTCCCTCACCAGGTGACTCGGGCTCAGCAATTGGGGCTGCAAATTTTTCTTATTTTTACGAAAATAACAAATTTTTAAAAAATATAGGTCTATTTCCTGGACCAGATAAAAACGAAATTAATAAAAAATTTAAATTGAATGAGTTTTTTGAAAAAATTTCTCAACAAGAAAACTCTTTAGATGTAGCTTATGAGTTGATAATTAAAGGCCATATTCTTACGACTTATATTGATAAAATGGAAACCGGGCCGCGGGCATTAGGTAATACTTCTATAATTTGTAATGCTAAAGACAAATTAGCTGTTGAAAATTTAAACAATAAAATAAAAAAAAGAAAATTTTATCAGCCGCTTGCTCCTATGTTGCTTAAAGAAAAATTTGAAAAATACTTCTCAATTCAAAATAGTATAAATAAAAATTTATATTCAATGGGGACTTTGTGTGAAGCAAAAGAAGAACTAAAAAAAGATTATTTATCCATAATTCACACTGATAACACATGTAGAACTCAAGTCATTGATAATGAAAATTCATTTGTTTTTAAATTATTAAAAAAGTTAGCTGAAAGTGATATTGACATACTAGTGAACACATCTTTCAATATTTCAAAAGATCCTATGGTATTCGATTTATTTGATGTTTATACAAATATGAGAAGAATGAATATTGAATACGTTATAATGAATAGTGGTATATTTAAAGTAAGAGAGATATGAAAAAAATTTTAAATTATGTTTATCTAATTGATGATTTTAAAAAAAAATATGGTTATATCAAATTAATTTTTTTCATAATATTTATTTTTTTAATTTTGATTTTTTCTATTTTTGTTTTTATTCAAGTTTTTATACCTTTTACTTACATAGCAATTTAATATAAATTAATTAAATGCAATATTGGTTACTCAAATCAGAGCCTAATGTTTGGTCAATAGATCAACAATTAAAAGTTGGAGCAAAAGGTACGAACTGGGATGGAGTAAGAAATTATCAGGCTGCAAATAATTTAAAAAAAATGAAGAATGGCGATCTTTGTTTTTTTTATCATTCAAATATTGGTAAAGAAATCGTTGGAATTGTTGAAGTAATTAAAACAGCATTTATTGACCCAACAGATAAAGAGAAGCGATTTGTAGCAGTAAAAGTTAAGTATAAAAGTAAACTAAAAACACCAGTTTCTCTTGAAAACATTAAAAAAAATAAAGATTTGAAAGATATTGCACTAATAAAACAGAGCAGACTGTCTGTAATGCCAATTAACACTAAATGCTGGAAAATTATTTTGAAGATGAGTAGTATCTGAAAAATTAATAATCCATGCCAAAAAAAAAAGTTAAAAAAAGAAAGAAAAAAATAACTACTAAAAAAAAAACTAAGGTAAAGTCTGTAGTACCAAAACAAGAAAAAGAACTTATTTATAAAACAAAAAAAGACTGGGTTAGCAAAGCATTAGTAAATAAATCTCAGTACGAAAAAAAATATAAAGCCTCAATAAAAGATAATGATGGCTTTTGGAAAAAAGAAGGAAAAAGAATTAATTGGATAAAGCCTTATACAAAAATTAAAGATGTTAAATATAGTAAATCAGATGTAAAGATAAAATGGTTTTACGATGGTACTCTTAATGCTTCTGCAAATTGTATTGATAGACATTTAAAGAAAAATAAAGACAAAACTGCAATTATATGGGTTGGAGATGATCCAAAAGTTCAAAAGAAAATTTCTTATAAAGAATTACACAAAGAAGTTTCTAAAGCTGCAAATGGTCTTAAAGAATTAGGAGTTAAAAAAGGTGATAGAGTAACAATTTATTTAACTATGATACCAGAACTTGCATATACTATGTTAGCATGTGCAAGAATTGGAGCGGTGCATTCAATAATCTTTGGAGGATTTTCTCCGGATAGTATTTCTGGAAGAATAAACGACTGTGAATCTGATTATCTTATTACAGCAGATGAAGGTATAAGAGGTGGAAAAATAATACCTCTAAAATCAATTGCTGATGAAGCTTTAGTAAATTGTCCAAACGTAAAAAAATGTGTTGTTGTAAAAAGAACAGGCAATAGAATAAATTGGGATGAAAGAAGAGATGTTTGGTATCACGAGTTAACAAAAAAAGTTTCAAATAAATGTGAACCAGAGGAAATGAATGCAGAAGATCCTTTATTTATTTTATATACTTCAGGATCTACAGGAAAACCAAAAGGGGTAATGCATACAACAGGTGGGTATATGGTTTATGCTTCTATGACCCATCAATATATATTCAATTATAAACCTAAAGATATTTATTGGTGCACAGCTGACATTGGATGGGTAACTGGACATAGTTATATTATTTATGGACCATTATCAAATGGAGCAACAACTATAATGTTTGAGGGAATTCCAACATATCCCGATAGCTCAAGATGGTGGCAAATAGTTGATAAATATAAAGTAAATATTTTTTATACTGCTCCAACAGCAATAAGAGCTTTAATGAGAGAAGGCGACAAACCTGTTAAAAAAACATCAAGAAAAACTTTAAAATTATTAGGAACTGTAGGAGAACCAATCAATCCGGAAGCATGGGAATGGTATTATAAAACTGTTGGAGATTCTAATTGTCCAATCGTAGATACTTGGTGGCAAACAGAGACAGGTGGAATATTAATTAGTCCACAAACAGGAGCTATAAATTTAAAACCAGGTTCAGCAACAAAACCTTTTTATGGAATAAGACCTGTAATAGTTAATAAAGATGGAAAAGTTTTAAAAGGAGAAGCTGAAGGTCGACTATGTATTGCTCAATCTTGGCCCGGTCAAATGCGTACAGTTTATGGGGACCATCAAAGATTTATTGATACTTATTTTTCTCAATTTGACGGTAAATATTTTACTGGAGATGGGTGCAGGAGAGATAAGGATGGATACTACTGGATTACAGGAAGAGTTGATGATGTAATTATTGTTTCAGGACATAACCTTGGAACTGCAGAAATAGAGAGTGCATTTGTTGCCCATCCGAAAGTAGCAGAAGCTGCCGTAGTTGGATATCCACATGATATTAAAGGAAATGGTTTGTATTGTTATGTAACTTTAAATGTCGGAGAAAAATCAACTTTAGATTTAGAGAGAGATTTAAAACTTTGGGTTAGAAAACAAATTGGTCCAATAGCAACACCAGATTTAATCCAATTTTCTCCTGGACTACCAAAGACTAGATCAGGCAAGATTATGAGAAGAATTCTAAGAAAAATTGCAGCAAATGAACATGATCAACTAGGTGATACAACCACTTTGGCAGATCCAAGTGTAGTAAAAAGTTTAGTTGAAAATAGAAAAAATACTTAAAAATTTATTAATTCAATAAATTCTTTTTTAACATTATCCCATTTCAAGATCATAGAATTCAAAACTATTTTTTTGTCTAAGGATTTTAACTCTTCAGCTATTGGTGACCATTCATATAAAGATAAAGCACTATTATTAAATGGTAATGATTCATGGTATTTATTCCATTCTATGTTTTCGTATCTTTCTTGAAATTTCTTTTTTGCGTTCTCGTATATCTCTTTTGGCATTTCATTTTTTTGAAGTTCATTATCTAAAATTTCAAAATAGATTTCATTTGCTTTTTCAGTATCATGTTGATTTCTGATATTTTTTAAAAAAGAAACAGTATAAAAAGTTAAATCTTGTAAAGCAGTTGAGTAAATATTCCATTTAGCCTTATTGATTGACCCTAAAAATATCTCATCTTCAAACATCAATACATATTTTGCTCCCATTCGAGTTTTTAGATAACCATAAAGTGTAACCTGACTTACCCACGCAGATTTTTTTTGAATAAATTCTTTTAAATCAGAATAATTCTCAATTTTTTTTGTTTTTTTGAAATATTTTAGAAATGGAATGAAATATTCCTTTAAATACTCAAATTTCAAATCTTTGAGCTTTAATTTGTATTTAATGCCCATTTAGAACTAATATTACCACTTTTACCATAAATATATGCCATTTTTTACTCTTTAAATATTACATTAAATGAGTATGAATTATATCTTTAACCTATAGGGAGGATAAAAATAATGTCAAACAAAGAAAAGCACTGGGAAAAAACCAAAGGGTTAATGATTATTACATTAATTATTTGGTTTGTTTTCGGTTATCTGATCTTCATGTTTGGTTCTGACCTAAACACTTCAAGTTTTATGGGGTATCCATTAGCGTATTACATGTGTGCGCAGGGTTCCATCATTGCATTTGTAGTCCTTATTTTTTGGTTTGCAAATAGACAGGAAAAAATCGATGAAGAGTTTGGTTTTACCGAAAAGGAGGATGATTAATGTTTAAAGGCAATTTTATTGACAACCTACCAAAAATTTACGGAACATATACTGGGGGCTTCATTGTATTCATCATATTGATGGCGATAGCGGAGCAAGCAGGCATGACCGCTAAAACAATTGGTATTTTGTTTGTCGCCTTTACAGTATGTATATATGCCTTGATTGGGTATTTATCTAGAACTGTTCAGGTCGATGCTTATTATGTTGCTGGAAGACAGGTGCCAACAGTATTTAACGGAATGGCAACTGCAGCTGACTGGATGTCAGGTGCATCATTCGTTGCAATGGCTGGTGGTATTTACTTTGGTGGTTATACTTATATGGCTTTCTTAGTCGGATGGACTGGGGGATACGTTTTAGTATCATCACTTTTAGCACCATACTTAAGAAAATTTGGATGTTATACTGTGCCAGATTTCATTGGAACAAGATACGGCGGAAACTTTGCAAGATTCTGTGCTGTAGTTGTTTTAACATTGGCATCTTTCACTTATGTAACAGCTCAAATTAACGCAACAGGAACAATTGCATCTAGAGCACTAAGTATTCCATTTGAATTAGGAGTTTGGGTTGGACTAGTAAGTATTTTACTTTGTTCAATGCTAGGCGGAATGAGAGCGGTAACTTGGACACAGGTTGCACAATACATAGTATTGATTATTGCTTATCTAATTCCAGTATTCTGGATAAGTAACAAATCTGGATTTGGTTTCTTTCCACACTTTATGTTAGGTGAGGAAGTGGCTAGATTAGGTGCACTTGAATCGCAATTTGGATTAGTTAAAAATGCTGCTGCAGATATCAAAGCTGCAGGTGTACCAGGTGGTCTAAAATCCATTTCTGTATCGCACTCTGGTGTGCCAGAAGGTGGGATGGCTGCATGGAAGTTTATTTCGTTAGCACTTTGTATGATGGTAGGAACAGCTTCTTTACCACACATTTTAATGAGATACTTCACTACTCCAAGTGTTAAAGCTGCAAGAAAATCGGTGGCATGGTCACTATTCTTTATTGCATTGCTTTATACTTCAGCGCCAATGCTTGCAACATTATCCAAAATCTCACTAATAGATCCAAACTTACCGACAGGTATTATTGGAAAACCAATTGCTGAAATCATGCAAATTGAGTGGGTAAATGCTTGGATTAATGTAAAACAAGCCTTCATAGCAGACTTTAACGGAGATGGTATTCTTCAGTTAAATGAATGGTTTATGAGAGGTGACGTAGTTGTACTAGCAACTCCTGAGGTTGCTGGATTACCATACGTAATCTCTGGACTAGTTGCTGCAGGAGGAATGGCTGCCGCGATGTCAACTGCTGATGGTCTAATTCTTGCTATCGCAAACGCTTTATCACATGATATCTATTACAAAATCATTGATCCGAAAGCGGATGTAAGAAAGAGATTGTTAGTTGCTAGAGCACTTCTAATAGTTATTGGTGCTGCTGGAGCGTACATTGCATCAATGAGGATCACTAGTATCCTTGGTGCAGTTGCTTGGGCATTTGACTTTGCAATGTCAGGATTGTTCTTCCCATTAATACTTGGTGTATGGTGGAAGAGAGCAACAAGACAAGGAGCAATAGCAGGTATGATAGCGGGTCTTGCATCAGGAACAGCTTATCTAATTTATGTGTATCCTAAGTTTATGGGTAATGCACCTTGGTTAGGTATTGACCATTTACGTTTTGGTATAATCGGAGCGTCGGTCTGTTTAGTTGTAATGGTTGTAGTAAGTTTAATGACTGAAGAACCAGATAAAGCTACGCAGCAAATGGTAGACGAAGTTCGTGTTCCATCAGGTAAGACAATACTTGGTAAGCAACACTAAATTAAACTTTATTGGGGGCGATATTCGCCCCCATTTTTTCAAAAAATAATGCCGATATATATTTTAGTAATAGATTATATTCTAGGTATAATCATGTGGACATTGATTGGAAGATCCGCAATGAATATTTTCCAAAAAGAAGATTCAGAATTTTTTTTCATGAAGGTCTTCGTAAAATATACAAATCCAATAATTAAAATTTTTAAATTCATAACACCCAGCTTCATTATAGGGCCGTTAGTGCCACTTTATGTTGCATGGTTTTTTTACATGTTTAGATTTTATTTAATGCCTTATTTAATGGGTTATTCTGTTATGGGAATGTTATCGTTTCCATTAGAAAGTGAAATAGCTGCAGAAATTTATAAAGTATTTGGTAAATAATAATTCAAATATATTCAAAAATTGATAGTACTAGTTTTTATTAATTAATGAAAAATATACAAATTTCACCTTCAATACTTTCGGCAGATTTTAGTCAATTAGGTAAAGAGATTAAAAGATTGGAGGACGGTGGAGCAGATTTAATTCATGTCGATGTAATGGATGGACATTTTGTTCCCAATATAACAATTGGTCCACCAGTTATAAAAACACTTAGAGATTATACAAAGTTGCCATTTGATGTACATTTAATGATCTCGCCAGTTCATAAATATATTAAAAATTTTGCTGATGCAGGATCTGATATAATCACAATTCACCCTGAAGCAACTAATGATTTGAATGAATCAATTCAGCTAATTAAACAATTAAACAAGAAAGTTGGTATATCATTAAATCCAAATACAGAAATAAACATTGTAGAAAAACTCTTAAAAGACATTGATTTAGTTTTAATCATGAGTGTATATCCAGGTTTTGGTGGCCAAAAATTTATACCAGAGGTTATTGAAAAAATTAAAAAGCTTTATCAAATTAAAAAAGATAACAACTTAAATTTTGATATTGAGGTTGACGGTGGAATAAATTTCTCTAATTCAAAAGAGGTTATATCAGCAGGAGCAAACATATTGGTTTCTGGAACAACCATATTCAAAGAAAATGATGGTGATATTAAAAAAAATATAGAAACTCTAAGATCAATGTAGGATGCATTTAAAAAATTCTTTAATTTTAATAAATGAATTTTTTTACTCCTCTAAAAATCAAATAAAAAAATTATACTTAAAATCAAATCTATATAATAATAAAATTTCAAAAATTGAAATAGATAACATTTCCTACAGACCCAGTCTAAGCATTCTTAGTTGCTTGGTTAAATATGATAAAAAAAAGATTAAAATTGAGGAATTAAATAAAGAAAATATTTGGGAAAATAAATTATTAAGTGGAAATAATTTAAATAAACTAAATAATTTTTATTGGTTGTTTAGCATTGATTTAAAATCTTCCACAAGTATTACACATTCAATAATTGAAAAGTGGATCGAAAGAAATGAAAATTATAATTCTTTTACATGGCAGCTTGATATTTTATCAAAAAGAATAATATCTTGGATATCAAACTCTAAATTAACATATGATAAAAGTGAAGATGAATATAAAAAAAAATTTAATTTTTCTATAAACAAACAAATTAATCATTTAATAAATGAAATAAGTAAATCGCAATCTGTTGATGACAAATTATTGGGATGTACTGCAATAATAATCACAGGACTGTCATATGAAAATGAAAAATTTTTAAATTATGGCTTAGAATTACTAAGAAAAATTATTATTAACTCTTTTGACGATGAATATTTTCCAAAAACAAGGAGTATTAGACAATTAAATTTTTATTTAAAATATTTTGTTCTTGTTAGAGAATTATTAAAAGAATCTTTTAATAATATTCCTGAGTACCTTGATGAAATAATTTTTTATCTCGGAAAATCTTATGTAATTTTCTCAAAACCTGAACAAAGTCTACTTTTTAACGGGAATCATCAAAATGACCTAAAAGAGTTTAATAAATATCTATCACTATATAAATATAAATTTCAAAATTCGAATAATGAAATTGGAGGATACGCAATTTTAAAAAATAAAAATTGTATTCTTGCTATGGATGTTGGAAATTCCCCCCAAAAAAGGTTTTCACATAGTTATCAAAGTGGAGCACTATCATTTGAATTCATTTACAAAGATAAAAAACTAATTTCAAATTCTGGGTATTTTCAGGATTATAAAAACAAACTAAATCTAATTTCAAAATCTACAGCTGCCCATTCAACCTTAATTATAGATAATCATTCAAGTTGTTCATTTAGAAATAGCAGAAGTTATAAGATATTAGAGAGTAGCTTGAAAATTAGTGAAAAAAATATTGTTAAAGAAAAAAACTATTGGTTAATAAAAGCATCCCATAATGGTTATTTAAAAAAATTCGGAATTATACATGAAAGAACTTTAGAATATTTTGCAGAAAAAGATAAATTGATGGGAACAGATAAAATAATTTCAAAAAATAAATTAGAATCAAAAAATTATGATATCAGGTTCCATGTGGAGCCAGGTGTTAAATTAACAAAAACCCTAGATAATAAAACTATACTAATTGAAATTGAAAATTCAGGATGGAGATTTTCAAGTAACTGCGAGAATATTAATATTGAATCAGGTATATATTTCGGTAATAAAAATTCATTTAGTGAAAACCAAAATATATGTTTATCAGGCAAAACAAAGGATATAAGTTTGGAAATTAAATGGGTATTCGAAAAAATACAGTAAAAATCAAGACTGCTTTAATTTCCTTGTCAGATAAATCTAATTTAAAACCATTATTAAGCTTATTAAAAAAATATAATATTAGAATAATAAGCTCAGGTGGAACATACAAAAAAATTAAAGCCTTGGGTTTTAAATGCTTAGAGGTATCCAAATTTACAAATTCAAAAGAGTTACTGGATGGAAGAGTAAAAACTTTACATCCAAAAATTCATTCTGGGATTTTAAATATTAGGCGGGATCAAAAACATCAAAAGGAAATGAAAATTAATAATTATGAAAACATAGATTTGGTAGTCATTAATTTTTATCCATTTGAAAAGGTTTTATTAAATAATTCTGGTCACAAAAGTATAATTGAAAATATAGACATTGGAGGACCAACAATGGTTAGATCAGCTGCTAAAAATTATAATGATGTGGTAGTTCTAAGTAACTCAAAACAGTATGAGGGTTTTGCTAATGAATTAAATAAAAATAGAGGGTCAACCAATTTAGATTTTAGGGAAAAATTAGCTGAAGATGCATTTATGGAAACTGCATATTATGAGTCAAAAATTTTTAATTATTTCAATCATAAATCTGAAAACCTTTTCCCAGTTAAGAATATATTTTCTGGAAAATTAGTTGAGAAAACAAGATATGGGGAAAATCCACATCAAAAAGCGGCAATATATTCACAAAATAACAAACAGGAAATTATTCAGATCAGCGGAAAACAACTAAGTTACAACAACTATAACGATCTTTATTCAGCTCTAAGTATATCTAAAAATTTGCCAAAAAATAAAGGTGTAACAATAATTAAACATGCTAATCCTTGTGGAGTTTCCATTAATCCAAACAAAATCAAATCTTTTAAAGAAGCTTTAGAGAGTGACCCAATAAGTGCTTATGGAGGTATTATATCATGTAACTTTAAATTAAATATTAGTTTAGCTAAAGAAATTAATAAAATATTTTTTGAAGTAATAGTTGCAAATGGATTTGACGAAAAATCAGTCAAACTTTTAAAAAAGAAAAAAAACTTAAGAATAATTGATTCTAGTAAAGTAGAAAAAAATTTTAAATTTAATTTTATAAATAAATTTAATTCTATTTTAGTTCAAGATCATGATAATTTAGTTTTTTCCAAAAAAGATTTTAAAACTGTATCAAAATTAAAACCAACTAATAAAACTTTAAACAAACTCATTTTTGCATTTAATATATGCAGAAGTGTTAAATCGAATGCGATAGTCATTACAAAAGATTATAAAACAATAGGTATAGGTTCTGGTCAGCCAAGTAGGTTAGATAGTTGCAAAATAGCAATTGATAAAATGAAAAAGTTTCAGACAATAAGTGATAATGATGAAATATTAGCAGCTTCTGATGCGTTTTTTCCATTTGTGGATGGTATAGAAAAATTGGTACAAGCAGGAATTTCAGCTGTTATTCAACCGTCTGGTTCAAAAAATGATAAAGAAATTATTAAATTTGCTAACCAAACAAATACTATTTTAGTATTTTCGAAAACAAGGCACTTTAATCACTGATTAATTTATCTTATCTATTTTAGCAGCTAAAATGAAGTCACTCTCTGCTAAGCCTTTAATGGCATGTGTAAATATTTTTATTCTTGCATAACCCCAACCAAACCATAAATCTGGATGATGTCCTTCTTTTTCAGCAATTTCACCTACTTTGTTTACAAATTCTTGACTTTGCAAAAAGTTCTCAAATTTGTAATTTTTTATTAAATGATATCCATCAATTTTATCCTCAATAACTTCCCAACCATCAACCTGTTTTAGGTATTTGTGAATTTCATTTGTATCAAATGGTGGAATATTACCTTCACAGGGTATACACTTTTTGTTAGCCAAGTCACTCATTTGAATTAAAGTCCTCTAGTACTTTTGACGAATTTTTTATTAAATAATAATTACCTATTGTTTTGTGTTTTTCTTTTAGCTTGCTGAGTTTACTCATAATATCATCAATACTCTCTTTTTTTTTACTTATATTATACATCGAATATTCATAATTTAGTAAAAAGTTTTTTAAATATTCTATATTATTTTTGTTTTCAAAAATATACTTGGAAATTTCTATTATTATAAATGGAGAGGTTTTTTCAATAAAATTTGTCGCTCCCTTTAATACATTCATCTCATTCCCTTCAACATCTAGTTTAATTATAGTTAAGAAATCATTAAAATTTATACTTTTTATCAAAGTATCAATTTTTATAGTATGCACTTTACTCACAGAATATGAATGAAACTTATTATGTATCTGAGAACTTTCCCAATCGTTTTTACTTTCATTAAATAAAATATAATCATTATCTGTATTTGATATAGCGCTATTTTCTAATGTCACATTTTCAAAATTATTTAATTTCAAATTTTTTATAAATTCTTTGGATGTTTCTTTTGATGCCTCAATAGAAATAATAAGATTTTTTTTTGAAAGTGAGGCAGTGTAAAAAGAGTAAAAACCATAATTACATCCACAATCTATAAATAAAATTTTATTTTTATTTGAAAATTTTTTTATTGTTTCTAATTCTTTATGGTCACCGAATTCACATTTTTTTAGCAAAAAATAAGAAGTTTTATTTTTTTTTATACTTCCAAATACTTTAAAATTATAAATCTTTACAATTATATCTGTAGCTAAAAATTTTCTTATCAATCTGAAAATAATATAATAGGATATTTTACCTTTGAATTTTTGTATATCTTTATTTAATAGATATTTTTGAAAAATTGATGTTATAAAATTTGATTTGATCACATTTATATGGAGCGGGCAATGGGACTTGAACCCACGACCTTCTCGTTGGCAACGAGACGCTCTACCACTGAGCTATGCCCGCTTGTTTATTATTTTAAAGTTAAAAGCTTTTCTTGAATTTATCAAGTGATTAAATGATTATATGTATCTATCGAAACATTTATGTCCAGTTGTAACTTGAAAGATAAATATTATAATTAATGTATGAAAATTGAAGAATTACCAAAAACTATACCTGTTTTTCCTTTATCTAACTTTATAATGTTTCCTGGATCAACAGTTCCATTAAATATTTTTGAACCACGATACTTGCAAATGGTAAATGATAGCATGAAAAAACATCGGATGATTGGAATGATACAGCCTAAAAAATCAGGATCTTTAAAAAAACCTGATTTATACGAAATTGGTTGTATTGGAAAAATTACTAGTTTTAATGAAACGGAAGATGGCAGAATACTTATTATTTTAAATGGAATATGCAGATATAAAATTAACTCGGAATTAAATACCGATAAATTATACCGTGAATGTGAAGTCCAGTATGATAATTTTTCCAAAGACATATTACAAAAAAGTAATGAGGTTAACTTCTCCGACTTAAGCTTAATAATGGAAAACATGAAGAAATTTTTTAAGAAACAAGGTTATATTGTAAATCTTAAAGATTTAGAGAAAAAAGACTTAAGCCAAACTCTTAACGACTTATCAATGGCCTCTCCGTTCTCATTAGAAGAAAAACAAATATTGTTAGAAAGTCTAGATGTAAATATAAGAAAAGAAAAAATGGAGCAAATTTTAAATAATTATATTAAAGATGAATTTGAAAATACTACACTTCAATAAATTAAAAACTCAATCCTTTATCAGATAGAATATTAGAATACTTTTTAAAAAAAGAATTCTTGTTTAGAATTTTGAAAACTGGCTTTGAAAATGAATTATTTATAGTATTATCTAATTTAAAAAATTCATATATTCCATCAATTGCTTTTCCATAAAGATAATTTTTATGTCTAGTTGAACTTTGGAAATCTTCAGCAACAGATAAGTCTATTGGGAGGCCTAAAGACATTTTATCGTCAATAATTTTTGAAATAATTTTAATATCTCTAATTGTCATATTAAAGCCCTGTCCAGCAAGAGGATGAATACGGTGAATTAAATCGCCAAAAGCTAAGATATTTTTATGAGTATAATTTCTAAGCATTTCAAAACCTAGAGTAAATTTTTCAATTTTACTAATTTTTGTTAATTTGTAAAAAGAGTTATATTTTTTAAACAAATCAAAAATTTTTTCATCACTATCTTTCTCTCCATGGTAAGAAAAAACAACAGAAGTAGCAGTATTTGACAACGGAAGAAAAGCCAAAGGTCCATCTTTTGTAAATACTTGAATGGCTGTATCATTTTTTTTTTGTTGGTGATTTATTAGGAATGTATAAGCCGTACTTTTGTAATTTTTTTTTATTTTATTTGTAAAAAATTTATTTGAAATTAAATTTTTATTTTCACTGTTGATTACTAGATCATAATAATTAATTTTTTTTAAAATTTTATTATTAGCTGTATCTGTTCTGATTAATTTTACATACTTAGATTTTTTTATTTTTTTAAAAAAGATTTCATTTAATTTTGAATAGAGTATTAAATTAAAAACCTCTTTATTTTTTTTATTAAAATTAATTATTTCTTTAGATCTAGAAGCTTCAGTAAAAATTTTAATTTCCTTACTTGTCCATGATGTAATTCTTGATTTTGTTAACGAACTTAAATAATCAAAATTTTCGGATGATACTGCTATCGTTCTGTTGGTACTAACTTTTTGAACACTTTTATTTAAATATATGTCTACATTGAGTTTTTTTTCATCAAAAACGCTAGCAAGAATTAAATTTGTTAAATTTTGACCTATAAGACAAATTTTCATAACAAAATAATTTTAACAATAAAAATTAAATGATACAAAGTGACAAATGAAGTTTTGATTCATGATAATTAAAAATTATATCAATAAAATAAGCGATTTTATTATAAAAAGGTTAGCAGAATTAATTGGCATAATTTTGGTTACTTTTTCAATATTACTTTTTATATCTCTAATTAGCTATTCGCCAGAAGATCCAAATTTTATATTTCCAGAGAATCAGAACATAAAGAATTTTCTTGGATTTAGAGGAAGTTTTGTTGCTGATATATTTTTCCAGTCAATTGGTATTGTATCACTACTAATTCCATTTTCACTACTATTCACTGGACTATCAATCACAGTTAATAAAAGATTAGTAATCATAATTGAAAATGTTTTCTTCATAATTCTTTACATTATTACTGCAACTTTTTTTTTTGGTATTTTTTATAAAGAAACTTATTGGTTGATAGTAAATGGAAATAACGGTTTTGTTGGTGATTTAATGTCTGAGACTATAATTGCAGACTTTTTGAATATTAACAAAACAGTAAGTTATTACATTTTGATTTTTTTTATATTTTTATTTTTTCTGCTAAGTAGTAATTTCAAAATATCATATATTTTTAATTTTTTATCATTTATGAGAAAAAAATTTTCAACAAAACAAGAAATTGCCATTAATCAAGATAGAATATTTAAGGAAAGTGAAGTAATTGAAAATAAAGATACTTCAATCCAAGAGGATTTATTTTCTAACAACAAATCAATAGCAAAAAATTTTAAAATTAAACTACCTTTAATAGATTTTTTAAAAAAGCCAGAAAAGAATACAGACAAAAAAGAGGATATTAAAATCGATGCTGAAGGTTTAGAAAAAATACTTCTAGACTTTGGTGTTGAAGGAAAGATTAAAAAAATTAGTCATGGACCAGTGGTTTCACTAAATGAATTTGAGCCTGCTGCAGGTGTAAAAGTATCTAAAATTATTAACTTATCTGAAGATATCGCAAGAAACACAAGTTCTGAATCTGCTAGAATAGCAACTATATCTGGAAGTAATACAGTCGGTATTGAACTACCTAAGGTTTCAAGAGAAAATGTTTTCCTTAGAGAAATAATTTCTGATAAAAATTTTAGAAAAAAAGAAGTTAAATTACCAATTGCTCTTGGTAAAAGTATATCTGGTGAACCTATAACTAGTGATTTAAGTTCAATGCCTCACTTGTTGATAGCTGGAACAACAGGGTCAGGGAAATCTGTGTGCATTAATACAATTATCCTCTCCCTAATTTACAAACATACTCCTGAAATTTGTAAATTCATTTTAATAGATCCAAAAATGTTAGAACTTTCAACTTACGAAGGAATACCACATCTACTATGTCCAGTAATAACAGAAGCAAAGAAAGCTGCCTCTGTTTTAGGCTGGGTAGTTAAAGAAATGGAAAGTAGATATAGATTGATGACTAGAGTGGGCGTAAGGAATATCGATGGATATAACGAAAAGCACAAAGTTAAAATGCCATATATTGTCGTAATTGTTGATGAAATGTCAGACTTGATGTTAGTGGCTGGCAAAGAAATTGAGAATTACATTCAAAAATTATCTCAGATGGCTAGGGCTGCGGGTATTCACATAATAATGGCCACTCAGAGACCAAGTGTAGATGTAATAACTGGAACGATAAAAGCTAATTTTCCAACCCGTATTTCTTTTCAAGTAACTTCTAAAATTGATAGCAGAACAATTTTAGGTGAACAAGGAGCTGAGCAGCTTTTAGGTAAAGGAGACATGTTATATATGTCCTCAGCAAACAGAATAACAAGGATACATGCGCCTTATGTTTCAGAAATAGAAATCGATAAAGTTAATAGCTTCCTAAGAAATCAAGCAGAGCCGGACTACGTTGATGAAATTTTAAATTTTGCTGATGAAAAAGAGGTTGGCGAGAAAAATAAAGATGGTTCAGAAACAGATGAATTATATAATGAAGCTTTAGAAATAATCAAATCAGAGAGAAAAGCATCTACCTCTTTTTTGCAGAGGAAGTTGCAAATTGGATATAATAGAGCAGCAAGAATTATTGATCAAATGGAAGCAAATGGAGAAGTTAGTAAAGCAAATCATGTAGGTAAAAGGGAAGTTTTAAAATAGTGAGATATTTAATTTTTTTTTTATTTTTTTTCTTCTGTTCAAAACTTTACGCATTACCTAAAAATGAAATTAAAAATAAATTGGAGAAAACAAATAGTGTCTACTTTGAGTTTATACAAAAAATAAATAATAAAGTTGAAAAAGGTGAATGCAAGTTACTCTATCCAAAAAAAATATTATGCAAATACAATGATATTTACGAAAAAGTTATGGTATCAAACGGTAGATCTCTTTTGATTAACAGTAAAAAAATTAAGAATTACTTAATCTATAAATTAAAAGACACTCCTTTGAATTTAATACTTGATAAAAGTTTTTTATTAAAAAAAATTGATGAAGTTCAAAATATTGAAGAAAATATTCAAAATTATTACTTTAAAATCAATCACAATAATAGTTTGATTACAATATTTTTTGACAAAGAAAGTTACGATATAAAAGGTTGGACCACTAAGGATATTTATCAAAATTCAGTCGAAACAATATTGCTTAATGTGGAAACAAATCTTATGATTGACGATAGAATATTTAGAATACAAAAATATATTAATTAATATCAATATTAATAGTTTCAGATTTAAAAATTTTCATCCCTCTACCTAAATAATTATTGAGAGCATGTTTATGATCTAATGAGCAAGTATGGAGCCAAACTTTTTTGGTATTGTTTCTAAAGCCTAATTTTAAAGCTTCAGAAAGTAAATATCCCCCATATTTTTTACCTATGTATTGATCTAAAATCCCAAAATAAGCTATCTCACATTTACTTGTTTCAGGATGGAACAATAACTCAAAAAATCCGATTAATTCATTATTATCTGTCATTATGTAGGTTTCAAGATTAGCGTTTTTTGTATAATTCATCCACTTGAGATCGTCCCAAATTAGTCTATCAATCCAGCGATAGCTTTTGCCAATTTGCTTGTAGAAAAATTTATTTATTTGAAAATCTGGAGGGTTTTTAATAGTGATTTTACATACACCACCTGGATTATTAGATGACCTAATATCATTTAGAGAATCTATCTCTAGGTATTTTCTATCAACTCTAGTAATCACGAAACCATTTTTCCAACTTTTTCACCTCCAAATAAATGGAAGTGTAAATGTGGAACTTCTTGACCGCCATAGTCACTAATGTTTGCAAGAGCCCTATATCCTTTTCCATCAATAGAAGATATTCCAAGCTTTTTTGAAACTATAGTTATTCCCTTCATTAATCCCACAATTTCATCATCAGAGGCATTTGTGTTGAAATCATCTAAGTCTATATAATTTCCTTTAGGTATAACTAAAGCATGAATTTTCTTTTGGGGATTAATATCATAAAATGATAAAACAAAATTATCTTCATAAATTTTTTTACAAGGAATTTCACCCCTTAAAATTTTGGCAAAAATGTTTTGATCATTGTATTTCATAATTAATTTATTTTAAAATATATTCTCATAATTGAATTATTTATTCAACTCGACACTTAAAATTTCATCGTTACATCTTGTTTGAATTTTTATTTTGTTAGGTTGTTTATAATACGACCAGACAGTTGTGTAACCATTTTTTGGAGGAGTGCTATTGAATGACATTACTGCATACGGCCAGGACTCATTATTATACGGGTCATCTAAATAATTAGTCATACTTACTGCAGTAGCATAGCCAATAGTATAAAATCCTCTTGAACAATCAACTTTTGTCTCTTGCCCTTGTTTATTATTTTTCCAATCATACTCTCCACGTATATTTATTGAATTTTCTAATTCACATAAGGTTTGATTTGCTTTTACTTTTTGAATAATTATTTTGTGATTTGATTTGCAAGCACTTTCTTTTGCGCCTTCTGTATATCCGCTATAAGCGACTACCCCTACTGCAGCTAATATACCTATGATTGCTACTACAACAAGTAATTCTATTAAAGTGAAACCATTGCGCTTCATTTTGAGAATATATTCTATTAAATTCCATGAAAATTTGCATTGTTAAAATATATGCAACTAATAAGATTAATTTTTAAAAAAAGAGAGGAAAAATGAATAAATTAAAATCAATTTATAAAACTATAATTGGCTTAACATTTATTTTTTCATTTGTTCTTACTTCAACAGCTGCTTTTTCAGAGATAGTTGGACGACTATCTGTTCACTGGAGTCCGAAACACCACAGTGCAAAACATGCACAAATCTTTGCAGATGAAGTTAATAAAAGAGCAAAAGGAAAATTAAAAATCGAAGTTTATCCATCTAAACAATTATTTGGGATTAGAGAAGTAATGGGAGCGGTAACTTCTGGTGCAGTTGAACTTGGAGGAATTGTTGGAGTTGTAAGTTTTCCACCAATCAACAAGAACTTTAATGTTGCTTCATTTCCAGGACTATTTAATTCATGGGAACAACAAAGAGGTTTTTTTCAAAATTCACCTAAAGGAAAAGAAATTTGGGGTGAGTTAACAAAAAAAACTAACTCAACATTAGTTATGTATAACCCAGTTGGACCTGTAATGACTTTTTCAAGTGCTAAAGAATTAACAGGTATTGATGCAATGAAAGGTCTAAAGGCGAGAAGACTTTTAAAAAGTGAAGAACCTATGTGGGATGCTTTAGGCGCAAATAGAGTATCTTTACCTACTGGCGAAGTTTATACTTCATTACAAACTGGAATGATTGATACGATCAACAGCCCTCCAGGAAGTATAGAAGCATACAGTTGGTGGGAGTTTTTGAAATACGCTCAAAAGCCTTATCAATATTATGCTGATGCATATATTATGGCAAACTCAACTTGGTTTAATAGTCTGTCTCCAGACTTACAAAAAATCATAATGGATGTTGGTAAAGAAATAGGAAAAAGATCAACTGACTTAATTATGGATACTGGAGAAAGCACTCTTAAAAAATTCCAAGAAAGAGGTGGGGTTGTTACTACGCTTTCAGGAGCTGAAAAAGCTAAGTTTGATAAGCTTATGAAAGATGAAGTAATGCCAGCAATGGCTAAAATGATTGATGCTGACGCCTTAGAGGCTGCACAAGCATATGCTAAGAGCAATTAGAAGAAGTTAAACTTTTTCTATAAAGATTATGAGGGCATTGCGAGCTATTAATAATTTGCTAGCAAAATCTGCAATTTCGCTCGCAATGTTCATTGTCTTTTTAATGGTGGCAGCTTTAGCATTAAGCGCCACAACAAGATTTATCACAGGCACAGGATTTGCTTGGTTTATTGAATTACCACCCGTAATGGTGAGTTGGTTAGTATTTCCATTACTTGGTCCTTTATTAAAGCAAGGACAACATATTAAAGTAGATTTTTTAAGTCATTATTTATCTGACAAATCAAAAAATATTATTGGAGCAATCGTAAATTTAATAGCTTTAATTTCTGCATGCATATTCTTTAAGGCAGGAGTTGATGCAACTACAATGTATTATAATTTAGGACAGATGATGGAATTAGAAATTAACATTCCTATCTGGTGGATGTTTTTGGCTTTTCCAGTTGGTTTTTTAATTTTAGCATTAACTTCTTTAGAGCTTATTATAGATAATTTAAAAAAACTTTCAGGGAAATAAATGTTTGGACTAGCTTTTATTATTTCTCTTGTAACATTAATTATCTCAGTTCCAATTTTTTTAGTTTTTGGTTTGGGAAGTTCTTTAGCAGCTATTGCAGGATTAAATTTACCGTGGTCAGTTCTTATTCAAGTTTCATTTGGTGCATTAACTAAACATGTCCTAATCGCTGTTCCGTTATTTATTTTTACTGGAATGGCAATGTTAAAAGGAGGTGCTGCCTCAAGATTGGTTAAATTTACAACAACACTTGTTGGACATTGGCCAGGTGGATTGGGTGTTGCTATGGTTATCGCGATGGGTTTCTTTGCGGCTTTTTGTGGTTCAATTCTTGCAGCCATTACTGCTGTTGGGACAATCATGATGCCTAAAATGATTGAACAGGGTTATCCAACTCCATTCGTTGTTGTACTAGCAGCATCTGCTGCTCTATTAGAGGCATTGATACCTCCATCCAATGCAGCAATACTATTTAGTGCTCTAACTAATGTTCCAGTGTCTAAAACTTTTGCTGCAGGAGTTATACCAGGGCTTGTATTACTTATTTTGATGGTCCTTCTAGTTTTGTTTAAATGCAGGCATATTAGAACGGATGAGAAGGCATCATTAAAAGAAAGAGTAAGTTCTTTTATCGCTGCACTGCCAGCATTGATCACACCAGTGATAATTTTGGGTGGAATTTATGCTGGAATATTAACTCCATCTGAATCAGCTGCTGTTGCAGGAGTTTATGCTGTGCTCATTGGATTTTTAATTTATAGAGAGCTAACTTTTTCATCTTTAATTAGCTGTTTAAGGGAAACTGCAATCATAACAGCTGTAATTTTCGCAATTATAGCAACTGCAACATTCTTAAGTGTTGTTTTAACTTACACTCAAGCTCCTCAAAAAATTATTACATTCTTCACAGATAAAGGTGTGAGCGTAAATCTATTTTGGATAATGCTTGGAGCAATTTGTTTAATTCTTGGAACGTTTATTGAAATTGTACCTGTATTTTATTTAACTGTTCCAATTTTTGCAGCAATTACATTATCATTTAACCAAAGCTTACTTCATCTTTATGTGGTGTTTGTAGCATTTGCTGGAATAGGAATGATCACACCCCCCGTATGCGTTGGTATTTATACAGCTGCAGGTGTGATCAAAGAAAATCCAGCCAAAGCTTTCAAAGAAGTTCCTCTATTTACAATTGTTGGAATAATTTATGGAATACTGATGATACTATTTCCAATATTCTCAACCTGGTTGCCAAGTAAATTATAAATTTATTTTTTTCTACTCTTTAATTCTTCCATTACTTCTTCAATTTTTATACCACTTTTTTCAAGATACATAATTAAGTGATATAAAACATCTGCAGCTTCATGAATTTTGTTTGAGTCTTGCTCTACAGCTTCAATTAACTCATTTATTTCTTCTATGACTTTTTCTTTTGCTAAAGATTTATCTTCTAAAAGCTTATTAGTATATGAGCCTTCAATAGGATTACTTTTTCGCTCTCTTGCAAGGTTAACGAGATCTTCTAATATCTTTAACATTCTAAATCCTAACAGGTATATCTTTTGAAGCCAAATATTGCTTTGCTTCATTTACTGAATAAGTACCATAATGGAATATGGATGCAGCTAAAACAGCGCTAGCACCTGATTTTATTCCATCTACTAAATGATCTAATGTACCAACTCCACCTGATGCAATAACTGGAATATTGACCATTGATGATATCTTTTGCATTAATTCAATATCATATCCAGATTGCGTTCCATCTTTATCCATTGAAGTAACTAAAAGCTCACCAGCACCACATTTCTCCATTTTAGATGCAAATTCTAACGCATTTATGCCAGTTGGATTTCTTCCACCATGTGTGAAGATTTCCCATCCATCATCTTTTCTCTTAGCATCAATAGCAACAACAATGCACTGTGATCCAAATTTTCTAGAACTATCTTCAACAACTTTTGCATTTTGCACAGCTGCTGTATTAATTGATACTTTATCGGCCCCACAATTAAGCAATTTATTAATGTCATCAATACTTCTAACACCACCACCTACAGTTAGTGGCACAAAACATTTCTTAGAAGTTTTCTCTACTACTTCATAAATAGTATCTCTATTTTCATTTGAAGCGGTGATATCTAAAAAGCAAATTTCGTCTGCTCCTCCATCACTATAGATTTTTGCTTGTTCAACAGGATCTCCTGCATCTTTAAGGTCAACAAAGTTTATACCTTTTACAACACGACCATTTTTAACATCTAAACAAGGTATAATTCTATTTTTAAGCATCTATTTCTTTTGCAAGTTCATCTAACTTTATGTCTCCATCGTATATAGCTTTTCCGACTATAACACCTTCGATATTATTTAAACTTTTAGCTTTTTTAATGTCATTAATCGATGAAACTCCGCCTGATATAACTACTGGACAATTAGAAATATTCGCCACTTTTTGTGTTTCTTCAAAATTCGGGCTTTGCTTAGTTCCATCTCTATTAATATCTGTGTAAATAATCCTGCTAACTCCATAATTATTTACCTTTTTTAAATATTCTGTTGTTAATTTATCAGATTCCTCTGTCCATCCTGAAATCGCAAGATGTCCATCTTTTGCATCTAAACCTAATGCAATTTGGTTTTGAAATTTATTACAAGCATCTTCTAAAAAACTTCTATCTTTTATAGCAGCACTTCCCAAAATTACTTTTTCAACACCAGCATCAATATATTTTTGAATAGTCTCAAAATTTCTTACTCCGCCTCCTATTTCTATTTTGAGGTCAAATTTTCCAATAATATCTTGAATAATATCAATATTAATTGGATCTCCGGTTAATGCACCATCCAAATCAACTATATGTAAATTTTTAAATCCATTATCTTTATATTTTCCAGCTTGCTCTACAGGAGACATTTCATATTCAGTTTTATTTTCAAAATCTCCTTTGATTAATCTAACGCACTTTTTATCTTTAATGTCTATTGCTGGAAAAATTTTCATTTCAATTTAAGATTTTTTTCTTTGCTTTTTCAAATTCGTCCTTTGATAAAACACCAGATTTATAAAGATCGTTTAGTTCTTGAATTTGATTTATAAAATCAGAATCTTTTTTTGTAGATATGCTTTTACTAGATTTATTTTTTGACTTAAAAGAATTATCAATTATTTGGTTAAAATCTGCAAAAAAACTTTTACAATTAACTACACAATAACCATCCATAACAAATAACTTATCATCAACTTCTGAAATATAGTAAGCAATATTGCCCAACTTAATCTTCGATGATGTAAGAAGATATGTAATATCACCATTAATTATCAGGTAAGGTTTTTTATTTGAATATTTTGATATAGTGAATTTATCAAAATTAATGAATAAACCATCCATGAACATATAATAGTCTTTGCCAGATGTTATTTCGTTTTTAATTTTATTTGAAAATTTCTGTAGCTCTGAAGAAGACATTTCTCTTATTTCATCAATATTTATCCCATATTCAGACAGCATATCATTATCATTTATTTTTTCGTCAGTTCTAAAATATGTAAAAAATGTTCCAGAGTTATTCTTTTTTAAAATATTTTTTGTAGTCTTTAATAAACTTTTAACTTTTGAGTCGCTGAATGAGTCTATCATCTTATTATATTTAGTTATTATTGGCTTAATGACTTTTATTTCATTAAAATTTTTTCCAGCTTCTACCTGATTAACAATTTCTAGGACTTTATTGTCAATTAAGCCAAAACAAGTTGAAAATTCTTGGCAAAAAGAAGAACCAAAACTTGTATCATTCCAATTAATTACATTGAACTTGTTAGGAAAAATTATTTTGTGCATTCCTAGATCTAGCTCTTTTGCAAAAGATTTTGTTGAAATAAACATTAAACTTAAAATTAAGATATATTTTTTCATTTTATAAATTTATAAAATTATTAATTATTTTAAGACCAGTTTTATCACTTTTTTCTGGGTGGAACTGTGTTCCAAATATATTTTCTTTTTCAACTGCACAAACTATATTCGATGAATAATCAGTTGTAGCAGTAGTGACTGAATTATCCTTTGGAACAAACTCGTAACTATGCACGAAATACATATGAGAATTGTTTTCTATATCTTTAAAAATTTTACTATCTTTAATAATATTGATTTGATTCCAACCAATATGAGGAAGTTTATATTTTCCATCTTGATTATCAATTTTAGAAACTTTACCAGAAATCCAACCTAATCCCTTAGTCTCAACTTCTTCATAACCAACATCTGCGAACATTTGAAGACCTACACAAATACCGAGAAGTGGTTTTTTATTATTTAACACAAACTCACTTAAAGTATCGATTAAGCCATTTATGCTATTTAAACCGTCTATGCAGCTTTTAAATGATCCCTGCCCTGGTAAAACTACTTTGTCGCTTGATTTAATTTTATTTAAATCTGAAGTTACTTCGATATTAACTTTATCTTTAGCAACTTCCTTGAAGGAGTTAATTACAGAGCTAATATTACCCGATTTATAGTCAACAATTGTGACGTCCATTAATCTTATAAAGAGCCCTTTGTCGAAGGAATTGTACTTTTGTTTCTTGGATCCAATTCTAATGCAGCTCTTAAAGTTCTGGCTAGTCCTTTATAACAAGACTCTATAATGTGGTGACTATTATCACCGTAAATATTTTCAACGTGCAATGTAATTCCTGCAGCTTGCGAGAATGCTTGGAACCATTCTTTAAATAATTCAGTGTCCATCTCACCAAGTTTTTCAACTTTTAATTTTACATTCCAAATCAAATAAGGTCTGTTTGAAACATCTATTGCTACTCTTGTTAATGTTTCATCCATTGGTAACAAAATGTGAGCATATCTTTTAATGCCTACAAATTTTTTTGAGGCTTTCTTTAAGCATTCTCCAATAGCAATCCCGGTATCTTCTGTTGTGTGGTGAAGATCGATGTGTGTGTCACCTTTAGCTTTAACAGTTAAATCCATTGATGAGTGTTTAGATAACTGCTCAAGCATGTGATCTAAGAAACCTATTCCTGTGTCAACTTTGTACTTACCTTTGCCATCAATATTAAGATCGACGCTGATATTGGTTTCTTTTGTTTTTCTAGCTATTTTTGCTTTTCTTTTCATAATTTAAATTAGGTATATAGGTATTTTTGATTATATCAATAATACTAAACCTGGGCTTGAACTATTTAAATTCATATCCATCTATAGTCCATGACAACAATTGTACTCGTAAGAAAAAATAATGACGTAGTTGTGGCCAGTGACGGTCAAGTTAGCATGGGTAATACTGTAATTAAGAAAACCGCAAACAAAGTTCGTAAAATTGAGAAAAGAAATGTGATCGCAGGTTTTGCTGGGTCAACAGCAGATGCTTTAACATTGTTTGAAAGATTAGAGTCAAAGCTTGAAAAGCACGCAGGAAACCTGACAAGAGCTGCTGTAGAATTAGCAAAAGATTGGCGTACTGATAAATATTTAAGAAGATTAGAGGCCTTAATGGCAATAGGTGATAAAGAAAAAAGTTTTATAATCTCAGGAACTGGTGATGTTTTAGAGCCTGAGGGTGATGTTATAGGGATTGGCTCTGGAGGAAATTATGCTTTAGCAGCTGCAAAAGTTTTAATGGATACAGAAATGTCTGCAGAAGAAATAGCAAAAAAATCTATTAAAGTTGCATCAGATATTTGTGTATTTACTAATGACAATTTGAGTATGGAGAAAATATAATGGAAAAATCAAATGTTACGTCGTTTCCAAAAGGCAAAGTTGCAAAAGAGAAAACGACAATAGCAAATTCATTATCACCAAGAGAAATTGTTTCAGAATTAGATAGATTTGTTGTCGGCCAAGACAAAGCCAAAAGAGCAGTTGCTATTGCTTTAAGAAATAGATGGAGAAGGCAAGCATTAGAAGATGATATGAAAGATGAAGTTCTTCCAAAGAATATTTTGATGATTGGACCAACTGGTGTTGGTAAAACTGAAATCTCTAGAAGACTTTCAAAATTGGCTGAAGCACCATTTGTAAAAGTTGAAGCTACAAGATTTACCGAAGTAGGGTATGTGGGACGTGATGTAGAACAAATTGTTAGAGATTTGTTAGAAATTGCAATTGCTATGGAAAAAGTAAAAAAAAGAAAAGAAGTTCATGCTCAAGCACAAAAGCTTGCTGAAGATAGAGTTTTAGACGCACTTGTTGGTAACAAAGCAAGTATAGCAACAAGAGAAAGCTTTAGAAAAAGACTAAGAGATGGTGATTTGGATGATAATGAAATTGAAATAGCTGTTAGTGAGTCTAATCAAATGCCATCATTTGAGATACCTGGAATGCCTGGTGCAAATGTTGGAATGATAAATATTTCTGACATGCTTGGAAAATCTATGGGTCAAAGGCCAAAAAAAAAGAAAATGTCAGTTAAAGAGTCTCATGAAATTTTAATAAATGAAGAGTCTGACAAGCTCATTGAACAAGATAAAATAATAAAATCTGCAAAAGATTCTACAGAGAATAATGGTATAGTTTTCTTGGATGAAATTGACAAAATTTCAGCAAGAACAGACCGTGTTGGTGGTGATGTTTCGAGAGAAGGTGTTCAAAGAGATTTATTACCATTAATTGAAGGCACAACTGTAAGCACTAAATATGGACCAGTTAAGACTGATCATATTTTATTTATTGCTTCAGGCGCTTTTCAATTAGCCAAGCCATCTGATCTTTTACCAGAATTGCAAGGAAGATTGCCTATAAGGGTTGAGCTTGATGCACTAAATAGTGATGATTTTATAAGAATTTTAAAAGAGCCAGATAATAGTTTAATAAAACAATATAAAGCTCTTTTAAAAACTGAAAATGTTGATTTAGAATTTACAGAGGATGGAATAAATACTATTGCTCATATAGCAAGCGAAGTAAACTCATCAGTTGAAAATATTGGAGCAAGAAGATTACATACTATAATTGAAAGAGTACTAGATGAAATTAGTTTTACAGCAACTGATAGAGCTGGAGAAAAGATTTCTGTTGATGGAAAATATATCAAAGACAATATTGGAGAATTAGTAAAAGATACTGATTTATCTAAGTTTATTTTATAGTTTTCAAAAATATATCAAAATTTCCTTTTGAAGGACTATTTACAGATTCAAAATCAATCTTAATTATTTTCTTCATTAATTCAGAGTTATTTTTAACATACTCAGGCACAGAATATTTTAGAATACTTAGGTCAGTAGACTGATAAGGATCATCTAAATTTTTAGATCTCATACCCTTACCAGTAATAATATTTATTTTTTTTACTCTATTCAAAAAGCAATTATCGATAAATTTTGATATTTCTTCATTGGCTTCTTGTAAAGTATATCCGTGCAAATCAATAGATTTCTCAGAAATGACTTGATTATTTGATTTATCTTCTTCCTTAGCCTGTAGTTTTTCAGTACTATTCAAAAAATTTTGCCAGTCTTTTTTATCTTTATCTGATAGCTTATTTGTCAAGCTTGTGTATCAATTAGTAACCAATTGGGATTGGATGATCTACTATCTTTTGAAAACTTCCAGGTATCAAGAACCTTTTTTATTTTTTCAGGATCTCCTGATACCACTTTGTTGTCTTTATCTTTAACACAAGATATAATTTCGCTTACAAATTCAACTGTTACTTCTAGCATATTTTTATTTTGCTGGTGCTCCTTTACTTCTGCAGAATTAATACCAATAAAAGTTGTTTCTGATGAAAACTTTTTTGCGTCTCGATCTTTAATTGCATCTTCAAACTGTTTATAAACACTTTTGTCTAAAAGTGATTTTATATCTTTTAGTTTACCTTTCGCAAAATTTGTTATTATAGTTTCATAGGCAATTTTTGCGCCTTTAACGAATTCTTTTTTAGCATTTTCATCAAAAGTATTTGCATTTAAATCAACAACTGGTTTTGCAGGTGGCGCTTCATGAGGAAAGCTTGAATTTATATCTTCTTCAAAACCTGTTTTTTTTCCTAGAATTCCTCTTAATCTTAGAAAAATAAATCCAGCAATCATTGCAAGAAGTATAATATCTATGTATTCAAAACTATAACTCATATATGTATAATATTTACTATGTTATTGAATTTCAACCTGCTATTTAAGTTATAGACAAATGAACACAGCATTAATCTTGATCATAGGGATACCTCTCATCGAAATTTACTTATTTATTAAAATTGGATCTCAAATTGGAGCTTTTAACACAGTTTTATTAATTTTAACTACTGCAGTGGTTGGAGTTGCATACGCTAGATTTGAGGGATTTAATACTTTAAAATCAGGAATTGCACAATTAGTTAAAAATGAAATGCCAGTTTATGAAATTATTTCTGGAGCAACCTTGGCATTTGCTGCTTTTCTCCTGATCTTGCCAGGATTTGCCACGGATTTCATTGGAATACTTTTAGTTATTCCTTTTTCAAGAAGATTATTGCTTAACAGATTTCTAAAAAAAAAGAAAAAGAGTGTAAATGAAAATAAAGAATTTATTGAGGGAGATTATGAAGATATAAGTGATGATAATGACAAAAAAATATGAAATAATTTTAAAGTACATACAGGATCTTTCAGTTGAGATACCAAGTGCTGAAACTTTTATTTTTAGCCGTGAATATATTACAAAATATGTTCTTGGAATAAATATTTCTAGTAAAACATTGAAAAATAAAATGATAGAAATAGTTACAAAATTAACTTACAGAGATACACAAGAAAATACAAGAAAATCTCATTTTGAAATTTCTTTCGCAACAGTCATAAGGTTACTTGAAGAAAAAATAGACAAGATAGAATTAGAAAAAATTTTACTTTGTGATGTACAAAAAAAAATTTATCCTGAAATTGAAACAGTTTTAATTAGAATTATTAAAGACTCTGGGTTCCCAGAATTAAAACTTGAAAAAAAAATTGATTTTGATGAGCTCTATAAAAAAAGATCAAATTAGAAATAGTTTTTTTTAAGTTCTTTATTCAAAAACTCTTTGTGATTTCTAAATTCCTCTTCTGATATTTTTACAATTTTTTTTGAATAATTATTTTTGATTTGTGGATTTTTTTTATCAAGAATTTTTTTTTCTTGAAATTGAAAAACTGGTTCTTTTTGGTCTAATAAATTAATATAAACTTTTGAAAGTAATTCACAATCTATAAGTGCAGTGTGTTTTTTTCTTCTTGAATTATCTATTCTGAAACGTTTACACAACGCATCTAAACTAATGCTTGACCCGGGAAATTTATTTCTAGCTATTTCTAATGTATCAACAATTTTATCTTTAGATATGCTTTCTTTATTTATTAAATTAAGCTCATTATTTAAATGACCAATATCAAATTCAGCATTATGTATTATAATTTTTTTATCTTTTATAAAGTTTAAAAAATCATCAGCTATGTCTACAAATTTTTTTTTATCAGAGAGAAATTCATCTGTATAACCATGTATTTTTATAGCATTTTCAGAAACTTTCCTCTCTGGGTTTAAATAACAATGAAAGACTTTTTTTGAAGGTATTAAATTATCTAATTCAATGCAGCCAATTTCAACTATTCTATGTCCATCTTTGACGGATAAACCAGTTGTTTCAGTATCAAGTATTATTTCTTTCATAAAGAATTTTTTTTTTAAGAGAATTAATTTTTTTTTTCATTATAGTTTCTGTGAAGTTGTTATCGACAATATAATTTGCTAATTTTCTTTTTTTTAACAAAATTATTTGACTTTCTTTGAGCATATTTAATACTTTAGAATTATAGTTTGGTCTCTTTTTAAGTCTTTTTAAAACAATCTTTTTCTTAGAATGAACAAAGAGCAAAACATCATTTTTTTTATTGAGTTTATTCTCAATGAGAAGAGGAACATCAAGTACAATTAGCTTATATTTTTTATTTTTTTTTAGAAAACCTTTCATTTTTATTCTAACTAATGGGTGAACTATTGAGGCTATTTTGGCTAAATTTTTATGATCATCATTGATTGCATTTATAAGCTCTTTTTTTTTTACTGGGAAAGATTTAATAAAATTTGGTAATTTTCTTTTTAACTTTGAAAAACAATTTTTATCATTTCTATAAATTCTATTTACTTCTTTGTCAGCATTGAAAACTGGATATTTAAATAATTTTGAAATAAACGACTTACCAGAACCTATTCCACCCATAACACCAACTCTAATCATTCTTATTTATATGCACCTTCCACCATCTACCTCTAAAATAACTCCTGTTATCATACTTGCCTCATCTGAACATAAAAAACATGCTGCGTTTCCCATATCTTGGGGGGTAGAAAATCTACCTATTGGAATTGTTGATAGAAATGCTTGTTTTTTTTTTGGTGTGTCTCCACCCATAAATGACTTTAATAATGGTGTTACTCCAGCAACGGGTGCAATTGCATTAACTCTTACATTATAAGGGGCAAGTTCAATGGCCATAGCTTTTGTTGCCGTGATCATCCATCCTTTGCTAGCATTGTACCAATTCAATTTAGGTCTAGGCGATAGTCCTGCTGTCGAAGCTACATTCAAAATTACTCCTCTTTTTTTTTTCTTCATCCTAGGCACAAAATATTTTGCACTTAGATAAACAGATTTAGCATTTACATTAAATACTTTATCAAATTCTTTTCCAGTTACAGTTTCCATATTTTTTGGTTTGTGTGTTGTTCCGGCATTATTAACGATTATATCTATTGTCTTATATTTTTTGACAACATATTTTAATAAGGATTTAAAATTCGAATCATTTGATACGTCTGCAACAAAATGATCTTGGGATAATGATTTTGAAACTTTTTTTAACAAATTTGAATTTATATCAACTAGTATTAATTTTGCTCCTTCATCAGAAAATTTTTTAGCTATTCCTTTACCAAAACCTGATGCTGAACCTGTAATGATTGCTATTTTATTTTTTAATCTCACAATTTTTAACTTTTTAAAAATTTTATTAAATCATCATTAATAATTGGTTCAATATCGTGCCAAATATTAAATGCCTTTTGTGCCTGAAATAAAAACATGTTTAAACCATTTTCATAAGTGTTACCTTTAATCCTTGCAGCATCAGAAAATTCAGTATCACAAGGTTCATATATAATGTCATAGTATAATTTATTATTTCCAGCTTTTGCAAAATCTGTTCCGAATTTATCATTTTCTTTTAAACCTAAGCTAGTAGCATTAATTATCATATCAAAATCAACAATTTCACCCCAATCTAAAATACTCAAATCTTTAAATATATTTTTTAATGCTTCGGCTTTTTCTTTTGTTCTATTACTTAAGATGATTTTAGATGCATTCATCTTTTTTAATGTGTAAACTATAGAAGGAACAACTCCACCTGCACCCAATATTATTATGGTCTTATCTTTAACGTCATAATTTAATTTTTTTATACTAATTTCAAAGCCATCGACATCTGTGTTATGTCCAATTAAATTACCGTTGTGTAAAGAAATGGTATTCACTGATTGTGTTCTTAAAGCATGACCGCTTAGTACATCAACGTAAGGAATAACCGCTTTTTTAAATGGCACTGTAACATTTAGCCCGTCTAGCTTTTTTTCTTTCAAATTTTTAAATAGCTCTGGTAAATCACTTTCGTGTGTTTCTAATTTTCCATAAATTGCCTCAATACTATTATTTTTAAGCCAATAATTATGTAGTTTTGGTGATAAAGAGTGTTCAATAGGTTTTCCAATTACTAAAAATTTTTTCATTTATAATTGCTCACATACTTCTTTATTTGATTAACGGGCAAACCCATAATTGTGTCCTCGTCACCATCTATGCTAATAAATAAATTTTTACCTTCTCCTTCAATTTGATAAACATTGTAGGAAAATAAGGCTTCGTCTGGTATTTTTTTTAAATAATTTATAAGCTCTTCGTCTGTAAATGTTTTCATTGTTAAATAAGCTCTATCGGTATAGTTCCAGATCATAGAACCATTTTTAGATATGCAAACCGAACTAATTAGTGAATGTTTTTTGCCATTAAGTTTTTTTAAAATATTTAGCGCTTCATCTCTATCTTGTGGCTTCGATATTAATTCACCTTCGAGATCTATGACGCTGTCTGCTCCTAATACAATAACATCAAGAAACTTATTACTTACTTTATTAGCTTTCAGCTCTGCCAAGTTTTTTGATATTATTTCGGGGGTTGCACCTTCTTTTATTAAGCTTTCTTTTACAGGTTCTTCGTCAACATTTGATGGCTGGACATTACAAATAAAGTTGTTTTTTTTCAAAATTTCTTCCCTCACCTTGCTCTTCGAAGCTAAAACTATTTCAAGCATTTTTATTTTGTATCTCAAAAATTTTAATTATTGAAGCCGCAGTTTCTTCAACGGATTTTCTAGTAACATCAATCACAGGCCATTTATTTTTCTTGAATAGTTTCTTCGATTGGTCAACTTCATTTCTAATTTTTTCTAAGTTAGTATAATCAGAAGCTTCGTTTTTTTTTAATGAGTTAAGTCTATTTCTGCGGATATCGTATAATCTTTCTGCTTCTGTTGTTAAACCAACTACACAAATACTTTTTGTTTCTGCTACTCCCTTTGGTATACTCATTTCATTTACCAAAGGTACATTGGAAGTTTTCAATCCTTTGTTTGCTAAGTAAATTGATGTTGGAGTTTTACTGGTTCTGCTAACTCCAACTAAGATAATGTCTGACTCCAATATATTTTCTATATTATTTCCATCATCATGGTTCATAGTAAATTGAATTGCCTCGATTCTTTTGTAATAATCCTCATCTAAGACATGTTGCGCACTTGGTTGATGAGTTGCTTTTTCGTTTAGAATTTTTGAAAAGTTTAAAATTAGATCTCCTAAGACACCAAAGCATGGAATATTTCTTTTTCTAGACTCGTCAGCTAAAAATTTAGCTAATTTACTATTTACCACAGTATATAATATTATTGGGCTTTCTTTTTCTTTGGCATTATTAAGGATTGATGAAATTTGATTTTCTGTTCTTGTAAATGAAAATTGACTTAAATCGTAGTTGAAATTATTAAATTGAGCTTTCAATGCCATAAATATTCTATCCAGCGTTTCACCGGTTGAATCGGAAATTAGGTAAACTTGATGTGTATTTTTCATGTATAATTTGTCAATAAAGTATTACTAAAATAAGAAATATTATCAATTAAGCAACAACTGCAAGTTTTTTCAAATTATTATTTATTTAATTAACGTATTTATAAATGTTAATATTTTATCAACAATTTTACATTAATTAAAAATAATGAAATTAGCCTTCTTTTTACAGAGTTTTTTTTTATATGAAATGTATAAAAAGTGAAAAAAGTGTTGAAATTGAGTAATTTACGTTATCTACAATTCATACTAATAATAAATCAAAATATATTATTCTTATTATAAATGACACCAATAAAAGAATGTTTAATAAACAATAAAACAGACTTTGTCCCTATGTGGTTAATGAGACAAGCAGGAAGATATTTACCTGAATTCAGAGAAATAAGAAAAGCTAACCCAAATTTTGTAAATCTTTGTTTAAACTCAGAATTATCTAAAATAATAACTCTTCAACCTATAAAAAGGTTTAACTTTGATGCAGCAATAATTTTTTCTGACATTTTAATGATACCTTACGGGCTTGGTCAAAAAGTTGATTTTAAAAAAAATTTTGGGCCCATTCTTGAAGATTTTGATATAGAAAAATTAATAGAAATTGATGAAGAAAGATTTACAAAAAATTTATCTCCAATATACCAACTTCTAGCCAATTTAAAAAAAAGTGAAGATTTAAAAAAAAAAGATATAATTGGTTTTGTAGGAGCTCCTTGGACTTTGCTTGTGTATATGGTAAATAAGGCTTCACCAAAAAATGGTTTAATCACCAATTTTTTTTCAGATATAGGTTTAATTAATAATTTGTTAAAAATTTTAGATAAATTCATTAAAATTCATATTAAAAACCAAGTAAATGCCGGAGCTTCTATAATTCAAATATTTGATAGCTGGTCTGGTCTGATCAAATCTGATTTTGATAAATATTTATACGATCCAACTTTATCTTTAGTTAATTATACTAAGAGCTTAGGGGTACCGGTGATTTGTTTTCCAAGAGGTATAACTGATTACAATCAATTTTGTAAAATCGTTAAGCCAAGTATGATCAATATAGACTATGACGTTGATCCAAAAAATTTAATTAAAAATATAGATTTACCCATACAAGGTGGATTGCACCCCGAGGTATTATTAACAAACAAAGCTCACTTAAAAAAGGAAGTAATTAAATATTTAGAGATTTTCAAAGATCGCCCTTATGTATTTAACCTTGGACATGGTATTCTTCCAGAAACGAAAATTGAAATGGTAGAAGAATTGGTAAAAATAGTTAGAGAATTCAAATGATGAAAGATCATCCTAGAATTAAATTTGGTAAGACTGGAGTTTTAATCGTTAACTTAGGCACCCCAGATTCAACAAAATGGCTAGATATAAGACGGTACTTAAAAGAATTTTTGTCTGATAGAAGAGTTATAGAAGTTAATCCAATTTTATGGCAGCTAATACTAAACCTTATAATTTTAAACTTAAGACCCTCTAAAACGGCAAAAGCTTATAAGGAAATTTGGATGAAAGATATAAATATGTCTCCATTGATGTATTATACAAAAAAGCAAGCTGAGAAAGTCTCAAATTCAATATCGAGTGAGGAAATACTAGTGGACTTTGCAATGAGATATGGAAATCCGAGTATTAAAAGTAAAATAAAAAAATTACATGAAAATGGTTGTGAAAATCTCGTAATTTTACCTTTATATCCACAGTATGCTGCTGCTACTACGGCAACAGTATGTGATGAAGTTTATAGAACATTAATGTCTATGAGGTGGCAACCATCACTTAAAATTATTCCGCATTATGAATCTGATCCTTTATACATTGATGCTTTAGTGAATTCTATTAATTCTAAAATAGAAAACATAAATTGGAAACCAGATTTAATATTAGCTTCTTATCATGGAATACCAAAAAAATATTTTGACAAAGGAGACCCATACCATTGCTATTGTCATAAAACCACAAGGCTCATTTCTGAAAAATTTAATAAAATAGAAATTAAAACTACTTTTCAATCAAGATTTGGACCTGAGGAATGGTTACAACCTTATACAGATAAAACTTTAGAACGTCTACCAAAAGAGGGAGTAAAAAATGTTCTAGCAATTTGTCCTGGCTTTTCATCAGATTGTGTTGAAACATTAGAAGAAATATTAATTCAAGGAAAAGAAAGTTTTATGAAAGCTGGAGGAGATAATTTTGACATGATTTCATGTCTTAATGATAATGATGATCATATAAAATTACTTAATAGTTTGATTAAAAGAAATATTTAATCGATGAATTATTATCTCCTTTTTAAATCTTTACATTTAATTGCAGTTATTTCGTGGATGGCTGGTTTATTATATCTGCCGAGAATTTTTGTATACCATGCTGAAAATAGTTTAGATAAGAAGATTTCAGAAGTTTTTAAGGTCATGGAAAAAAAATTGTATTTTTATATAATGACACCAGCCATGATTCTATCATGGATATTTGGGCTGCTTTTAATTCACAGCATAGGATTTCAGCAGTTGGGACAAACGTGGATGGTATCAAAAATAATATTTGTGATATTCCTTAGTCTGTATCATTTCTATTTAGGGAAAATCTTAAATCAGTTTAAATTTGACCAAAATACTCATTCTCATAAATTTTACAGATTAATTAACGAAATCCCTACAATATTGCTTATTTTGATTGTTTTTGTTGTAATATTTAAGCCTTTATAGGCTTGAAATCTTTAAACAGGTTATTATATTAAGAATATCTAATTTAAACTCCCCATATTATGAATATTCAAGAATTAAAAGAAAAAAGCTCAGAAAAACTTATTAATGAAGCAGAAAATTTAGGTATTGAAAACGCTAGTACCTTAAGAAGACAGGAAATCTATTTTGCAATATTAAAGAAATTAGCTGAAAAAGGAGAAGAAATAACTGGTGGTGGTGTCTTACAATTACTTCAAGATGGGTTTGGCTTTCTAAGAGCAATAGAATCCAATTACCTACCTGGTGCAGATGATATTTATGTAAGTCCAAATCAAATTAGAAGATTTGGGTTACGAACAGGCGATACAGTAGAAGGACCGATAAGAGCGCCTAAAGAAGGCGAAAGATACTTTGCCTTACTTCAAGTCAGTAAAATTAATTTTGAAGAAACAGATAAATTTAAACATAAAATAGCTTTTGATAATTTAACACCTCTTTATCCAAATAAACAATTGGTTATGGAGGTGGAAAGTAATAAGGTAGAAAAAAAAGTTGATCTCACTCCACGACTAATTGACTTGGTAAGCCCGATAGGAAAAGGGCAAAGATCATTGATTATATCACCACCTAAGGCAGGCAAAACCATGATCTTACAAAGTATTGCAAACTCAATAACCGCAAATCACCCAGAGTGTTATTTAATGGTTCTTTTAATTGATGAGAGGCCTGAAGAAGTAACGGATATGCAAAGAACTGTTAAGGGAGAAGTAATCAGCTCAACTTTTGACGAGCCAGCTCAGAGGCACGTAGCTGTTGCAGAAATGGTTATTGAAAAAGCTAAGAGATTAACAGAACACAAAAAAGATGTAGTAATTCTCTTAGATTCAATAACTCGACTTGGGAGAGCTTACAATGCCGTTGTGCCGAGTTCTGGTAAAGTTTTGACTGGTGGTGTAGACGCGAATGCTTTACAAAGGCCCAAAAGGTTTTTTGGGGCAGCAAGAAATATTGAAGAAGGTGGTTCTTTAACAATCATTGCGACAGCCTTAATAGATACTGGAAGTAGAATGGATGAGGTTATATTTGAAGAGTTCAAAGGAACTGGAAATAGCGAGACTATTTTAGATAGAAAAATTTCAGAGAAAAGAATTTTCCCCGCAATTGACATAACTAAGTCAGGCACAAGAAGGGAAGAATTAATTTTTGAAAAAAATGACTTACAAAAAATGAATGTCCTTAGACGGATAATTGCACCTATGGGTTCGATGGATGCAATTGAGTTTATTAATTCTAAATTAAAGGATACTAAAAATAATGCGGAATTCTTTAATTCTATGAATAGGCCATCTTAATAAACCCATTTTAAAAATACCTGCTATACTTTGTTAATGACAATTTATGCACTTTCTACAGGTCCAGGTGTTTCTGGTCTTGCTGTAATAAGAATATCTGGGAAAGATACTAGGGTTGCTATAAGTAAAATAACTGGAAAAAGTCTTCCAAGACCGAGAACTGCAGTTATAAGAAAATTTAACAAAATCGACAATAATCAGCTAATAGACGAAGGTATATTAATATGGTTTCCTGGGCCGGCAAGCTATACAGGCGAAGATCTGGCTGAACTACATATTCATGGTAGCAGAGCTGTTATAAGCGAAATCCAGAATTCTTTGTCTAAAGTACCAAATTTAAGATTAGCCGAGGCTGGTGAATTTACAAAATTAGCATTTCAAAATGGGAAGATTAATTTGTTAAAAGCCGAAAGTGTTGCAGATTTAATTTCATCAGAAACGGAAATCCAAAGACAACAGGCTATCAAGATTATGTCTGGCAAAAGTTCAGATAAATTTAACTCGCTAAGAGAGAGACTTTTAAAAGTTTTATCCAAAGTAGAGGCAAAAATTGATTTTCCAGAGGATGATTTACCTGATGATATTTTATTAAATATTCACAAAGAAGTAAAAAGTATCAGAGAAGAAATTATGAAAATTTTAAATGACCAAAAAGTTGGAGAAAGAATTAGAGAAGGATTTAAAATTTCAATAGTAGGCCCAACAAATGCAGGCAAATCATCATTGTTAAATTATTTATCTAAGAGGGATGTGGCTATAGTCTCAGAAATTGCAGGAACAACGAGAGATATAATAGAAACTCACTTAAACTTAGATGGATATCCTGTTGTTATTTCCGATACAGCTGGGATCAGAGACTCAAATGATGAAATTGAAAAAAAAGGTATAAATTTGGCCATAAAAAAAGCAGAAAATGCTGATTTAAACATAATTGTAATAGAGCCTAAAACCATTGATTTTGCTGACTTTTTTAATGATAAAATATCAAAAAAAGGAATATTGGTTATTAATAAAATGGATTTAGGCATTGACCAAATTAGCAATGAGATAAAAAAACACGATCCAATTTACGTATCTATTAAAGAGGAAAAAAATTTAGATAAGCTGATCAATTCAATTAAAAAAAATTTAAAAAATAAATTTATATCATCAGAGGAAATCTTTATAACAAGAGAGAGACATAGGATAAATCTCCAACAATGTTTTCTAAGTCTGAAAAATTTTGAGGAAAAAAAATCTTTAGAAGATTTTGATAAAGCTGCTGAAGACTTGAGGTTAGCAACTAGATATCTAGGAATTATTGTTGGAAAAGTAGACATTGAAGAGATCCTAGGCTCTATATTTAAAGATTTCTGCATAGGTAAATAATCGTTGATAATACTTGGTTTTTAGACATATTTAACTGTTTTCTTGTAAATTTTAATATCAATAATAGATTAAGTGAATGAAAAATGAATTATCATTTGATGTTGTTGTGATAGGAGGTGGTCATGCAGGCTGTGAAGCAGCTGCAGGTTCAGCTAGATTAGGAGTTAACACTGCCCTATTCACACACAAATTTGATACCATTGGAGAAATGTCTTGTAATCCAGCTATTGGAGGTTTAGGCAAAGGGCATTTGGTTAGAGAGATAGATGCATTAGATGGAATTATGGGGGTAGTAGCAGATAAATCAGGTATACAATTTAGATTACTAAATAGGAGTAGAGGGCCAGCCGTGAGAGGACCAAGAACACAAAGTGATAGGTCTCTTTATAAAAAATATATGCAAGAAAATCTTGTAAACTATTGTAATTTAAACATTTTTAGTGATCCTGTAATTAGGTTTAATTTCAAAAATAATAGCATAATTGGTTTTGTAACACAATCAGGTAAAGAGGTTAAATCATCAAAGATAATTTTAACAACAGGCACTTTTTTAAATGGTTTGATTCATATTGGTGAAGAAAAAACACCTGCTGGAAGATTTAATGAAAGACCTTCTACAGGTTTAAGTGAGCAATTAGAAAAATATAAGTTTAAAATCGGACGATTAAAAACTGGAACTCCCCCAAGACTAGATGCCCGTACAATAAATTTTGAAAGCTTAGAGGAGCAGCATGCAGACGATGATCCATACTTCTTTTCATTTTTAACTAAAAAAAATTATAATAAACAAATTTCATGTCGTATGACTTATACTAATGATGACGTTCATAAAATAATATCAAAAAATATAAAGCGAAGCGCCATGTATTCAGGAAGTATAAAAGGAGTTGGTCCAAGATATTGCCCTTCTATAGAAGATAAAATAAAAAAATTTGCAGATAAGCAGAGGCATCAAATTTTTTTAGAGCCAGAAGGCTTAAATGACCATACAATTTACCCAAATGGTATTTCAACATCTTTACCCGCTGTTGTTCAACAAGAAATATGTAGTAAAATCAATGGTTTAGAAAATGTTAAAATTATAAGGCCTGGATACGCTATTGAATACGATTTTGTTGACCCAAGGGAACTTTTTTTAACATTAGAGACAAAAAAGATAAAAAATCTTTATCTTGCAGGTCAAATAAATGGGACAACAGGATATGAAGAGGCGGCAGCTCAAGGATTGATAGCTGGGATAAATGCTGCCTTAGCTTTTAAAGGCGAAGAACCGTTTATTTTGGATAGATCAGAGGCGTACATAGGTGTTATGATAGATGACCTCGTAACCAAAGGTGTAGCAGAACCTTATAGAATGTTCACATCAAGAGCCGAATACAGACTTTCATTAAGATCAGATAATGCAGATATGAGATTAACAAATAAAGGTATAAAAATAGGAATTGTAAACAAAAAAAGAGAGAGATTATTTAGGGAAAAATATAATAAATTATCAAAAATTCAGTTTAAAATGGAAAAATTAAAGATTACTCCCTCAAAAGCTCAAAAATTTGGCGTTAATATAGCGAAAGACGGAATAAATAGGTCTGCAAACCAATTATTAGGACAAAAATCCGTAAATATGGATAAAATAAGAGAAATTTGGCCTGAAATTAAGTACATTTCACGTGAAATTGATGAGCAATTAGAAATTAATTCACATTATAAAGGATACTTAAAAAAACAAAAAGCAGATATATTAGCATTTAAGAGAGATGAAAATTTAATAATTCCAAATAATATTAATTATGATAATTTTTCTGGACTATCTAATGAGGTAAAGTCAAAATTCAAGAAAATTAGACCTAAAACAATGGGTCAGGCACTTAGAATTGATGGAATTACTCCTGCTGCAGTATATATTTTGTTGTCTCATCTTAAAAGAAAGACTATTAAGCATATAGCTTGATTGATTCGAATATTATAAAAACTGATAATTTTAAACTTTCAAATGTTTCACGTGAAACACTTAAAGAACTTGAGGATTATTCAACAGAGATTATCCTTAGAAATAGAAGTATAAATTTAATCAGTAAAAGCACAGAAAAATCAATAAATTCAAGGCATATTAGCGATAGTGCACAAACTATTGATTTTATTGACAAAAATGATATTAATATATGTACAGACCTTGGGTCAGGTGCAGGCTTACCTGGTATAGTTTTAGGTATTTTGATGAAACCGAAAAAACCGCTATTTAAGGTAATTTTCTACGAAAAAAGCTATCACAAGAGTATTTTTTTAAAAAAAATGATAAAAAAATTTAATTTAAACTCAGAAATTCATCAAAAAAATATTTTTGACGAAAAAAATTTACGAACCGACGTAATTATTTCAAGAGCCTTTAAACCTTTGCCTAAAATTTTCAAGATCGCAAAAAATAATTTTAAATATTTTAAGTATATTATTTTATTTTTAGGCAAAAGCAGAAAAAAAATATTAGATGATGCTTTTGAAACATGGAAATTTGACTACGAAGAAAAAAAAAGTTTAACAAATGATGAGTCAACGATTGTTAAAATTTCTAATTTGGAAAAAAAAGAAAGATAGAGCAAAATTTTTGGAAATGAAATCATTAATTAAACTCAAAAAAAAAATTTCAGAATAAAAAAAGTAAATGATAAAATAAATAGTTGAAAAAAATGGACAAAAAAATTATTTCAGTAATAAATCAAAAAGGAGGAGTAGGTAAGACAACTACAGTTATTAATCTTGCAGCCGGGCTGTCAATGAAAGGGAAAAAAATTCTTGTAATTGACCTCGATCCTCAAGGCAACGCAACAACTGGGCTTGGATTATCAAATACTACAAATTCAGAGGCAACAATTTATAGTGTCCTTAACGGTAACAAGAAAATTTCAGATGTGATACAAAAAACAAGTTTTGATAACCTGAATTTAGTCACGTCTAATGTAGATTTATCAGGTCTCGAGGTAGAGACAGCTGGAGATAGCCGTAGAGCCTTTAAATTAAAAGACGAATTAAGCCCTATTTTAAATGATTCTAGAGCATCATATGATTATATCCTTATTGACTGTCCACCATCTCTTAGTTTGCTTACAATTATGGCGTTGGTGGCTTCGGACGCTTTAGTGGTGCCACTACAGACAGAATTTTTTGCATTGGAGGGCTTAACTCAGCTGATGAAAACAATCGACAGAATTAAATCTAATTTAAATCCTTCACTAGAGATAAGGGGGATACTTCTCACAATGTTTGATAAGAGAAATAAGCTATCAGGACAAGTTGAGATAGAAGCAAGAAATTACTTCAAGGAAAAAGTATACGCTACTGCAGTTCCAAGAAACGTAAGGCTCTCAGAGGCCCCGTCTTATGGTATCCCAGTATTATTATATGATAAGATTTGTCCAGGTAGCAAAGCATATTTTAAATTTACAGAGGAATTTTTAGAGCAAGATAAACAAGTGGAAAGTGCAGCATGATTAATCCTTTTAAAAATAAGAAAGGACTTGGAAGAGGTCTATCCTCCTTAATAGGAGATAGTGATATAAAAAAATCCAGAGACAATATATCAATTAGTTCTATAATCCCTAACAAAAATCAACCAAGAAAATTATTTGAAAAAGAATCCTTAGAAGAATTAACAAATTCAATAAAAGAAAGAGGAATTATTCAGCCTTTGATTGTTAGAAAATCAGAAGATCAAGATAATAAATATGAATTAATAGCTGGTGAAAGAAGATGGCAAGCAGCGCAATCAGCTGGACTACACGATGTTCCTGTAATAGTTATTGAAGCAGATAATTTAAAATCTTTAGAGCTTGCAATTATTGAGAATGTTCAAAGGAAGGACCTTAATTCTATTGAAGAAGCAGAAAGTTACAAAAAACTTATCGAAAGATTTGGGTATGACCAAGACAAAGTTTCTAAATTTATTGGTAAGAGTAGATCACATATTTCAAATTCTATTAGGTTATTGTCTCTGCCTGAAAAGCTGATTGATTTGATTCGAAATAACAAAATATCACAAGGTCATGCTAAAATCTTGATTGGTTTAGAAAATTCACTCTTTTTAGCTGAAAAAATTATTAAAAAAAAACTTTCAGTAAGGCAAACAGAAAACTTAGTAAGAATTTTAAAGAGTGGATCAAAATCGAATTATAAACCCAAGGATACAAATGTGATTGCAACAGAAAATGATTTGACTGAAAAAATTGGCATGAGAGTAATTTTAAATAATAAAAAAAACAACACTGGTACTATTACTTTTGCTTATAAGGGTTATGATCAGTTAGATAGATTAATAAATATTATAAAGAAAAACTATTAATAATTAACAAAGAAATCTGTTAATATATCAAGTGAATTATTTGTGTTAGTCTTAATCGTGGCCTCAATATCATTTAAATGGTATATCTTAATCTTGAGATCATCTAATTTCCAAGATTTTACTTGAATTTTAACAATTTCTTTATCTTTCCAAAATATTGGAGGTTTTGTAGTAGAAATTACCTGATCTAGATTATTTGCTTCTTTATATCTTTCTATTATGTTCATCAATTTCTTAGATTTATTTAAGAGAGTTCTTAATATTAATATACAGTCTTCATTTGAATAATTGTTTTCATTAAAAATTTTTGCAACATTTCTAGTATTTTTTGCAAGATAACTATTAACCAATTCATTTACGTCATAATTTTCAGATAAATTACTTAATTTTTCAATATTTTCGTAACTAATTTTTTTATTTGTGATTGAATAATTTAAAATTTTATCAAGCTCTTGTTTTAAATTTTGTCTATCTCCACTCGATCTATTAATTATCAAATTTATAGCTTCTCTTGAGATTTGAATTTTATGTTCATTTAGAAAATTAGTAACAATTGATAAAAGACTTTTATCATTATCTTCGTAGGTTGGAATTGTTACTGTAAACTTTCCTTTTTCAAAAAAACTCCTTAATTTAGATTTTTTTTCGAGCAAGCCACTTTTTAAAATTATTTTTACATCTAAAAAATCTTTATTTGATATTTCTTCTATTAAATTGATAACTTTATCTGTTGCTCTTGAAATAATTAAAATTTTTTTATTTTCAAAAAACGATCTATTCATTAACCCTGTAGTTATAGTTTCAAAGTTAATTATAAATTGATTTTCGTCATATTTGTCCACTTGGCCATCAAAGTTGTTAGTAAAATGGCTGTTAACTATCTGGTTTTGCAAGCCTTCGTTCTTACCATAAATTAAAAATAGCTTAAATTGAGAAATATTAACTTTTTCAAGCTCAAAACTTTTTATGATCATTTGCTCAAAGTATTAACAGACATAAGTATTTCAGAAGATATATTATTTGCTAAGTTATTTATTACATTTTCTTCATATTGAGATAATTCAAATTTATCGTTTATATTATTATAAATAATTTGTTTTGATATTTCGTTTTCTAAAATATTTTTGTTTTTTTCAATTAAAATATAAGAAATATTAACTTGAATTTTA
>CACKCQ010000007.1 GCA_902598655.1 uncultured Pelagibacteraceae bacterium
TGTAAGACAAGGTAAATATTTTGAAATTGAAGTTAAAGAGAAAGATGAAAAAAAAGCAAAGTCTTTAGTAGATGACATGTGTAAAAAGCTATTGGCTAATCTTGTTATTGAGGATTACAAAATAGTTTAATAAATGAAATCATCAGTCATTATTTTTCCAGGATCAAATTGTGATAGAGACATGGATGTAGCTTTAAAAAAATTTGGTTTTAAAAATCAAATGGTTTGGCACAATGATCAATCTATTCCAAAATCAGATTTAATAGTATTACCAGGTGGCTTTTCTTATGGTGATTACTTAAGATGTGGAAGCATTGCTTCTAAATCAAAAATTATAAAATCAGTGATTGATTTTGCTAATTCTGGAGGTCTAGTATTAGGTATTTGTAATGGATTTCAAATCTTAACTGAAACTGGCCTACTAAATGGAATTTTGCAACAAAATAAGTTTCTAAATTTTATATGCAGCAATGTTTATGTAAAAGTTAAAGATAAACAAAATAAATATTTTAAAGATTTGAAAAAAGATGTTTTAGAACTTCATATTGCCCATAATGAAGGAAATTACTTTTGTAGTGATGATGAATTGAAATCATTGGAAGATAACAATCAAATAGCTGTAACGTATTGTGGAAAAGATGGCACAGAAAATGAAACAACTAATCCAAACGGAGCAATTAAAAATATAGCTGGAATTTTTAATAATAATAAAAATGTTCTTGGAATGATGCCACATCCTGAAAGAATGATAGACAAATATTTATCAGGTGAAGATGGTTCATTATTTTTCAAAAATATTTTAGATAATTTTAAATAATGGAAGTTACAGAAGCAGTTGCAATAGACCACGGGTTAAAAAAAGAAGAATTTTCTAAAATATGTGAACTTCTTAAAAGAACACCTAATTTAACTGAGCTTGCAATATTTTCTGCAATGTGGAATGAACATTGTTCCTACAAGTCATCTAGAAAACATTTAAGAAAAATGCACACTAAAGGAAAACAGGTCATTCAAGGACCTGGAGAAAATGCTGGAGTTATTGATATTGGAGATGATGATGCAATTGTATTTAAAATTGAAAGTCACAATCATCCTTCATTTATTGAACCTTATCAAGGTGCAGCTACCGGAGTTGGTGGGATCATGCGAGATGTATTTACAATGGGAGCAAGACCAATAGCAAACCTAAATTCAATTCATTTTGGTTCACCCCAACATAAAAAAACAAGAAACTTATTAAGAGGAGTTGTTAAAGGCATAGGTGGATATGGAAATTGTATTGGAGTTCCAACAATTGCTGGTCAAACAACTTTTGATGAGTCTTACAATGGAAATATTTTAGTAAATGCCATGACAGTTGGCTTAGTAAACAAAAATAAGATTTTTTATTCAAAAGCTGCTGGTTTAGATAAACCAGTAATATATGTGGGTTCAAAAACTGGAAGAGATGGAATTCATGGTGCCAGTATGGCTTCAGCAACTTTCGATGACAGAATTGAAGAAAAAAAACCAACTGTTCAAGTTGGAGACCCATTTACTGAAAAATTATTACTTGAGGCATGCCTTGAATTAATGGCTGATAATTCAATCATTGCAATTCAAGATATGGGTGCAGCAGGATTAACATCTTCAAGTGTTGAAATGGCATCAAAAGGAAACCTTGGAATTGAATTAAATCTTAGTGAGGTTCCTTGCAGGGAAGAAAAAATGACTCCATACGAAATAATGCTGTCTGAAAGTCAAGAGAGAATGCTTATAGTTCTTGAAAAGGGAAAAGAAGAACACGCGAAGAAAATATTTGATAAATGGAACCTAGATTTCGCAATTATAGGTAAAACAACTAATTCAAAAAAAATAGAATTAATATTTGATAATAAAAAAGTTGCTGAAATACCAATTAATCTTCTTGCTGAAAATGCTCCAATTTATGATCGTCCATGGAAAAAAACTAAATTACCACAAAAATTAAAATTTGATAAAGATGAATTTAAATCCCTAAAATTATCAAATTGTCTTAAGAAGATTTTAAGTAATTCAAATATTTCAGATAAAAAATGGATATGGGATCAATACGACCATACAGTAATGGGTGACACAATTCAAAAACCAGGAGGCGATGCTGGAGTTGTAAGAGTTCATGGAACTAATAAAGCTGTTGCTGCATCGGTAGACTCGTCTGCATTATATTGTTTTTCACATCCATTAACTGGAGGAAAACAAATAGTTTGTGAAAGTTATAGAAATCTTATTTCAGTAGGCGCTAAACCTATTGCTATTACTAATTGTTTAAACTTTGGGAACCCTGAAAAAGAAAAAAATATGGGTGAATTCGTAGAATGTATTGAGGGAATAACAGAAGCAAGTAAGTATTTAGATTTTCCAGTCGTATCTGGGAATGTTTCATTTTATAATGAGACAAAAGATAGAGGTATAAAGCCTACGCCTACAATTGGAGGTGTTGGTTTAATCTCTGACTATCAGCAAATGCTTACTATGGATTTTAAAACCGAAGGAAACTTAGTTTATGTAATTGGTAAAACTGAAGGACATTTAGATCAAAGTGTTTTTGCAAGAGAGCTTTTAAATGAAAAAAAAGGTCCTCCACCAACTGTTAATTTATTTAATGAAAAAAACATTGGTGAAACTGTATTAGATTTATCTAGAAAAAATCTTATTGTGAGTTGCCATGATGTATCATTAGGTGGAATTTTAACAGCAGTATCAAAAATGTGTATTAAAGGAAAAAAGGGAATAAAAATTAATTCACTTAAAGGTTTAACAAATAAATATGAATATTTCTTTGGAGAAGATCAGGCTCGTTATATTATCGAAATACCTAAAGCTAGTTTGAAGAAAGTAAACGAGATTTTAAACAATTATTCAGTACATTTTGACGATTTGGGAATAATAAATGGCAATTCCATTAAATATAATGATGATATCAATTTACCTATTGAAGAATTAGCAGATGCACATAAATATTGGCTAAAGAAGTATATGGATAGCTAATGTCAATGGATTTAAAAGAAATTGAGATTTTAATTAAAGAAGGATTACCTGACGCAAAAGTTGAAATTCAAGATTTAGCAGGTGATGGAAATCACTATTCTGCTACAGTGACATCATCTGAATTTTCTGGTAAGAGTAAAATAGAACAACACAAAATGGTGTATAATTCTTTAAAAGGTAAAATGGGAAATGAGCTTCACGCTTTAGCAATTAAAACAAAGGAAATTTAAATGGAACAAGAAACAAATGATTTAATAAAAAGTGAAATTGAAAATAACGATGTGTGTCTTTTTATGAAAGGTACACCTGATGCACCACAGTGTGGATTTTCAATGGCAACTTCAAACATTTTAAAAGTTCTTGAGGTAAATTTTAAAGGTGTAAATGTTTTAGCAGATCAAAAGCTTAGAGAAGGAATAAAAGTATTTAGTGATTGGCCAACCATTCCTCAATTATATGTTAAAAATGAGTTTATTGGTGGATGTGATATCGTAAAAGAAATGTATGAGAACGGCGAACTAGCAAAACTTTTTGAGTCTAAAGGAATTAATTTTAAATTAAAAAATTAATTATTTTTTCAACAACATTCTTAATTTTTTTGAAAAATATTTTTTAAAAAGGCTTAGAATAGATATATTTTCATATTTTTTATTATTTTCATTTAATTTAAATTCGATAGTATTTTCCCAGTGTAATTCTAAAAGTAAACTATCTCTAAAATAATTATTTAACTTTTTTATAGAGCTTACTGCCAAAATTGGTTCAAAAAATTGAATTTTTTTTGATATATTAATAACCTGATTTACATCATCAAAGGTTAAGTGCCATAAATGTGCTTTTTTATTTTCAAAAACTAAATTGTCCTCTAGTTTAGTAGGTACCTCTATATATCCCTGGTTTGCAACCCTAGAAATTTCGTTCAAAAATTTAGTAGGATCTTTTACATGCTCTAATACGTGAGATGCTATAACAAAATCAAATTCGTTATCAGCAAAGGGAAGATTCTCGTTATCAAGTTTAACAAATTTTTTATCTGAATACTGTTCCTTTAAATCTAATACATCACAAATAGTTGTTGCGTATTGGTTTGGATTAAAACCACAACCAATATCTAAAATATTCCAATTTTTTTTTTCAGATAAAATTTTGTCTATATGGGATTTGGAAGTTCTTTTAATCAAAAAGCTTATCTAGAATAATATTCGATAACAAGATTTGGTTCCATTACAACCGGATAAGGAACTTCCTCAAAGGATGGAACTCTAACGAATTTAACTTTTTTATTCTTTTCATCTAATTGTAAATATTCAGGGACTTCTCTTTCTTTATTAGCAAGAGCAATATCAATTAAGGCTAGTTGTTTTGATTTATCTCTTATCTCTATCGTGTCCTCTTCTTTAACTTGATAGCTTGCTATATTAACTTTTTTTCCATTTACTTTAACATGACCGTGGTTGATCAACTGTCTAGATGAAAAAATTGTATTAGATAATTTTGATCTATAGATCACAGCATCTAATCTTCTCTCTAATAACCCAATTAGATTTTCAGCAGTATCACCTTTTTTCATAATTGCTTTCTTGTAAACATTTCTAAACTGTCTTTCATTCATGTTACCGTAATAAGACTTTAATTTTTGTTTTGCCTGAAGCTGAATTCCATAATCTGAAGGTTTTCCGGCTTTTGTTTGTCCATGTTGTCCTGGAGGATAGGCTCTTGTATTAAAAGGGCTTTTTGGTCTACCCCATAAGTTTACTTTTAACCTTCTATCTACTTTATGTTTAGAGTTTAATCTTTTTGTCATTGATAGAGGGCTTTATAAGCCTAAGTTATGTTTTGTCAATCAACCTTTTCCTTACTTAAACCAGCAAATACACTCGATAAAATACGAGTTTCTTTTTCTGAAAGATTGAGTTTATAGAAAATACTTCTTAAATTTTCCATCATGATTGGTTTTTTTTCAGGTGGGTGAAAAAAATTCTTATTCTCTAAATTATTAATACATAAATTTAACATTTTTTGAATATCAGTCTTATTTGCACTTTTAATTTTTTTTGATTTTTCAAAAATAAATTTTTTATTTGAAATTAGTCCACTTACTATTTGTGCTACTATAATTAGACTATGAGACAAATTTAAAGATCTAAAATTTTTATTACTTGGGATTTGTAAAGTATAATCAGCATAACTAATTTCATTATTTGACAATCCAGATGCTTCAGATCCAAAAAGAAAACCAACTTTTTTTTTGTAATTAATCTTATTAAGATCAGCTATTGATATATGTTTAATATTTTTATTTCTAAATCTTGCAGATGTTGCAACCAATATATCCAAATTGCTTAGTGATGTTTCTAAATTTTCATATACTTTTGCTTTTTTAACAATATCTTTTGCACCTACAGATGTTGCAATAATTTTGTCATTTGGAAATGATGGTTTTGGATTAACAATTAATAGGTTGGTAAAATTGAAGTTTTTTAAAGCTCTAGCACAGGCTCCTATATTTTCTGATAATTGAGGTTTGTGTAAAATGAAAGTTATATTCTTAAATGACATCAAGTACTTGCTGGAGCATTATCCTTAAATAGCTTATAATCCAAACTATCAACTAGCGCTTTAAAAGATGCATCAATAATGTTTGGAGAAACCCCTATTGTAAACCAATTATCATGCTTTGAGTCTGCACTTTCTATTGAAACTCTAGTAACAGCTCCAGTTCCTGTATTTAATATTCTAACTTTGTAATCAACTAATTTTAGATCTTTTAAGTATTCAGAGTATTTTTCAAGTTTATTTACATTTTTTCTAATTGCATTATCTAAAGCATTGACAGGTCCATTACCTTCACCTTCACATAATATTTCATGACCATCCACCTCAAGTTTTGCTTTTGCAAAGGAAATTACTTCTCCAGTAGAGTCTTTCTTAACAGAAACATCATATTCATTAATTGAAATATATCTTGGTATTTCTCCTATCAATCTTCTAGCTAAAAGTTCAAAAGATGCATCAGCTCCATCGTAACTATATCCTATGAACTCCCTATCCTTTACTTCATGTAGAAGTTTTTTAATTTTTGGGTCATCTTTTTTAATATCAATACCAATTGCATTTAATCTAGACATTATGTTTGACTGTCCCGATTGATCAGAAACAACAATATTTCTAGCATTTCCTACTTCATCAGGATTAATATGTTCATAAGTTTTTGGATCCTTTTGTACAGCTGATACATGCATTCCACCTTTGTGTGAAAATGCAGAAGCGCCAACATAAGGTAAATGTTTGTTTGGTTTTCTATTCAATATTTCATCTAATAATCTTGAGCATTGCGTTAAATTTTTAATGTTTTCTGGTTTGATATTAATTTCATATTTGTCTGAAAAGTCTTTTTTTAAAAAGAAAGTTGGAATCAAAGACATTAAATTTGCATTACCACATCTTTCTCCAAGTCCATTTATAGTACCCTGAACTTGTCTAACTCCTGCTTGTACAGCAACTAAACTATTAGCAACTGCATTTTCAGTGTCATTGTGAGCATGAATTCCAAGATTTTTACCAGGTATATGTTTTGTAACTTCTTTGACAATTTTAGATATTTCGTGAGGTAATGTTCCTCCATTAGTATCACATAAAACAATCCATCTTGCACCATTATCATATGCAGCTTTTAAACATGATATTGCATATTCAGGATTTGATTTATAACCGTCAAAAAAATGTTCAGCATCAAACATAAATTCTTTACCTGAATTAACTATATGCTTTGCGCTCTCACTTATATTTTCTAAATTTTGATCATTTGAAATACCTAAGGCTACATCAACATGAAAATCCCAGCTTTTACCAAATAAACAAACAGATGAACTCTTTGAATTAATCAAAGATGACAACATAGGGTCGTTTTTTGCACTATGCTCTGATTTTTTGGTCATACCAAAAGCTGTAAGGTTTGAATTTTTAAAATTCTGATCCTTATTAAAAAATTCTGTATCAGTTGGATTTGCTCCTGGCCAACCTCCCTCTATATAATCAACTCCCAAATTATCCAAAGATTTGGCGATTTTTTCTTTTTCATTTAATGAAAAATCTACTCCTTGGGTTTGTGCCCCATCTCTGAGGGTTGTATCAAATATATAGATTTTCTCTTTATTCATTTTAATTTCCACGAGGTTGTACCATCTTTATCTTCAATTAAAATACCCTTGTCTAAAAGATCTTTTCTAATTTTATCAGCTAATTCATAATTTTTCTCATCTCTTGCTTTATTTCTCTCAACTATTTTTGAGTATATTTCATCTTCTGAAAGAGAAATTGTATTTTTTTTTGTTTGTAGCCACTCTTCTGGAGTATCAGTTAATAGACCTATAAAGTTGCAAGCCTTTACAAAAGTTGCTTTATCATCGTTGGTTCCAGTTGAAGCTTTACTATATAAAGAATGTAAATTAGCAATATAGCCAGGAGTATTTAAATCGTCATATAAAGGATCTAATAATTCATCTGGTAATATTGTACTTTTATGAACATCAGAATAAACTGAATACCATTTACTTAAAGTCTTTTCACATTCTGATATTAATTTTTCATTCCAATCTAATCCTTGTCTATAGTGAGAACTTATTAATGCTAATCTTAAAATTTGGCCATTATATTTATTTTTAAAATCTTTTATTTTTAAAATGTTTCCCTGAGATTTTGCCATTTTTTCATTAGAAAGAGTTATAAATCCATTATGAACCCAATAATTTGCAAACGAATTTGTCTCATTTGCACATCTTGATTGAGCTATCTCGTTTTCATGATGAGGAAAGATCAAATCCCTACCACCACCGTGAATATCAAATTCTTTCCCCAAATATCTTTTAGACATAACCGAACATTCTAAATGCCAACCTGGTCTACCTTTGCCCCAAGGAGAGTCCCATGATGGCTCTTCATCTGTGGATGGTTTCCATAATACAAAATCTTCAGGATTTTTTTTTATTTCTGAAACCTCTACACGCGAACCAGCTATTAATTCATCTAATTTTTTATTAGATAGTTTTCCATAATCACTAAATTTTTTAACTTCAAAGTAAACATGTTTATCTTTTAAGTATGCAAATCCTTTTTTTTCTAGTTCAGTGATCATTTCAATCATTTGTTTTATATTTTCTGTTGCCTTTGGTTCACTGTTTGGTGTTTCACATTTTAAGTAGTTACAATCCTTATGAAAATTTTTAGTAATTTTTGAAGTTAAATCGTTTATAGAAATATTTTGATCATTAGATGCTTTAATTATTTTGTCATCTATGTCTGTTATATTTCTTATATATTTTACAGATTCTGATCCATATTTATTTTTTAGAATTTTATAAAGAATATCAAAGACAACTAATGGTCTAGCATTGCCAATATGTGGATCATCATAAACAGTAGGGCCACAAACATACATACCTATGGATTTATCGTTTTTTGGTATAAATTTTTCTTTCTTCCCACCAAGACTATTAGTTAAAAAAATATCTTTAGCCATACAACTAGGAATATACTTAAATTGTGGATTTGTGAATCTATTTGATTAATTAGGAATTTTGCATACTGGAATAGGTTCCATTTTATGCAAATTTGTACTTCGAATTGAATTATACTTATCTCTATTTACTGAATTTTCATTATCCATTGCTTCTTCTAATTCTTTATATGACAAACCAAGCTGTCCTTCATCAGTACGACCATCATCCCATAAACCATCTGTAGGAGGAGCATCAATTATCTCCTTTAAAATTCCAAGTTCTTTACCAAGTTCCCATACCTCAGTTTTATTACAATCTGCTATTGGAGAAATATCTACTCCACCATCACCATATTTTGTATAAAAACCAACTCCAAAATCTTCTACTTTATTTCCTGTTCCAACAACTATTCCATTGTTTGCGGCAGCTACTTGATAAAGTGTTGTCATTCTTAATCTTGCTCTAGAGTTTGCCATCCCGTGTTCACTACCAAAATTGTTCAATGTTCCTTCAAATGTTTTGAATAAACTATCTAATTCTAATGTGTGCCCCTCTACATTACTAAAATTCTTCTTTAACCATTCTTGATGTGCCAAACTTAGATCGTGTTGTGCAGTTTTTTGTTTAATAGGCATTGATAAAACAATTGTTTTTAAACCTGTCATTGCACTTAATGTACTTGAAACAGAAGAGTCTATTCCACCAGAAATACCAATCACTAATGATTGAGCTTTTTTTGGCATAGAATTTATATAATCTGAAATCCATTTTTTAATATGATTTACTTTTTCTTTAGGAGTCATGATCTAAATATAAGAAAAAAAATTTATTTTTAAACTGTTAAGATGCCGCTTTTATTGCAGATTTAGAATACAAACTATTCTTTTTTATCTCATCTGAAATTAAAAATGCTAATTCTATAGCTTGATCAGAGTTCAATCTTGGATCACAATGTGTATGATATCTACTTGATAAATCTGCATCAGATATTTTTTTTGCTCCACCTGTACACTCTGTCACATCTTGCCCTGTCATTTCAACATGAAGACCTCCTGCATAAGAACCTTCTGCTTGATGAACTGCAAATACATTTTTAACTTCACTTACAACATCATTAAAAGGTCTTGTTTTAAAACCAGTAGTTGATTTAATTGTATTGCCATGCATAGGATCACACGACCATACAACATTTAATCCTTCTTTTTTTATTCCTCTGATTAATTTTGGTAAGAATTTTTCAACGTTTTGATGGCCAAATCTTGAGATTAAAGTTATTTTTCCTTTTTCATTTTTAGGATTTATAACCTCACATATTTTTGCAATCTCATCTGGTTTTGATGTTGGACCACACTTGATTCCAATTGGATTTTCTATTCCTTTACAAAACTCAACATGTCCTCCATCTAATTGTCTTGTTCTATCTCCTATCCATACAAAGTGTGCTGAGGTATCATGATATTCACCCGTGGTTGAGTCTACTCTTGTCATGCTTTCTTCAAAAGGTAAGTGTAAAGCTTCATGTGAAGTCCAAAAATTTACAGTATATAATCTATTATTAAAATCAGATGTAATTCCACAAGCATCCATAAAAGCTAATGCATCTGCTATTTTATCTTCTAACTCTTTAAATTTTTTAGCTTGTGGACTTTTCTTAATATAATCTAAATTCCATAAATGAACCTTATTTAAGTCAGCAAAACCACCTTTTGAAAAAGCTCTTAACAAATTTAAAGTTGAAGCAGACTGAGAATAAGCCTTGAACATTCTTTTCGGATCAGGTCTTCTAGCTTTTTCATTAAAATCTATTGCATTTATATTATCTCCCAAATAACTTGGAAGCTCTTTATCACCTTGTTTTTCAGTTGATGCACTTCTTGGTTTTGAAAATTGTCCAGCAATTCTTCCAAGTTTTACAATTGGTAAAGATGCTGAGTAAGTCATCACTAATGCCATTTGAAGAATAACCTTAAAAGTATCTCTTATATTGTCAGGATGAAATTCCGCAAAACTCTCTGCACAGTCACCACCTTGCAATAGAAACGCTTTTCCATCATTTACCATTGCTAACTGATCTTTTAAATGTCTTGTTTCACCCGCAAAAACTAGTGGAGGAAAGGTTTTCAATTTACTTAAAACCATTTCCAATTCCTTTTCATCATCATATTGAGGAATATGTTTTACGGGATATTTTCTCCAGCTATTTATTTTCCAATTTTTCATTTCAACTCAGAATTGTTTTAACAGACTTTATTATTTATTCAACAGTGACAGATTTAGCTAAGTTTCGTGGTTTATCTATATCATATCCTTTATCTAATGCAGAGTAATAAGCTAACTTTTGCAAAGGTATAGTGGTCAAAAAAGGAATGAGTTCATCAGATATAGCATCAACTTCTATTTGTTCCCAAATATTTTCTGAATAAATTTCATCAGTACTTTTGTTTGTTATTAATAAAACTTTTGCACCTCTAGATATAACTTCTTGCATATTTGAAATAGTTTTTTTGTAATGCTCATCTCTTGGAGCAATTACTACTACTGGCATACCTTCTTCTATAAGTGCAAGGGGGCCATGTTTCATTTCACCAGCTGGATAACCTTCAGCGTGAACATAAGCAAGTTCTTTTAGTTTTAAGGCACCTTCAAGTGCTATTGGATATGAATACCCTCTACCTAGAAACATTGATCCTTTAGAATTAGCAAAATCTTTTCCAAGAGTTTGAATTTTATTTTCAATATTCAATGTATTTTTTGCAGATTTAGATAAAGAAAGTAAATCTTTTATCTTTTTTTGATAATCCTTTTTATCAATTGATTTTTGTTGATAAGAAAGCTTAGTACATAATAAATAAAGAACTAACATTTGTCCTAAGAAAGCTTTTGTTGATGCAACACCGACTTCAGGACCACAATGGATGGGCAAAACTAGATCGGCGTCTCTTGCAATTGAACTTTCAACAACATTTACTACTGCACATGTTTTAACATTATTCTTTTTACACATATCTAATGCTGCAAATGTATCTGCGGTCTCTCCAGATTGAGAAACAAAAATATATAGACAATCTTTTTTAAATTTAATTTTTCGATATCTAAACTCTGAAGCTATATCAACACTAACATCTAGGCTTGTATTTTGCTCAAACCAATATTTCGCCACAAGGCATGAGTGATATGCTGTTCCACATCCAATCAAAACTACAGATGAAATTTCACTTATTTTCCAAGGAAAATTATAAATATTTATCTCTTTATTATGTTTGTCAATGTACTCATTAACACAATTTTTTAATGTGGTTGGCTGCTCATCTATTTCTTTAGCCATATAATATTTGTAATCTCCTTTTTCATAATTTTGATCATCTTTAGAAAGATTTAAAATTTTTTTGTTTACTTTGGTTCCATCAGCATCAAAAAATTCGACTTGATCTTTTTTTAATATGCAAAATTCTCCATCATTTAAATATGAAATTTTATTAGTCATTGACTTTAATGCATAAGAGTCTGAACCAAGATAGTGTTCATTTGGACCATAACCAACTGCAAGAGGAGAGCCTCTTCTAGCCCCCACTATTAAGTCTGGTTGGTCTTTAAATATTATTCCTAGCGCAAAACTACCATGTAATTTTTTTAAAACTTTTATAATTGTATTTTTAAGGTTATTTTTTTTTAAATAATCTGTTACCAAATGAACTATTACTTCTGTGTCTGTTTGAGATTTAAACCTATAACCTTTATTTTCTAATAACTTTTTTAGAATAGTTGAATTTTCAATTATACCATTATGAACGACAGATACATCTTCTGATGAATGAGGATGTGCATTTATTGAACTAGGTTTTCCATGAGTTGCCCACCTAACATGTCCGATACCAATAGAGCCAGATATTTTAGTTTGTATAATGTTTTTCTCTAACGCGTCTACTCTACCCTCACATTTTACCTCATTTATATTTCCATTTGAAAGAGTTGCTAAACCTGCAGAGTCATAGCCTCTATACTCAAGTTTTTTTAATGAACTTATAATTCTGGGAGTAACCTCTTTAGAACTTGTAATTCCAACTATTCCACACATTACTTATTATTTCCTTTTGTAATTTTTCTTTTCTTTTTGGTTTGATCTTGTTAATGCCAATGAGCCTTTGCTTACATTTTTAGTAATTACTGAACCTGCACCTATGACACTTTTTTCATTCAAAGTAACTGGTGCTACCAAAGATGTATTTGAACCTACAAATACTTTATCCTTAATATTTGTTTTACTTTTTTTTCTTCCATCATAATTACAAGTTATTGTTCCAGCTCCAATATTAACTTCCTTCCCCACTAGTGCATCTCCAATATATGATAAATGATTAACTTTAGAATTTTTATTTATTGTAGATTTTTTTACCTCAACAAAATTTCCAATTTTTGATCCAGATTTTATTTTTGTTCCAGGTCTTAAACGTGCATATGGGCCTACACTTACATCATTATCTATTTTAACACCCTCAAGATGAGAGAAAGATAAAATTTTTACATTGTTTCCTATTTTCACTTTGTCGGCAAACACTACATAAGGTTCTATCTCTACGTTTTTTCCAATTTTAGTATCTTTAGAAAAAAAAACTGTCTCAGGCCCCCTCATTTTGACACCTTTTTTTAAAAATTTATCTCTAAGTTTATTTTGTAAATTTTGACTATTCATTAGATAGTTGTATATAACTGGGTATTGATTTAATTAATTCACAATTTATTTCTTATTAATACTTTTTAAATGACACAAAAATTCACAGTTCTTTTTGATTTAGATGGTACGTTAGTAGACACAGCACCTGATCTAATGCTTGCTCATAACCATGTTATGAAGAAATTTGGATACCCCACAAAATCTCTTGATGAACTTAAAAATACTGTTGGTCAAGGAGCTGGGGCAATGATTGGTAGATCTATATGGAGCCAGGCCAAAAAAGAATTAACTTCGATTAATGAGAAAGTTAAAAATGAAATGACAGATGAATTTATTTCTTATTATGGAAAAAATATTTTAAATGAAAGTACTCTGATGCCTGGTGTAAAAGATTTTTTAAATTGGTGTAAAAAAGAAAATATATCAATGGCAGTATGCACGAATAAAACAGAACATCTTGCAGTAGATCTTCTAAAAAAAATTGGGATATATGATTTCTTCGAGTATGTTGCTGGTTATAATACTTTTGATTATTGTAAACCTGATCCGAGGCATATAACAACAATTATAGAAATTTTAGATGGTAGTAAAAATAAATCAATTATGATTGGTGATAGTGAGTCGGATGCAAATGCCGCTAAAGCGGCAGATATTCCAATGATTTTATTAGAAGATGGATATACTGAAAAAAGTATTGATGAAATTTATCATAATCACTTAATAAAAGACTTTGTAGGTATTGAAAAAATTGTATCCCAATATCTTTAATATTGATTAATTTATTTTAACTATTAAAACAAAATCACAAATTAGGAGTTATTTTGTTATTACATACAATTAAAGTATATCCATCAAAAATTTATCTTCCAAAGAAGAAACAGCTTGCTTGGAAAATAGCAGAGATAGCTAGTGATAATGCTAAATTAAATAAAAATTCAATAGAAATGGTTATTAACAGGATTATTGATAACGCTTCTGTTGCTATAGCTTCTTTAAATAGAAGACCTGTAATATCTGCAAGAGAAATGGCAAAAAAACATGTTAGAAAAAATGGAGCTAATCTTTTTGGCATAAATTCAAAACTTAAATTTGATTGTGAATGGGCTGCATGGGCAAATGGAACTGCCGTTAGAGAATTAGATTTTCATGATACATTTCTAGCGGCTGATTACAGCCATCCTGGTGATAATATTCCTGCTCTTTTAGCAGTGGCACAACAATTAAAAAAAAATGGAAATGATTTATTAAGAGGAATTATAACTGCTTATGAAGTTCAAGTTAATCTTGTAAAAGCTATATGTCTTCATAAACACAAAGTCGATCATATCGCTCACTTAGGACCAAGTGTTGCTGCTGGTATTGGATCTATGTTAAAATTAAATACAGAAACTATTTATCAAGCTGTTCAACAAGCATTACATGTGAGTGTTTCAACAAGACAATCAAGAAAAGGTGAAATTTCAAGTTGGAAAGCGTATGCTCCAGCACATGCAGGAAAATTAGCAATTGAAGCTGTTGATAGAACGATGCGAGGTGAAGGAGCTCCAAGTCCTATTTACGAAGGTGAAGATAGCGTAATAGCAAGAATATTAGATGGAAAAAATGCTAAATATTTTGTTCCTTTACCTAAAAAAAACGAAGAAAAGAAAGCCATTCTTGAAACATATACAAAAGAATATTCTGCAGAGTATCAAGCTCAAGCATTAATTGATATTGCAAAGGCTCTTAATAAAAAAATTGATAATTTAAATACAATTAAAAAAATAGATATATATACAAGCCATCATACTCATTATGTAATAGGAACTGGAGCTAACGATCCACAAAAAATGGATCCGAATGCAAGTAGAGAAACTTTAGATCACTCCATAATGTATATTTTTGCAGTAGCTATAGAAGATGCAGATTGGCATCATGTAAAGTCTTATACTAAAAAGAGAGCTAACAAAAAAAGCACAATTAAAATATGGAGATCTATTAAAACTCATGAAGATAAAAAATGGACGAAGAAATATCATGATCCTGATCCAAAAAAGAAATCTTTTGGTGCAAGGGTTGTTGTAACATTAAATAATGGGAAAAAAGTAATTGAAGAATTAGAAAGAGCAGATGCTCATCCCTTCGGCAATAGACCTTTTGAAAGAATAGATTATATAAATAAATTTAAAATTTTAACAGAAAATATAATTTCAAAAAAAGAAAGTGATAGATTTTTAAAAGATGTTCAAAATTTAAAAAAATTAAAAAATAATCAACTAACAAAACTAAATATTGAAGTAAGTAAAAGATATTTAAAATCGAATAATAAAAGAGGAATATTTTAGTGCACTTTGTTGAAAAAAAACCTGAAGAGAAAAGAATTGATTTAGATAATAAACTTAAATCTAATAAAATTTTAAGAATACCTGGTGCATACAATCCATTAACGGCAAAAGTTATTCAAGAAATTGGATATGATGGAGTTTATGTATCTGGAGGTGTTATGTCTAATGATTTGGGTTATCCAGATATAGGATTAACAACTCTTAATGATGTCAGTAACAGATCAAAACAAATTGCACGTGTTACAAATCTTCCGACCATTGTTGATGTCGATACAGGTTTTAAATCTTGTAAAGAAACTGTTCAAACATTTGAAAATTTTGGTATTTCAGCAATTCATTTAGAAGACCAGATAGAACAGAAAAGATGTGGTCATCTAGATAATAAAGAATTGATATCAAAAGATGATATGACAAAAAAAATTAAAGAATGTGTAAAAGCAAGATCTGACAAAAATTTTAAAATCATTGCACGATCTGATGCTAAAAGTGTAGAAGGTATTGATAAAATGATTGATCGCTGTAAATCTTATATTGATGCGGGTGCAGAAATTGTTTTTCCAGAAGCATTAAAAGATGAGTCTGAGTTTGAAAAAGTTAGAAAATCACTAGATTGTTATCTTTTAGCTAATATGACTGAGTTTGGTAAATCGAAGTTGCTAGACTTTAAACAGTTAGAGGAGCTTGGTTACAATATTGTAATTTATCCGGTTACTACACAAAGATTAGCGATGAAAAGTGTTGAGGACGGTCTACGTGCCATTTTTGCGGATGGACATCAAAATAATATTATAGATAAGATGCAAACTAGAAAAAGATTGTATGATTTAGTTGAGTATGAAAAATACAACTCTTTAGACGAAAAAATATATAATTTTAGTACTGAGGGACATGAATAATGAGTGAAGAAGTAAAGAAAGGTTTATTAGGAATTGTTGTTGATGAAACAGAAGTTTCTAAAGTTATGCCTGAGATTAACTCATTAACTTATAGGGGTTATGCTGTACAAGATCTGTGCGAATTTTGTAGATTTGAAGAAGCTGCATATCTTATTTTAAAAGGTGATTTACCAAATAGTATTGAGCTAAGACAATTTGAAAAAATTGAGAGAGGACATAGAGATTTATCAAAAAATCTTTACGAAATAATCAAACACATGCCAAAAAAGTCTCATCCCATGGATGTTGCTAGAACAGCAGTTAGTGTAATGGGATTAGAAGATAAAGAAACTACAGATAATTCTCAGGAAGCAAATACAAGAAAAGCTCTAAGAATTTTAGCCAAAACTCCAACTGCTTTAGCAGCGTTTTATAGAATTCGAAAAGGTAAAAAGATTATTAAACCAAAAAAAGAATTAACTTTTGCAGAAAACTTTTTCTACATGTGTTTTGGAAAAGTACCTCAAAAAGAAATTGTAAAAGCTTTTGATGTATCTTTAATTTTATACGCAGAGCACAGTTTTAATGTTTCAACTTTTACAGCTAGAACTATAACAAGTAGTTTATCTGACATTCATGGTGCTATAACAGGTGCTATAGCTAGTCTAAAAGGACCATTACATGGTGGAGCAAATGAAGAGGTCATGCATATGATGAATAAAATTAAAAAACCTGAGAATGCTTTAAAATGGATCAATAATGCATTAAAGAAAAAAGAAGTTGTGATGGGTTTTGGTCATAGAGTCTATAAAAGTGGTGACTCTAGAGTTCCAACCATGAAAGAGTATTTCAAAAAGGTTGCTAAAATTAAAAAAGATAAAAAGTTTTTAAAGATTTACGATATTGTTGAAAGAGTAATGATTAGTAAAAAGAATATTCATCCAAACGTAGATTACCCAACAGGACCTACTTATCATCTAATGGGTTTTGATACAGATTTCTTTACACCAATATTTGTAATTTCAAGAATTACTGGATGGTCGGCTCATATAATGGAACAACATTCATCTAATAAATTAATAAGACCATTAGCTAAATACAAAGGTAGCAAATATCGAAAAGTTATGCTTTTAAATCAAAGATAACTATTTTGATAATAACTTTCCTAATATTCTAATATCCTTAACTTTTTCTAAGTTCCTTACTGTTTCAATAATTTTTTTAGATTTAGATAAAGGCCATTTAGCAAATTCTGTACAACCTAGAAACTTATCTGCAACTTCGTCGTAAGTCATTGGTATTGCTGGACTACCTTTTCCAAAATCACCTCTCCCAGATATCTTTTTGCCATTTTTTAAATAAATATCTATTATAGTTGTCATTTTGTCGTAACCCGCGGCCTCAGCTATTTTGTTTTTATAAAAGTTCACTTTTTTAAGCATTTGTTGGACATCAGATTTATTAATTCTTTTATCTTGATATTCAGGAATGTATGCTCTTCTATCAATTAAAAGTATTGCCATAGAATACTCCATACTAAATTTAGCTTGAAACTCATTTTTTGGTCGATGATGTATCAAAGCATTTTGCATGTTATGGTTTGTGCCAACATCAACTTTAACCACTTGTTCTGGCTTAATGTCATACTTTTTAATTAACTCTAACATCTTTGTCATCCCAGGGTGGGTTAAAGAACCACAAGGATGTGGTTTAATAGAAATACCTGGAGATTTAAATGTCCATGGTCTTCCAAGTTTACCTTTTAATGAGTTAATATCGTATCCACCTCCATGGGCTTGAAAGAAACCTCTTGGAGATTCTAAAATTTTATCAGTTGAAGACCAACCATATCTTACTAAATCACAAGCTATCACTCCACTCTCTGCCGCTCTACCTGCGTGCAGTGGTTTCGTCATTGTTCCAAAATTTTCTCTTAATCCAGCGCTAAGAGAGGCCGCAATCCCTAAAGATCTTAAAATTTTGTTATGATCATATTTTCTAATTTTAGCTGCAGCAGAAGCAGAAGCAAAAGTTCCACAGGTTGCTGTTGAGTGAAAACCATGTTGATAATGACGCGGAGACATGGCTTCAGATATTTTACATTCTACATCTACACCAATTAAATATGAGTTTAAAAAATCTTTTCCATTAATTTTATTTACTTCACCTTCCGCAAAAGCGCTTGGCAAGCAAGGTGCAGTAGGATGTGTTAATAACCCATAAACCCTATCTTTTGCTACAGCTAATTGCGTATCATCGTAATCGTCAGAATGTATTCCTACACCATTTGCCAAAGCTGCAAAGTGCGTTGGAACCTTCATTTTTGAACCAATAACTGTTGCCTTCCCTTTTGCTGAACTTTTTTTGATATGTGCAAATAAGTAATTACCTGTTCTTGCAACAGAGCCTGATAATGCTAAACCAAAACCATCCAAAATATGTTTTTTTGCTAACTCAACAACTTCTTTTGGAATATTTTTAAATTTTGTTTTGTGAACAAAGTTAGCAACGTATTTTGTTAAGTCTTTTCCTCTTTTAGATTTAATATTAGGTGTAAAAGCTTTAGTCATTATTTTCCTTTCATTATTAGATTTTTAATAGGTCTGTAGAATAAACTTAAAAAAGTTAATGTAAAAAATACAAGTACTATTGGCCTTGTAAAAAACATAAATATATTTTGGTCAAATATTATGATTGATTGAGCTAATGAATTTTCCACTAATTCGCCTAATACAATTCCCATAATTATTGGTGCTGGAGAAAATCCTGACCGTCTTAAGAAAAATCCAACAACACCTGAAATTAGCATTATGTAAACATCTACCATAGACTGGGATAATCCATAAGATCCAACAAGACAAAATACAAATACAGATGGCCATAAATAACCTCTTGGTATTAAAGAAATTCTTGAGAATATTTTAGCTCCAAGTAAACCAAAAATTAAAAAGATAAAGTTTGCTAAAAGCATGCCATAAAAAATTGTGTAAAGCAGGTCAGGTTGCTGTTCAAACAAATATGGTCCAGCTCTTAATCCATGAATTTGAAATCCTCCAAGAATTACTGCTGTAGTTGCTGAACCTGGAATACCTAAAGCAAGAGTTGGTATCATTGCACCACCGGTAGCAGCATTATTAGCAGACTCTGGAGCTGCAACACCTTCTATTTCTCCTTTTCCAAAGTTATCTTTATTTTTTGACCATCTTCTTGCCTCGTTATAACCAATCATTGCGCTAACTGTTCCACCTTCAGCTGGAAGAATGCCTATAAAAGTTCCTATACCTGATGATCTTAAAATTGTTTTAACACAACTCTTAAATTCTGAAATTGAAGGAAGTTTTATTGCTGAAAACTTAATTCTTTCTAAAAGTAATTCACTTTTTGATGCTTGGACTAATATCTCAGACATTGCAAATAAACCAATTAATACAGGAACAAAGCTTATCCCTTCAAAAAGTTCAGCAACCCCAAATGTAAATCTTGAAATACCAGTTGTAAGGTGAACTCCGATTGTTGCAACAAATAAACCTATCAAACCTCCTATAAGATTTTTAACAGGAGACTTTGAGCTTATAGAAGCTAACATTGATAATCCAAATATTGCCAATGCAAAATATTCTGGAGGTCCAAATTTATATGCAATTCTTGCAAGTGTTGGTGCAAAAATAATTAGGACAATCAAAGAAATAATTCCACCAACTACGCTAGATACTGCAGCCATGCCTAAAGCTTTACCTGCCTGGCCCTTCTGAGCCATTGGAAAACCATCAAAAGCTGTTGCAGCAGCAGGTGGGGCGCCAGGTGCATTAATTAATATAGCTGTGATTGATCCTCCAAAAGTACCACCACAATATAATGCAGCCATTGCTGCAATCGCTTGACTGGGTTCTAAATATATTGTGAACGGTAATAACAATGCAATAGCCATTCCTGAACTTAATCCAGGAAGAGCACCTATCAATACTCCAACAATTGTAGATCCTAGTATTAAACCAAATGTTGTTGGATTTAAGATTAAAGAGATATTTGATAAAATTTCCATTAATAAAAATTCCTAATTATAAATTCCTCTAATATCCCTTGAGGAAATTTTAATTGAAGTACAAGTGTAAAAAAAACAAAAACAAATACTGATATAGTTAAAGAATAAAAAAAGATTTTTATATAATCTTTCCTTTGCCATAACATAGGTGTAACTAAAGTGAACAAAAATATAGAAATTAAAAATCCAAGTTTATCTGCTATTAAAACTATGAATAATGTATAAGCAAATGTTACAAAAGCATTTCTTCGAATTAATTCTTTTTTATCAGACTTTAAATTTTTATTCTGAATTAACTGAAATATAGATAAAAAAATTATTAAAGAAAAAATTAATCTTGGCATCATTGTAGGTTGCATTCCCTGAGCTAAAATTTCAGGAACTTCATCAAATGTGAATGTGTATGCAAATAATGCGACTGATATAATTATAATAATACTTAGAATTTTTATATCTTTTATCATTTTGATTTAAATGGGGGTTGTATAACCCCCATTAAGTAATTGAAATTATTTAGCTAAACCTAAACTTACTAAAGCAGCTCTTGCTTCTTTGTAAATAGATTTAATTTCAGCATCCCAAGCTTTAGCTCCTGCAACACTTGATGCATCCAAACCAGCACCTTGTAAATAGTTTTGGTAAACTGGATGTTTCATTGCTTTAAGGAATCCTTTTTCAAGAGTATCAATAGTTTTTTGTGGTGTACCTTTAAGCACAACAACTCCTCTAACTGTAGCAAAAGACGCATTAATACCTTTTTCTTTAAGAGTTGGTGTATCTGGTAATGCAGACATTCTTTCATCTGCCATTACTGCTAGTACTCTCAATTCGCCTGCATCTAATTGATCTTTTCCTTCATCAAGATTTAATCCAGCAGCTTCGATTTGATTTCCTACTAAACTAGTCATTATCGCTCCACCACCTTCGAATGGTACAAAAGCAATTTTTGTTTTCGCTTCTCTTGCGAATATTAATCCTGAAATATGATCAACACTTCCTACGTTAGTACCACCATATTTAATTGGTTTTTTTTGACCAGCTTTAATTAAATCTTCAATTGTTTTGTAAGGACTTTTTGCATTTACAAATATTACAATTGGGTCAACTGTAGTTCTTGCAACACCAACAAAATCATCAATTGTCAGCTCCGCTTGCCCTCTAGCCATTCTAAATAAATGAGTTGGCGTAATAGCTAGTACTGTATGACCATCTCTAGGCTTCGATTTTACGTAAGCCATTGCCTTGTTACCTGCATCACCTCTTTTTGGAGTGATGTAAGCGTTATTTTTAAGATTTTTTCTTGTTCTAATTAACAACATTCTTGCAGTTGTATCAGTTCCTCCACCTAGACCGGCGTGAGTAACAACTTCAATTGGTTTAGATGGAAAACCATGACCGTCAGCAACGGCAATATTTCCCAAACCAATGAATGATGTAACTACTAAAATAGCGCTAAGTAACAAATTTAACGTTTTTTTCATTGTTTTTCCTCTCGTAAAGTTAAGATTTATATAATCAAAGTGAAATTGCTAATACAAGGATCATTTGACCACACCCAAATACGATTACTAAATAAAAGTAACTAAATATTTGATTTTAACTTCTCTTTATATAATGAGATACCCTTTTCGACCTTATTCTTATATGATTTCTTAAAACCTTCTAATTGCCAGCCTGAAAGTCTATTCTCTAGCTCTTTTAAGTTATTGCTCTTCCAATCATCAGTTGTTTCAGGATCTTTCCAGATTTTTTTCTCTTCATCAGATCTTCCACATCCATAGCATAGACCTGATACAGGATCAGTTTTACAAATACTTATACAGGGACTTACTATCACTTAATCCTAGGAGAAAGCGTCTATCCAGTTACCTTGTGTAGATGCTTTTGAATATTCAGTGGCTCTACCTTCAAAGAAGTTCATATGCTCTACTGCATTTAACATAGTGTCTAACCATGTTAATGGATTTTTTTGAACATCATATATTGGCTCAAGACCTAACTGAGTTAATCTTCTATTACCAATGAACCTAATGTAATCTTTGACTTCTTGAGCAGTTAAACCTTGCATTGGACCCATTTCAAAAGCTAGATCAATAAATGCATCCTCATGTTCAATTATAGTTCTGCAAGCTTCATAAAGTTCTTTTTTAAGTTTTGGCGTCCAAATCTCAGGGTTTTCTTTAATGAACTCTTTAAAAATTCTAATCATAGAATTACAATGAAGAGTTTCATCTCTTACCGACCAAGTAACTATCTGACCCATTCCTTTGAGTTTGTTGTGTCTTGGGAAATTTAATAAAATTGCAAAACTTGCAAATAACTGAAGACCTTCTGTAAAGGCACTAAATACTGCAACAGTTTTTGCGATATCCTCTTTTGAGTTTACATTAAAGTTTTGCATGTAATCATATTTATCTTTCATCTCTTTGTATTTCATGAAAGCAGAATATTCAGATTCTGGCATTCCAATTGTATCTAATAGATGTGAATAAGCTGCTACATGAACTGTTTCCATAGACGCGAATGCAGTCATCATCATTAAAACTTCTGTAGGTTTAAATACAGTTGTGTAATGTCTTAAATAACAATTATTAACTTCAACATCTGCTTGAGTAAAAAATCTAAAAATTTGAGTTAATAAATTTTTTTCTGATTCTGAAAGATTTTTTTGCCAATCTCTGACGTCATCACCAAGTGGAACTTCCTCTGGTAACCAATGAATTCTTTGTTGAGTTAACCAAGCATCATAACACCATGGGTATCTGAATGGTTTATAAACTGGGTTTTCAACTAATAGACCCATTTTTTTTGGTTCTATAATTTTTTGTTTTGTATCTTTTAGGTTTTCTACTGACATGATAAACACTCCTCATATTCTGGTTGTTGATTTTCTTGTTTTTTAGATTTGTAAACGTTTGCAGTTACATCTGTAGAATTTGCATCGTTTACGTTTTCCGCTCTTTGTATTGATTTAGATCTGCAGTAATAAAGGCTCTTCAATCCTTTTTTCCAAGCTTGGAAATGAATTTGGTGTAAGTCCCTTTTATGAATATCTGCAGGTATAAATATATTTATTGATTGTGCTTGTGAAATATGAGGTGTTCTGTCTGCACCTAATTCCACAATCCATTTTTGGTCCAATTCAAAAGCTGTTTTAAATACGTCTTTTTCTTGTTGGGTTAAAAAATCAAGATGAGAAACTGAGCCTTGATTAGTTGTGATACTTGACCATGTTTCATCATCATTTTTACCGTGTTTCTCTAATAATTTACTTAGATATTTATTTCTAACGTTAAATGATCCAGACAAAGTTTTATGTGTATAACTATTTGCTGCAATTGGCTCAACACCTGGAGATGTTCCACCACAAATAATTGAAATTGAAGCAGTAGGTGCTATTGCAGTTTTATTTGAAAATCTTTCATTAATACCATAATCAGCAGCATCTGGACATGCACCTCTTTCATCAGCCAAATCTTTTGAAGCTTGATCAACTTGTTTTTGGATGCTTTCAAATATTTTTTTATTCCAAACTTTACTCATCACTGACTCAAAAGGAATCATTTTTTGTTGAAAGAATGAATGAAGTCCCATAACACCTAGACCAACACTTCTCTCTTTTAATGCTGAATAAACTGCATCACTAAATGACTCAGGTGCTTTTTCAGTAAAGTCCGTTAATACATTATCTAAAAATCTCATTACGTCTGGAACAAAGTTTTCATCGTCTTTCCATTCATCATAAGTTTCTAAATTTAAAGATGATAAACAACATACTGCCGTTCTATCTCTACCCTCTTTATCAATTCCTGTTGGTAAAGTTATTTCACTACACAAATTAGATGTCTTAACAGTTAAACCAGCAAGCTTATGATGTTGAGGTATCATTCTATTAACTGTATCAATGAAAACAATATAAGGTTCTCCAGTTTCAATTCTTGCAGTTAATAATCTAATCCATAAATTTCTTGCAGATACAGTAGCTTGTACTGATTGATCTTTTGGACTTTTTAATGCCCATTGTTCATCTAGCTCTACGGCTCTCATAAATGCATCTGAAACTAAAACACCGTGGTGTAAATTTAGTGATCTTCTATTTGGATCACCACCTGTTGGTCTTCTCATTTCAATAAATTCTTCTATCTCTGGATGATCAATTGGAAGATAACAAGCTGCTGATCCTCTTCTTAAAGAACCTTGACTGATCGCCATTGTCAAAGAGTCCATAACTTTTATAAAAGGAATAATGCCTGAAGTTTTTCCAACTCTTCCAATTTTTTCTCCAATAGATCTTAAGTTGCCCCAATAACTTCCAATACCTCCGCCTTTGGCAGCCAACCAAACATTTTCACTCCATAGATCTAATATTCCAGTTAAGCTGTCGCCTGCTTCATTTAAGAAACAAGAAATTGGTAAACCTCTTTTTGTCCCACCATTTGATAAAACTGGTGTTGCTGGCATGAACCATAAGTTACTTATGTAGTTGTAAAGTCTTTGCGCGTGTAAGTTGTCATCTGCATAATGACTCGCAACTCTTGCAAATAAATCTTGGAAAGACTCGTTTTCTCCAAGGTATCTATCACTTAGTGTTGCTCTTCCAAAATCTGTTAAATTATTATCTCTAGATCTATCTATTTTAATAGTTATCCCTTTAGAATTTTGAAACAACTCAGTGTTGTTATTTAGTGAAAATAAGTCTGGTCTTTTGTCATTATTGCTGATTTTTTCCGCTGGTTTATAATCAGAGACAGCCTTCCTGATTGCCTGAGACAATATTTTATTCATTAAACTCCCTTTTTATCTTTATACTAAAAAATCTAGTAAATAACTAGATATAGTGTGTAGATTTACCTGATATACTATATAAATTGTAAATCAATAGAACATTTATAGAACTTATTAAATATTTATCAATAAAAATTTTAAAAAAATGTACATATATCCACATGAATAATTCGGGAAAAATTGATCCTTACGGCTTTCGGGAATATGACGCACGATGGGTATACGAAAAAGACATAGATGACGATGGAATCGTTCAACTTGGTAAAGGTCTTGGAACTCAAATAATTAATCATACAAAGAAAAACAATCCTAGAATTATAGTTGGCCAAGATTACAGGTCTTACAGTGAACATATCAAAGAAAAATTGAAAGAGGGTTTAATTTCAACTGGGTGCAATATAGAAGATGTAGGATTATCTTTATCCCCAATGGTTTACTTCGCACAGTTTAATTTAAATTCAGATGCAATAGCTATGGTTACAGCTAGCCATAATGAAAATGGTTGGACAGGTGTAAAAATGGGCATCAAAAAAGGATTAACTCATGCACCTGAAGAAATGAAAGAACTAAAAGATATTACTCTCAATCAAAAATTTATTAATGGTGAGGGAAATGTAAAAAAAATTGATGATTTTCAGAATGTTTATAAAAATGATTTGATAACAAAAAACCCATTAAATAAAAAAATTAAAGCTGTAGTTGCTTGTGGCAATGGAACAGCAGGAATATTTGCACCAGAAATTTTAAGAAGTATTGGGTGCGAGGTAATTGAACTTGATTGTGAACTTGATTGGACTTTTCCAAAATACAACCCAAATCCTGAAGACTTAGAAATGTTACATGCAATTGCTTCAGCAGTTAAAGAAAATAATGCTGATATTGGATTTGGTTTTGATGGAGATGGGGATAGAGTTGGGGTTATAGATGATAAAGGTAATGAAATCTTTTCAGATAAAATAGGGCTATTAATTGCTAGAAATCTTTCGAAAGATCATAAAAACAGTAAATTTATTGTTGATGTAAAATCGACAGGACTTTATTCCAATGACAAAATATTAAGAGAAAATAAATGTGAAACAATTTATTGGAAAACTGGTCATTCCCATATCAAAAGAAAGGTAAATACCGATAACGCTTTAGCAGGATTTGAAAAAAGTGGTCATTTCTTTTTTAATAAACCTTTAGGATATGGCTATGATGATGGAATTAATTCAGCAATACAGGTCTGTAAGTTACTCGATAAAAATAACAAAAAAATGAGTGAAATAAATGGTGAATTACCAACAACTTATCAAAGTCCAACTATGGCTCCTTATTGTAAAGACAGCGAAAAATATGAAGTAGTTGAGAATTTAGTTAAGGAAATAAAAAATATCAAAGAAAATAAAACTAAAGTAGATAATCAAGAAATTAGAGAGGTATTGACTGTTAACGGGGTAAGATTTTCTTTTGATGATGGGTCTTGGGGATTAATTAGAGCATCTTCAAATAAACCCTCTTTAGTTGTAGTTACTGAAAGTCCAACCTCTGAAGATAGAAAAAAGAAGATTTTTGACTTTATTGATAATCTGCTTCAACAAACTGGTAAAGTTGGGGATTATGATCAAAAAATTTAAAATTCAACTATAAAGAGTTAAGAAAAAATAAGAGAATCGATTAATATGTAGTTGAGGTGGCGGAGGGAGACTGAAACCACCTCGTCTCCTAAGTCACTAAAAATCTATATAGAAATAAAGTACCAATAACATAAAGAAAAACACCAAATAATCTTTGTGTTTTAACTCTATCTAGATCTTGAACTGTTTTTGCTCCAATCCTTGCCATGAATGTGGTTATTGGAACAAAAATTATAAATGCAGGTATATTAATAAATCCAATACTGAGAGGGATATCGGCTTTTAACATCAAGCCAGATGTAAAAAATCCAATAGATCCAAATAAAGCTATTATAAATCCAATGGCTGCAGAGCTTCCTATTGCTAAGTTAATAGGATAACCAAAGTATCTTAATATAGGAACATTCATCATAGCTCCTGTTATGCCCATAGGAGCAGATATTAGTCCTGACAAAAATCCAAATATTATTCTTGGGAAAATATTAAATTTTTTCTGAATTTTTTTTTTCTTTTCACTTTGTAACAACAAGTAAGCTCCAAAAAAGTAAACAACAGCTGAAAAAAAGAATAACAATGTTTTAGTATTCATCAATGCTGCCATCAATGTTCCAGAGAAAACTCCAATTATTACAAATGTTCCATAATTTTTAATAATATTAAAATCAACAGCATTATACTTTCTATGAGTTAATACTGAGGCTGTAGCAGTTAAAATTGTTATTGAGAAAGCTGTCCCTACAGATAAATGCATTAAATAATCTGTATCTACATTAAATGCTTCAAATACAAAAAATAAAAATGGAACTGAAATTAATCCTCCACCGATACCAAAAAAACCTGCAAAAAAACCAACCGGAACAGCGGCTGCCATCATTAAAAAAATAAAATAAATATTATTAATCTCTAAAAGTGTATTATTCAATTTGCCCTGCCGATATACTTTGTGGATTAAACTTTACCTTATCCATTATGTGATCAATTTTCTTAACATCGGCATCTCTTACACACATATTTTCACTTAAATATCTTTTCCAAAAACTAGAACCAGTTTGGCCATGAAATAAACCGAGAGTATGTCTCATGATTTGATTTAATCTTGTACCCTTTTTGATTTCTTCTTTTACATATTCAATTAGTTTCTCAACAACTTCTTGTCTTGTCAAAACTTCACTATTATTAAAAATTTTATTTTCAATATCTGCTAACATGTAAGGGGAATGATAAATTGATCTTCCAATCATAACACCATCTACATTAACTAAATGTTCTTTGATTTGATCAGTAGACGTTATGCCTCCATTAATTATTATTTTTAAATCTTGAAAATCTTTTTTTAATCTATTTACGTATTCATATTTCAAAGGTGGAATGTTTAAATTTTGTTTAGGTGTAAATTTTCCCAACATTGCTTTTCTTGCATGAATTATAAAAGTTTTAACACCTGTTTCTTTTAAAATATTCACAAAATTATATAAATTTTCGTATTGATCAACATTGTCATATCCGATTCTAGTTTTAACTGTTACAGGAAGCGATGTTTTTGAAATCATTTCACTTAGACAATCAGCAACAAGATTAGGTTCTTGAATTAAACAAGCCCCAAATCTATTTTTCTGAACTTTTTTACTTGGACAACCTAAATTTAAATTTATTTCATCATAACCAAATTCTTCACCTAAATATGCTGCATTTCCTAATAGTTTTGGAGAAGAACCACCAAGTTGCAGAGCAACAGGTTTTTCCCTCATATCAAATTCTAATAACTTCTTTTTATCTCCTCTATCAATGGCTTCTGATACAATCATTTCAGTATATAGAAGAACGTTTTTACTAATTAGTCTTAAGAAAAATCTTTCATGTTTGTCTGTGCAGTCCATCATAGGGGCAACAGAGACAATTCTATTTAATCTAGACATATTTTTTAAGTTTGCTTGATAAATTAATTTTCTTTTCGTTTACATACTCTTGATGATTTTGCTCAATTTTCCCAAGTTCATATTTGTAATTAACCATAATTCCAAATGACCTTTTAAATCCCACATCAGAAACGTTAGCATTAACTACAATATCATCAATTTCAGCTCCATTTTTTAAATGGAATCTGCATACATCATTAATAGGAAAACCTAGATCATTTTTTTGTACAGCTAAGTAATTTAAAGCAAGTTTTGTTAGTAAATCTTTATTATCTATAAATTTTCTATCTCCAATTTTAAGATCTAATGATTTTAAAAACTCAACTTTTACAAAATTATCTTTTTGAACTATCTCACTTATTTTTTCATTTTCTGATGATTTTACCCAATCAGCAAAACCTTGCATTGGTGATAGTGTTCCAAAATTTTTTACATCCGGTAACTCTTCTTGCAATTCGTATACAACTCTTTTGATTAAAAAATTACCTAATGTTACTCTTGAAAGTCCCTCTTGACAGTTACTGATTGAATAAAAAGTAGCTGTATCATAGTCTTCCTTTTTACCATCATTAGGTCTTGTCAATTCTTGTATCGATTTAGCTAGTCCTTTAGTTAATGCAATCTCAACGAAAATTATTGGCTCATCTTCTAATGCTGGATGAAAATATGCAAAAAATCTTCTATTTTCTCCTAATCTAATTTTTAATTCATTCATATCTTTCATTGAATGAACTTTTTCATATTTTAGTAATTTTTCTAATATTGCAGCTTTTGTATCCCAAGTAATTTTTCTTAATTTTAAAAATCCAGGATTGAACCAATTTTTAAATATATCAATCAAATCATAATCTAATTCTTTTAATTCGGGATTTTTTAATAAAAACATTTGTAGATCTTCTCTTAAAGAAACAATCTCTGCTGTCCCATTTGGAGCCATGTTTAATCTAACAAACAATTCTTTTCTAGTTCCTGATGTAATTCTTGATAAATTTAAAATTGACCTACTATTTTTATTTTCGGTATAGTCTTTTATAGCATTGTCAATATTTGCTGTATCAGGTTTATATTTTTCATTTACTTGAAGTAAGAATTTTAATTTTTCTTCATGAGATAAGTTATGATATCTAAAAAGAATATCCCTTGCTAATGTAATTCCAAACGCTGCACCTTTAGATGACAACAGGTCATCACATAACTCAATCAAATCTCTTTTTTTAGAGAATTTTTTTAATGATTTTTTCTCTAAAATTTTTTGACCTGCATCAGCAATCGTCTCGAATATTCTTTTTATATTTAACATGGTGTTTTTTATATCTTAAAAACCTAAACTTTTGCCCATTATTTTGTCAGGTAACCAAGTCACAATCTCAGGAAAAATACACAAAATAAGTATAGCTAAAGCCATAATTATCATAAATGGTATAGATCCTTTTAAAATTTCCGATAAGCTAACATCTGGTGTAATACCTTTGATTATATAAAGGTTTAATCCAACGGGTGGAGTAATAAGACCAATTTCCATGTTAATTGTAAACACAATTGCAAACCAATACGGGTCAAATCCTAGTTGAGTTATAACTGGCAATAATATTGCTGAAGTCATAACAATAACAGCAACTGGAGGTAAAAAGAAGCCTGCAATCAATAGAAATATATTTATTAAAATAAATACTACCCATTTATTAGAGCTCATCTCCACCATGCTTTGAGCTAATGATTGAGTTACGTAAAGTTGAGATAATGTAAATGCAAAAAGATAAGAAGCTGCGATGATAAACATTATCATTACACTTTCTTTCATTGAAACTTTAACAATATTCCATATTTTTTTTGGTTGATAAATTTTGTAAACAACAGCAATCAAAACAAAAACTAAAAAAGCTCCAACACCTGAAGCTTCTGATGGAGTAGCAACACCACCATATAAAACATATAAAACACCAGCAATGATTGCTAAGAAAGGAAGTATCCTTGGTAGAACTTCAATTTTTTCTTTGAAAGTTGGAGGTGTTCTATTCTTTAGAGCTTTAGCAGAGTCTTTATCAATAAAGTAACTGTGTATCAGTGCCCATATTGCAAACATACCTGCAAGCATAAATCCTGGTATCAATCCGCTCAAAAATAATCTTCCAATCGATGTTCCCGTTGCAATACCATAAACAATTAACACAATGCTTGGTGGTATTAAAACTCCTAATGTTCCTCCCGCTGCTATAGTGCCTGTTGCAATTTGGTCTGAGTATCCTCTTTTTCTCATTTCAGGAATTCCCATAGTACCAATTGCAGCACAGGTTGCAGGACTTGATCCACTAAGTGCAGCAAAAATTGAGCAAGCTCCTATATTAGAGATAACTAGTCCTCCAGGTACTCTCCATAACCATCTGTCTAATCCTGTATATAAATCTTTTCCTGCTGGAGAATTAGCAACTGCCATTCCCATTAATATAAACATTGGTATTGAAAGCAGGACAAACGAATTTAATCCTGCATAAAAAGTTTCAGCAAAAACATCTAACATTTGAAAACCTTCGAAGGCAACTAAAAGAGCGATTGATACAAAGCTTAAACCAAAAGCAATTGGTATTCCCGAAAATAATACTATCAAAGTAAAAACAGCAACAATTATTGCAATTATTAATGGATCCATTAGTTAGTATCCTTTTCGTCTGTAAGCTTAATAATTTCTGCTATATATTGTAAAATCATTAACGCAGCCCCTATCATCATTGAAGAATATGGTACCCACAAAGGAGGATCCCAAACAGTTCCTGTTGAATAATTTTTAGTAAACGCTTCCTCAACCATTAAAAAACCAAAATAAAATAAAATTAGGAAAAATAATAAGCTGACTAATGAAGTAAAAATTTTAAGTCTTAAAATATTTTTTTTTGATAGAAAATCATAAATCCACTCCATGCTCACATGAGCTTTTTCACTTAAAACATATGCACTACCTATAAATGTTGAAGCAACTAGAAGCATTGTAACTAGCTCTGTTTGCCACGTTATTGCTCTTTGAAAAAAATATCTTTCAAAAACTAATTCTACAATTACAAGAATTGATAAAAGTAAGGCTAAAACAGCAAAAGCTCCGCAAGCTCTTGCAACGTAATCGCAGAATTTTAAGTATTTTTCTTTCATAAAAAAAACCCCTACTTATAGAGAATAAATAGGGGTTCTTTATATATTATTTTATTTAACTGCTAAAGCCATTTCCATTAGCTTATCGCCACCTGGAACTTTTTCAGCAAAAGCTTTGTGAGATGATTTTATTGCAATATCAACCCATGCAGCATGATCATCAGCATCCATATACACTAATTTAACACCTGCAGCTTTGTATGCTTCCTCAAACTTTTTATCTAAGTTTTCTACTTGAGCTGTCATATATTTCTCAGCAACTTTTCCTGCTTTCATCAAAGCCACTTGTTGGCTAGAATTTAAAGCATTGTAGCTTTTCTTAGACATTAAAATTGGCTCATACATAAACCATAAACCAAATTTTCCTGGAGGAGTTGCACATTTTACTTGTTCATATATTTTGTAACTCACAAAACTTCCTGAACTAGTATTTGCACCTGTTAATACACCAGTTTGTAATCCTGTATAAATTTCAGATGATGGCATACTTTGAATACCTGCACCAGCAGCCTCTAACATTTGGTTGAAAGCTTTTCCTGCAGCTCTCATCACTTGTCCTTTAGCATCACTTGGATTCTTGATACATTTAGTTTTTGATGCGAAACCACCACCTAACCATGCATCAGATAGTACTACAACACCAGCATCACTGATTATTTTTTTAATCTCAGTCATCATTGGACCTTTATTAAATCTCAATGCATGCTCGTGATTTTTTACAGTTCCTGGCATTAAAGTAGCATCAAACTCTGGATGGAATTTTGATGCATAAGCTAATGGGAAAGCAGAAATATCTAATTGACCTGTAGTCATAGGCTTCCACTGTTCTTTTGGCTTATAAAGTGACTTAGCTGGATAAATTCTAATTTCTAAATCAACGTTTGCTTTTTTTACTTCATCAGCAATAATTTGTACCATTTCATGACGTGGGTCAAAAGAGCCATCAGCTCTTGGTGTACCTGGCCATTGGTGACTTGCTTTTAATGTAACTGCATATGCAGATCCTACTATTGAAAAAGCTATAATTATTGAAGACAAATATAATGTTATTTTTCTTAACATAGTTTTCCCCTTTTTATTTATAATGATGATATTAAATTGAACTTGAGCAGAAGAGTCAATATAAGGAAATGACGTACTTATTATGGATGGTCCTTTAAAAAATTTATTAGTTGTTGATCTTACTAGGGTTTTAGTAGGTCCATATTGTACAATGATTTTATCTGATCTCGGTGCACGTGTAATTAAAGTAGAAGCACCAGAAATTGGTGACGACTCAAGAAAGTTTGGACCTTTTGTAAAAGACTATTCAGCATATTTTATGTCACTAAATAGAGGTAAAGAGAGTATTGCTCTTAATTTAAAAAATGAAGATGATAAAAAAATCTTTGATAAAATTTTAGCAAAAGCAGATATTTTAGTAGAAAATTTTAAACCAGGTACTTTGGAAAAATGGGGATATGGTTGGAAAGATGTAAGTAAAAAATATCCAAAGTTAATATATGCATCTGCATCTGGTTTCGGTCAAACTGGTCCTTTAAAAGAATTACCTGCTTATGACATGGTCGTCCAAGGAATGGGTGGGCTGATGAGTGTTACAGGTCATCCAAATAGTGAGCCAACAAGAGTTGGAACATCAATTGGTGATATTACAGCAGGCCTTTTTACTGCAATCGGAATTAATGCAGCTTTGTATGATAGACAAAAAACAGGCAAGGGTATGTTTATAGATGTTTCAATGTTAGACTGTCAAATTGCGATTTTAGAAAATGCAATTGCAAGATATTTATCTAAAAATGAAATTCCTAAACCGATGGGATCCAGACATCCTTCAATCGCACCGTTTGAGGCATTTAAAACAAAAGATAGTTATGTAATCATTGCTGCAGGTAACGATAAATTATATGAAAAACTTTGTGAAGTATTAGGAATACCTGAAATGGTCAATGATAAAAGATTTAATACCAATTCACTCAGATGTGAAAATATGAATGAACTAAAATCAATATTTGAAGATAAACTTTCTTCAAAAAATACCTCTGAGTGGGTAAGTGAAATGGAAAAATTAAGGATACCTTGTGGACCAATATTTAATATTAAAGAGGCTGTAGAAAATCCTCAAGTAGAAGCAAGAAACATGATTGTCAAAGCTTATCATAAAGTAGTTGGTGATTTTAGATTAGCAGGCAATCCTATAAAAATGTCTTCATACAAAGATAAAAGCACTAGAGGAGACATTCCTGATCTTGATGAACACAGGGAACAAATATTAAAAGAGTTCTCTTAATTAAGAATTATTTTCTTCTTCGTTTACGTTGTCTGAAACTTGTTCTTCTGCTTCAGAAACTTGATCTAAAGAAATATCATTATTATCTTCAGCTTCACTTGGAGCTTCTACATTAACATCAGGTTGAGCTGACGGTGATAGTTCAGCAAGATCCTCTTTTGAAACTTGAATTTTTTCAGGAATTTTCCTAGCTCTTTTTGATGGAAGAATTGGTACACCACTTTTTGAGATCTCACCTTTGTATTGATTCTCAAAATCATCACCAATATCTTCATCTTCTTCGGCAGTATCATCAATTTGTTCTACGTGTTTCCTTAGTTTGTAAACTGCAGCCTCAGTTAAATCTGGAACTTTAATTGTTTCTTCAGCTATTTCTCTTAATGCAATAACTGTATGCTTGTCGTTATCTCTATCTAATGTGGGTTCAATTCCTGAATTAAGTTGAGTAGCTCTTTCTTTAGCAACCAAAACTAATTCATAAGGGCTATCCACTTTGTCTATACAGTCTTCAACGGTAACTCTTGCCATGGGCGATTAGATATACTCCAAGATCAACAAAATCAAGTGTTTTATACTAAAATTGGATTTAATTTTTTTCTAACTAAAAAAAGAAGAATAAAAGAAATAAGTATATAAAGTGCAGATATTATAGCAATTTTCTCAATTGAAAATCCAATATCAATTAAAATTCCAAAAAGAGCTGTTCCAAAAGCTGTTGAAAAAACCATAAGTGCAGTGGTCAAAGCTTTAATTGATCCAATATGCTTTACACCGTAAACTTCAGCCCAAGTAGAAGATCCCAAAACGTTTGCCAAACCATTTGATATTCCAATCAAACCTAAAAATATAAATGCAGTAAATTGTGCATCAAAATAAATAATTACAAAAGTCGATAGAAATAAAGGAATATTCATAAAAATTAAAAGTTTTCGACTTGTGAATTTATCAATTAAAAAACCAGATATTAAAAGTGTAATTACTGAAAATACTGAATAAGACATAAAAGACTGAGCAATTACAAATGGTCCCCAGTTTTTAGATTCAGTAATAAATGATTGGTAAACAAATACACCAGTTGCAATCCAAGGCATGGCAAGCATATTCATGCTTACGATATAAAATTTATAATCTTTTATTACTTCAATTCTTTTCCATTGCTTAATATTTTCCTCTTTAAATTCTTCTCCTCCAGTGCTTTCTCTCGTATCAAGTTTAACTGTTCGAACTAAGAAGAATGATGCAATTGGTAGAAATATTAAAATTAATATTGCAATTACAGTCCAAATATTTTGCCAAGTCGTTAATGACAACAAAAATACCATTAAAACAGGTAAAATAAATTCAGCACTAGATAAACCAAACCAACAAATACTTAATGCCCTACCCCGTGATTTTGTAAAATATCTTGAAACTGTTGTTGTTGCAGTATGAGACATCATTCCCTGTCCTGAAAATCTCATTAAGAAAATTGCAATGAATAAAAAAACTAATGATGAAATTTTTGAAAAGAAAAAACAAGAAAAAGATAAAAGTAATGTTACATAGATTGCAAATCTAAAAATATTTATATCATCAATTTTCTTTCCAACCAAAATAAGTAATAAACTACTACACAATGTTGCAGATGCATATATTGAGCCAAATTGTCCATGAGTTATAGAGAGTGTCTCTCTAATGCTTGTATTGAATATTCCAAGAAAAAAACTCTGTCCAAAGCTTGAAAAAAATGTAAATATAAATCCAAATACAATTACTTTTAAACTTAAATTTTTAAACATAAAAAAATATGACTTCTAAAGTTGCTTTCATAGGTCTTGGTGTAATGGGTTATCCAATGGCAGGATATATATCAAAAGCAGGACATAATGTAACTGTTTTTAACAGAACAAAATCAAAAGCAGAAAAGTGGATTGGTGAATACAAAGGTAATATGGCTGATACACCATCTGAAGCTGCTAAAGATGCTGATTTTATTTTTACGTGTGTTGGAAATGATGATGATTTAAGACAAGTCTCTTTAGGTGATAATGGGTTATTTCATAATGCTAAAGAAGGATGCGTATATATAGATAATTCAACAGTGTCTGCTGAAATTTCTAGAGAACTTTATAAAGCTGCAAAAGATAAAGGATTTGGTTTTTTAGATGCTCCTATATCTGGAGGACAATCAGGTGCAGAAGGTGGGATATTAACAGTCATGGTTGGTGGGGATGAAAATGATTTTAAAAAAGCGGAGCCAATAATTGATTGTTATAGTAAAAAAGTAACTTTGATTGGACCATCAGGTAGTGGACAATTAACTAAGATGGTTAATCAAATGTGTATTGGTGGTTTAGTTCAAGGTTTATCTGAAGCAGTAAATTTTGGAATTAATGCAGGTTTAGATATGGACAAAGTTATGGAAACTATCTCTAAAGGTGCAGCTCAGTCATGGCAAATGGAAAATAGATATAAAACTATGGTTGCTGATAAATTTGATTACGGATTTGCTGTAGATTGGATGAGAAAAGATTTAAAAATTTGTATTGAAGAAGCAAAAAGAAATGGTTCACCTGTACCAGTAACTGAAATTGTTGATAGTTATTATGCTGAAGTTCAAAAAATGGGTGGAAATCGTTGGGATAGCTCAAGTTTAATAGCTAGATTAAAAAAGAAAAAATAATTGTGTCTACCACTGTTCCCTACTACGAGGATTTTTCCGAAATAAAAAAGAAAATTTGGTTAATGTTAACTGATGCAGTTACTAATAGATCTTCTCCTTTTAGAATACCTGTTTTTTCATGCGGTAGTGAGAGCAATATCGAAAGTAGAATTGTTGTTCTTAGAAAATCAGATGAGCAAAATAATTTAGTTCAATTTCACAGTGACATTAGATCTGATAAAATTAAAATATTAAAAAAAAACCCAAATTCATCGATGTTATTTTATGATAAAGATGAAAAAATACAGGTTAGATTAAAAGTTGAAGCAATTATCAATCACAATAATGATATAACAAAACAATCTTGGGAGAAAACTCAACATATCAGTCGAAAATGTTACTTAGTAGATAATGGACCAGGTACAGAGTCTGATATTCCAACATCTGGTTTAAAACCTGAATTAGATAATTTTGATTACACAAAAGAACAAAGCGAAGTAGGATATAAAAACTTCACTGTTATTCAGTGTAAAATTAAATCTATGGAATGGTTATATTTAGCTGCAAAAGGTCATCGAAGAGCTAGATTTGACATTAATAATAATAAAGATACTTGGTTGATACCATAATGAAAAAATATGAAGCTATGGTTTTGTCATGTATTGATCCAAGGTTTCAGACAAAAGTTTTTAATTATTTAAAAAAAAAGAAATTAACTGGAAAGTATAGCTCATTTACTATTGCTGGATCAGCAATTGGTGTAACTTCTAAAAAATTTAAAAAATGGCAATCAACCTTTTTGGATAATTTATCAACTTCAATAAAGTTACATAATATAAGTAAATTAATAGTAATTAATCACGAAGATTGCGGTGCAGCTAAAATAGTAAATGGAAAAAAAGAATTTAGTTCGCTTGTAGAAAATAAAATTCATAAAGACTCATTTGAAAAAATTGAAGCAATTTTAAACAAAAGATTTCCTAAATTAAAACTATCTTTTAAAATATTAAAACTAAGTGATAAATAATAAATTTTAACAAGATTATTCTTTCCATTTTTTAAACCAATCTTCTTTGGCATACTCAGTTAACTTATAAGTACACCATTCATTTTTTCGTCCTTTAAGTAATTTTTTATGAGTATATCTTGCTGGAATTTGATAATTTCCAGGAGGATTACCTCTTTTCTTTTGACCTAAAGCGCAAGCAATTTGAAGTGGATCAAATGGATTATCTGAGGTTGGAGTTAAATAAACTGAGTCTTTTAAGTCTGGACAAGTTGGATCATTGTGATCGTAAACTCCTTTTCCAAATTTTTTTGAAAGATTTTGACTAAGAATACCAGAACTTAAATGTGATCCATTTTTAACTCCTTTAGTACAAGGCATAGCAAAACCATTGCCATGAAGTAATTCATGAATTGAAATTTTTGTAATTTGACCTGATGCTCTTTTTATAAACAAGTATCCATGATGAGGTCCCATTTGACCTCCGTCTCCGCTTGCCGCATCTGTGAATGAGAAATATAATTTTTTTGGATTATTAAATCCTTGTTTTTGTAAGTAATAATCTGGATAATTAACATTCCATCCACCTTTTTTAGCTTTACGATCCATTCTTACAAATGAGATATCTAGTTTGCCATCTTGTCTATAATCAAATTTTAATCTTTGCTTATTGCCAGTCATTTTAAAAAATAAATCATCTATTTTTTTGACTTCTTTTTTTATCCAGCCATTAATATCTCTTTCATTATCTTTTGTTTTTTTTGCAAGAAAATAAATAAAATGAATTTGATAATCATCAGTAACATCTGGCTGGTCTTCAAAATATCTACCTGGTTTTTCATCAGATGCAAATAAAGACGAACTAAATAATGTGATTATTAGAATTAAGAATATTTTTTTCATAAGCCTCTTATTATTATATTGGTCCCTTCAGAATTATCGAGTCTAATCTGTTTGATAGGCTTATATTCCTCTGAATTATACCATTCCAAAGCCCTTTGATAACTTGGAAATTTTAAAATGATTATTCTTGGAAAATTTGTCTCGCCATCAAATATTTGAAACTCACCTGCTCTTACCAAAAATTCTCCACCAAATTTTTTTACAATTGGATTAACTTTTTCAACGTACTCTTTATAATTCTCAGGATTGGTTATTTTTAATTGAGCAATCACATAACCTGAGGGCATTTATTCTCCTTTAATCTTTCTAATTAATACAGTTAGATGGATATGTTTCATAATTTTGATCATCTAAGTATTTGAAACGATTAGTTAAAAATTTATTAATTTTTTCATTATATTTTTTGGAAATTCTATCTACTTTACACCTTGATGCATACCACCATAATACAGTTTCAGCTAAGTCTTCATTTCCTGGTAATTCCCAAGCATATTCTGAAATATAATGCTTATCAGTACTAACAGCATTTAACCATTTTTTCTCGTTAACAGATCCGCCCCACCACCAATCGAGTGAAGCGTGAGTTAATTCATGAAACATTAACTCCTCAGCATATTTTTTATTTTCATTTGTAAGATAATCTGTGTGAATTACTATAGTACCTTTTCCTCCTGCCCAGCCTGCTTTGCCTTTATGTATAGTTATTTCTTTAACATTTTTTTTTAAAAATTTTGGCATTTGCCCGTATATTTTTGCCCATTTAATTGCTTGTTTTTTTGCCTTTTTATCAGTTTTAAATTCATCATTAACATTTATTAATATATCCTTACTATTCTCAAAAGTTGCGTTAAAGACAAAAACTGTAAAACTACTTTTACCCCAACCATCTTTTGTGTATTTGTTTGATAAGGTTCTCACATCGTAACCCATTACTTTTTTTTTCTCTACAAATGATAAATTTATAAAATTACTTGGGTCTTTTTTATTTATTATGTCTCCATCTTTCCACTCACTACCACCTTTAAAAATAAAATTTTTGCTTATACTTATAGTTTTTACAGCTTTATCTAACTCCCATATTGCAACTTGTTTTACACCATCGTTCCAAAGCATTGATCCTTCACCATGTCTATTATTATTTTTCCATTCACCGGTATAAACACCTCCGCCACTACTATAAAAATATTTACCTTGTCCAGTTCTTTGGCCATTTACCCAATCACCTTCATATCTATCTCCATTTGGCCAAGTACCAATTCCAAAACCATGCATATTTTGCATTTTCCATTCACCGACATATTTAAAACCTTTTTCCCAAACACCTGTCCCCTTTCCATTATCACAATTGCCTTGAACACAACCTATTGCCTTTCCACTCGAGTCTGTCTCAATTAAATTTCCATTTTTCCACTCTCCGGATTGTGCTGTGCCGTTTGCGTAGATAAAGGTTCCTTGCCCATCAGCTTCTCCATTTTTTCTTCCGCCGATGTATTTATCCCCATTTGCCCAAGTAACTGTTCCTTGCCCATTTTGTATACCAAACTCCCAATCACCAATATATTTTGTTCCATTAACCCATTTAAAAGTACCTAGACCATGGGGTTTTTGATTTTTCCAATCTCCATTATATTTATCTCCATTGGACCATATAAAAGTTCCTTTTCCATTAACGCAATTACCTTTTATGCAGCCAGTCTTTAGCGCTGTTTTATTTTCTAAAAATTTTTTTTTGCCAATTGCAAAGAGTTTACACTCACCATTTATTCCTTTTTCTTTTCTGTGTTTTTCACAATCATTAAATCCATCTTGCTTTTCTGTTCCGCGTCCGTACTCACATTTTCCATCATTCCCGACTACAACAAAAAGATGGTCATCAGAACCTTGATTTAAAAGGTCGGCATAAACTTCATCAACTATCCAATCACATATTTGTTGATTTTCTGCTTTAGATGTTTCGCACCATATGAAAGTAAAAAATATAGTTGCTAATATTTTTTTCACTTAATTCCTTTGAAATATACCAAATTCTTCTTCCCATGGAGCTGCTACGTCGTCTCGTGCATAAAAACAATCTCCACCTTCACCTTTATCTTTATCATAAATATTTTCATAATTATGTTTTGTAAATTTCCATTTTTCCTTTGGTATACAAGTAACTTCAAAAGGATCAAAAGGTGTATCTGATGTAGGTGTAAAATAAACACTGTCCTGCATGTTTGGACAAGTTTTATTATTATGACCCCAATAATCATCATTCTTTGGGTCTAAAGTATGATTTGTTCCATCACCCGATCTACTCATCATGTCTTTTGTTTTTTTAGTATTGTGTCCTTCGATAAAATTTGGTGAACATTTATAAATTCCACCCATGGCATGTAAAATCTCGTGTAAAATAAAATATCCAACCTCTTTATTATTAAGTGGGTATTTTTTTTGATGTTTAGAAAATACACTAAAAATTGGAAATCCAACAGAAAATGGCCAATCTTTATGAGTAAAATCTCCAAAGTTAAAATATATTTTCTTAGGGTTGTTCATTCCATTATTAATAATGGATCTTCCAAATACACCTCCACAACTACCCCATTTAGACTTTTTCATGTCTTTTTTGGTTCTGTTTATTCTAAGAAACGTAATATCTAACTTTCCGTCTTTACGTCTATCCCACTTTAATTTCTGACCTTCTCCATTATTAAAATTTGATTTCTTGTTTGCTTTAGCAGTTGTTTTTAAAATCCATTTATTGGCGGTTTCAACCCATTTTTCCAATTCTCCATTTATATCTCCCTCTTTATCTTTTGAGTCTTTTAATAGAGTATAAACAATGTGAACTTGGAAATCATCGTTAACATCAGGCTGATCCTCAAAATATCTTCCTGGTTTTTTGTCACTATCTAAAATAACTAGTGTTGTATCGCTATCATAACATTTGTCAGCATAAACATTTGAAATTAAGTTAAGTAAAAAAATGATTGATAATAAAATTGTTTTTTTCATAAAATTTAAAATACTGATTTAGAATACCTTTTCCAGTTATCTTGGTAATGTTTTGCATTTTCGGTTATTTGCCTGATTTCTTCCTCTGTAAGTTTTCTAATCACTCTTCCAGGTGATCCCACAACTAATGAATTGTCCGGGATTTCTTTATTTTCAGTGATTAATGCTTTAGCACCAATGATGCAATTTTTACCTATTTTTGCATTATTTAAAATTACAGCTCCAATCCCTATTAAACTATTATCTCCAATCGTACATCCATGGAGCATAACGATATGACCAATGGTTACATCTTTACCTATTTTTAATGGGCAGCCTGGGTCTGTATGTAGAACGCTCCCATCTTGAACATTTGAACCTTCTCCGACGTGAATGTTTTCATTGTCCCCTCTAATTACAGCATTAAACCAAACACTAGAGTTTTTTTCTAATGTAACATCTCCTATAATAGTTGCATTTGGTGCTACCCAATTTTCGCCAGAGTTTTTTGGTTTTTTATCTTTTAAATCGTAAAACATAATTTATATATTATTACATTATGCCTATTAAAACACCAGTATGTGATTTTGGAAAAAAAGCAGAAAACTTTGAATTAAAATCTACAGAGAACAAATTAATATCTTTAAATGATATCAAAGGTGAAAATGGAACTTTGGTCATGTTTATTTGTAATCACTGTCCATATGTAAAAGCAATTATTAGAGATGTGGTGGAGGACTGTACTAAGCTTAGTGATTTAGGAATAAATTCAGTTGCAATATGCTCTAATGATCCAATTAATTATCCAGACGACTCTTTTGAAAAAATGATAGAGTTTGCAATTAAACATAAGTTTAATTTTCCTTACCTAATTGATGAAACACAAAACATTGCTAGAAAATATGATGCTGTATGTACTCCAGATTTTTTCGGTTATGATAAAAATTTTGGTCTTCAATATAGAGGAAGAATTAGAGAGTTAAGGGAACTAAAACCTGTCAGATCTGGAGATAGTGATTTATTTACTGCTATGAAACAAGTTTCAGAAACAGGCAAGGGTCCCGAAGAACAATTCCCAAGTATGGGTTGTGGTATAAAGTGGTCATCTAATTAATGTATTTAATAATAACTAGAACTTTCCCTCCTGAAGTTGGTGGTATGCAGAATCTAATGTGGGGATTAGCAAGATCTTTATCAAAGTTAGATATGGTTAAAGTTTTTGCGGATTATCACGAAGATCATAAAAAATTTGATGATAAAGTTTCATTTACAATTGAAAGAGTTAGTGGAGTAAAATTATTAAGAAAATATAGAAAATCTCTACTAATAAATGAATATTTAAATGAAAATAAAAATGTAAATTGTATTATTGCAGATCACTGGAAAAGTTTAGAACTTATAAAATCCCCAAAAAAGAAAATATGCTTAATTCATTCTAAAGAAATTAATCACCCTAAAGGATCTAGATTAAACAAAAAAGTTTTAGAAGTTTTAAATAATGTTGACCATGTGGTAGCAAACTCAAACTTTACGAAAAATTTAGCGGTTAGTCTTGGTGTTGAAGAAGAAAGATTAATAGTCATAAATCCAGGCGTAGATCCCGTTGAAGAAATTTCAAAAGACGACCTTAAACAAGCTGAAGAAATGCTAAAAGGAAAAAAACAAAGGCTAATTACTGTTTCTAGATTTGATAAAAGAAAAAATCACGAAAAAGTTATTATGGCTATTCGGAATTTAAAAGAGAAATATCCTGATATTACTTACACTTGTATAGGATATGGAGATGAAGAAGAAAATTTAAAAAAATTAGTGATAGAATTAAAACTTGATAAATATGTAAATTTTTTAAGCGATATAACTAATGAATTGAAAAATGCATTAATTGCAAAATCAAATATTTTTATAATGCCATCAATAATTCACAAAACCTCAGTTGAAGGGTTTGGAATTTCTTTTATAGAGGCTGCACAATATGGAATTCCATCTATAGGTGGTAAAGATGGTGGTGCTTCTGATGCAATTGTTCATAATAAAACGGGGTTAATTTGCGATGGCAACAGTCTAGATGAAATTTATTCAAGTATAGATAATTTATTTGAGGGTAACAAACATATTCAATTTGGAAAAGATTGCAAAACACATTCCGAAAATTTTCTTTGGGACAAGATAATTGAAAATTACAAAAGAATCCTATAAAATTACTTCATGCTAGATAAATTTAATGGAATAATTTATTTAAGTATTTTTATTGTACACTTTCTTGTTTACGCCGTTTACGCTTTCAGAACAGTAGTTGCAACTAAGTCTTTTTTAGATCAATACAATATAGATCACTCTGCAGCTGTGATGGTTAGATTTTTTGGAGCTCCATTTATTGCATCAATTTTAGTGGCACTGTACATAATGTTAATCAAAGCAGATGGTTTGGCTGGAACATGGGGTTTCTTTACACTAATTTTTGCTCAAAACGTTTTATATTTTTTAATTGGGATATATACAATTTATATCAATAAGCTTGGACATAACGAAAAAACAAATAGTGAAGGTGTCATTGCATCTGGAATTTTAACAGTTTTAAGTGGAATTCTTTGCTACGGTCTAGCTGATAAAATTTATATTTAATTTTTTTTTCTAAAAGTTGAAAAAATTTGCCAACCAACAATTGTTATTGTGATCAATAATATTATTAAAGTTATTGGTCTATCCCATAAAAAATTAGGTGATCCATCACTTATTAATAGTGATCTTCTCAATGTTTCCTCCATTAGTCCCCCGAGTACAAAAGCTAATATTAAAGGTGGCATGGGAAAATCATAGAGCCTTAAAAAAGTTGCAACTACTGCAATACCTATCATTAAAAAAATATCGAAATTGTTAAATGACATCAAATATATCCCTGTAACTGAGAAAAATAAAATTAAAGGAATTAAATAATTTCTGGGTACTGCTAAAATTCTAGCTATATAAGGAATTAAAGGTAAATTTAAAATCAAAAGCACAACCATGCCGATGTACATTGACATGATAACTGACCAGAAAATTTCAGGGTTAGTTTGATAAAGTCTTGGTCCTGGTTGAATACCAAATCCTAAAAGGGCTCCAAGCATAACTGCAGTTGTACCACTTCCAGGAATTCCTAATGTTAGCAATGGAACAAACGAACCAGAACAAGCAGCATTATTTGCTGTCTCTGGTGCTGATAAACCATGAACGCTACCTTTTCCAAATTTTTGTTTTTCTTCTTCGTTTACATAATTTCTTTCCATTCCATATGCTAAGAAAGATGCAATTGTTGCACCTGCTCCAGGTAAAACACCAATTAAGAAACCAAGTATTGAGGACCTAGGTATTGTTTTGGCCATTTTGATGGTTTCTTCTTTATTAACTTTAATTGAACCTAGTTCTGTTAATGAGATTTGTTTAGCAGCTCTGTTTGGATCTTTCCCTCTAAAAATAATCGTTAAAGCTTCACTCATTGCAAATGTTGCCATCACAATTAATACAAAGCTTATACCATCTGTTAAGTTCATATTGTTAAATGTAAATCTTGTTATATCTGACAATGAATCTTGACCAACTGTTGCTAACATTAATCCTAAAACTACCATCATCATTGCTTTTAAAAACTGTCCTTTTGATGAAAATGCAGAAATTGCAGTTAAACCTAAAATCATTAGCGCAAAATAGTCAGGCGACCTAAAAGCTAAACTTACTTTTGATAAACTAGGAGCTGCAACTAATAAAAATATTGCAGAAATTGTTCCGCCTGCAAATGAACTATAAGCAGCGATAGCTAAAGCTTTTCCAGCTTTACCTTGTTGTGCCATTGGATAGCCATCAAACGCAGTAGCAACAGTTCCTGGTATTCCAGGTGCATTTAACAAAATTGAAGATGTAGATCCACCAAATACTGCACCGTAGTAAACACCAGCCATCAAAATCAAACCCGTAGATGGATCAAAGCCGTAAGTAATTGGTATCATTAATGCTATTGCAGTCATTGGTCCAAGTCCAGGCAACATTCCAATTATTGTTCCAGCAAAACAACCAACCATCACCATTAAAATATTCGTTAGTGATAGCGCAGTTGATAATCCAATTAGTATTCCTTCGATCATCCCATAACTCCAATATATTTTAAAAACGGATCACGAAGATAAATGTTTAACAAGCCATGTAACAAATACATAAATGCAGCAACAAATGGGAAAGATAAAATAAACATCAGTCCCCATCTTCTTTCACCTAAGAAATAGTAAGATGCAAAAAGAAATAATGAAGTTGATATAAAATATCCAATTTTTAAAATTACAGCAGCATATATTAGTGAGATAATTAATAGATAGGTTATACTTTTATAATCTAAGTGTTTATGATTTACCTCTGCAGTAACTTTTTCAGGTAAAATTATTTTTAAACTTGATAAAATTATTCCAGCCCAACCTAAATATATTGGAAAAGTCCTAGCATTGAACGGTGCATTCTCATCGAATGCAAATACTTGAATGTTGTAAGCTGTGTATAAATAAAAAACTGATAGAACTAAAAAAAGCAGTGAGATAAATTTTGTAGGACTTATTCTCACTGCTTTACATTCTTTAATAATCTATAAAGATTATATTACTCCAAGTTTTTTCATCAGAGCTGTCATTTCAACTGTTTGTTTTTCTAAGAAAGCATCAAATTTAGAACCTGGGTTATAAATATTTACCCATGCATTTCTTTTTCTAACAGCTTCCCACTCTGGTGTTTTTTGAACATCGCCAAGCATTTTAGAGATTTTGTTATAGTCGCTCATGCTCATGCTTTTTGGTGCAAAGAAACCTCTCCAGTTAACAAACTGAACATCGTATCCTTGCTCTTTTAATGTTGGAGCTTCTGGTGCATCACCTACTCTCTCAGGAGCAGTGATACCAATTATTCTTACTTGATCTCTAGCACCCATTACTTCACCTAAACCCGTTGAAAGTATTTGAGTTTCTCCAGATAAAAGTCCAGCAAGTGCTTTTCCACCAGCATCATATGGAACATAAATCACATCGTTTGGATTTGCTCCAGCTGCTTGGAAAGCTAACGCACCAATTAAGTGGTCCATGCTTCCTCTTACAGATCCACCAGCCATTTTGATTGATTTTGGATCTTTTTGATATTGATCAACTGCATCTTTGAAATTTTTGATTGGTGAATTTTTTGCTACAACTATTGCACCATAATCTCCAATTACACCTGCAATTGGTTTAACATCTTTATAAGATAATGTACCAGTTCCTTTAACATAACCTTTGTGTCTTGTAATAGATCTTAACACCAATGGTGTTGACTGAACTAAAACTGTATCTTTTGGAGCGTTATTGATTAGGTAAGCTAAAGCTTTACCGCCCCCACCACCTGACATATTTTCAAATGATGCACTTTTCAAAAAACCAGCTTTTGTTAATGCTTCTCCAGTACCTCTAGCAGTTCCATCCCAACCACCACCAGCACCACCACCAATTAAAAAATGTAATTTTTCAACTGCGAATGAACTTGTTGATGAGAACAGAAGGAAAGCAGAGAATAAAACTGAAATAAAAGTTTTAATTAGTTTCATTATTTCCTCTCTTATTATATTTATGAAGTCATCATTAAACATAAGTTATAAATTTTAGTCAATGCTCAAATATAATCTTTCAAAAAATATTAAAGAATATTTCTCAGCTTTAATAGGTAGTTATAGGGCTCTTTTTATAGGACTTATCGGTGGATACCTAGGCACATTAATTAATTTACCTTTACCATGGTTATTGGGCTCTTTAGGTTTGAATTTATGTTTTGCTTTCACTAATTATAAAATAATTTTTCCAACTAAATTATTAAATCCTATATTTTTGATCGTTGGTATAATTCTTGGTGGAACTTTAAACGTAACACTGTTGTATAAAATTCATTTATGGATTTTTTCATCTTTAGCGATGTTAATCTGTACAATAGTTAGTACAATTCTTGCTGGTTATTATTTTTTTAAAGTTTGTAAATTTAGTAAATTCATTTCAGTTTTGGCAGCTCTTCCAGGTGCATTTGTTCCAATATCTGCGGCTTTATTAGAATTTGGTAAAAGTAAAAATGATAAAGGTGTTTTGATCCCTCAGGCTACTAGAGTGATATTTATCGTAAGCTTTGTTCCTATTTTTTTTATAAATAATTTAGGGTTCTCTGAAATGACAGGTTACAATTATGAAAATATCTATGACGGAAGATATTTTTTAGAAATATTATTTTTATTAATAATCTGTTTCATATTTGCAAACATCTTAAAAAATTATAAAATTCCATCACCTACTTTAGTTGGTGCGATGGCTTTAGCTGGTGCTTTTTATACCTTTGAAATAATTAATGCTAGATTCCCAGACGCATTTATAAATATTGCATTTGTATTTCTTGGAACAGCTTTGGGCACAAGATTAAATGGATTAAAAATTAAAGAATTATTATTTTTTATATTTCATGGAATAATTGTTAGTTCAATTTTAGTTGTTGTTGCAATGATAACTGCTTATTTGCTCACTTACATAGGGTTTGAATTTATCCCAACTTTTTTAAGTTTTGCTCCTGGAGGAATTCATGAAATGGTTGTTATTAGTGTTGCTTACAACATTGATCCAATATTTGTAAGCTACCATCATTTTTTAAGAATTTTTATAATAGTTTTATTTTTACCTTTTTTATTATCAAAATTTAGAAAAACTAATTAACGGCTTCTTGCATTCTTTGAAATACTTTATCTGCTGATAGTTTAGACAAATCTGAGACTTGGATTGGTTTAAAATGTTCTCTTTCAATACTAACTTTTTTTGCAGTAGTATGTGATCCAAATAAAACTAATCCTTTTACATTTAAATGTGCCGCCATATGTGCTGGCCCAGTATCGTTAGATATAACAAAATAACTATCTTTTATTAATGACGAAAGTTGAGAAATAGTTAATGCTTTATCATTATCTAAAATAATATTAGCATCAATATCATTTGCCATTTTGATTTCATTTGGACCCGGGGCAATTAATATTTGGACTTCATCTCTAAAAAAAGATTTAATTTTTTTTATCAATTCATTGTAATACGGCCATCTTTTTATAGTTAAATGAGAAGATGAAAAAGGAAATAAAATTATATATTTATTTAAATTATATTTTTTTTTGATTTCTGAAATATCCTCACAACTCCATGAAAAATCTGGTTTGATTACTTTATCGGTTTTGATACCAGATACATTTAATTGATGCTCAAAACGATTTAAAACAGTATCTTTGTCAAAATCTGTCTTATTAGTTCCCTCTGGGAGAGTTGTTTCAGAAGAGGACCAAACATCTGATAAAGCTTTAGGGTAAAGAATTTTTTTATAAAAACTTGTTCTTTTAGAATTTTGAAGGTCATAAACTTTAACAAATTTATATTTTTTTATTTTTCTCATTAATAAATATAAATAAATTAAATTGAATCTAGAGAGACGTTTATCCAAAATAACATCTGTTATATTTGGATTCTTTTTTAATAAATCATGATAAGGTTTGGTTGATAGTATATAAATATCATCATTTGGATGGTTATCAGATATATCTTGAATTGCACCACTTGCTTGTGCAATATCTCCCAAAGATCCATGTTTTATAATAAGTATATTAGACATATTTTTAACAACTTAACATAATATAAATTTATATGAATAAAATTTTAGTAGAAGTATCAGTTGGAGAATTGCTAGATAAAATTTCAATTTTAGAAATTAAATCTGAAAAAATTAAAGATCCTGAGAAACTAAAATTTATAAATGATGAATATAAAATTTTAAAAGATCAATTAAATACAAATATTAAAAATTACAGTGAAATTGAAAGTTTATATAACTCACTAAAAGAAATTAATTCAAAGCTTTGGGTTATAGAAGATCATAAAAGATTATGTGAAAAAAATTCTGATTTTGGTGAAAAATTTATTAAACTATCAAGAGATGTTCACTTCTTAAATGATGATAGGGCAAAATTGAAATTAGAAATAAATAATAAAACTGGTTCTAAAATTAAAGAAATTAAAGAATACACCAAATATTAGTCTTATTCCCACTCAAACCTTTGAAAAGAGTCAAATATTTTAAAAATACCTTGTGACCATTGATTACAAACTTTAGAAAATTCAGGATCATTCATATTTAAACATTTAAGTGAAGCTATTTTGATTTCATCTTTTTTTACCACAGCAAAGTCTATTGGTGGGCCAACAGTTAAATCACTTTTTAATGTAGAGTCCATTGATATCAGTGCACATCTCGATGCATCTCCAATTGAGACGTTTGGAGTAATTACTCTATCTAAAATAGGTTTTCCATATTTTACTTCTCCTATTACTAAATATGGTTTGCTATCTGCTGGACGAATATAATTACCTTGAGGGTAAACTAAGTATAATTCAGGCGGCTGATCTTTTATTTGACCACCGACAATAAAAGTTGAACCTAATAAAACACTATCAGTATTAATTCCTTGAGGAGATGAATGTTCAATATTGAGAGAACCTATGTAGGAAGCAATTTGTTCAAAATCACTACAGGTATTTAAATTCATAATACCTGTTTCGCTTTTTAAATCTTTTTTTATTGAATTATAAACTGCTTGTGAAGTTCCAAGATTTCCAGATGTAACAATAACAATTGTTCTATCTCCAACATCGTGTGTTAACATTTTAGAATATATATTTACATTATCCAATCCAGCATTTGTTCGAGAATCTGATGCAAAAACTAAACCCGTCTCTGTTTTAATGCCAATACAATAAGTCATAATAAATTAGATGTTTAAATTATATGTGATTACAATAAAACCCATTTATTTCATATCAGATATCTAATTTAATCATTTGCTTATTTAACTCTTATGTAAAAAAATTAAGTTAATATGTCTGATTTCTGGAAAAATTATGATTCAAAATCAACTTTTGATGGATATATCAGCAAAGAGAAGAAGTTGAGAAGTCACGCTAAGATCATTGCGGGTATACTTGAAAAATACGGTAAAAAAAAATTACAAGAGATTGAGAAAAATTGTCAAAGTACAATAAGTGCAAGAGGAATAAATTTTAGAGTTTATGCTGCAAATAATAGAGCTGAGGAAAAAAAATGGCCTCTAGATATTATTCCACGAATAATACCAAAAAGCCAATGGTTAAAAGTTGCAAAAGGACTTGCACAAAGAGTTAAGGCGCTAAATTTATTTATTGATGACGTCTACAATGCAAAAAAAATATTTAAAGACAAAGTAATACCTAAAGAATTAATTTTTAATTCTCCTTTATATTTAAAAGAATGTGAAGGTTTCTCTCCAAAACACAAAGCATGGTCTAATATATCGGGGATTGATCTTATTAAAAACATTGATGGGGATTTTTTAGTTCTTGAAGATAACTTAAGAGTTCCGTCTGGAGTTTCATATATGCTGGAAAATAGAATGGTAATGAGAGATATTTTTCCAGAACTATTTACAAGATATAAAGTTTCCTCGGTTCATCAATATGCAAATAAATTATATAACTGTATGACAGAGTGTATTCCAAAGAAAACTAATAACCCACACATGGTTTTATTAACACCTGGTATTTATAATTCAGCTTATTTTGAACACTCTTTTTTAGCAGAACAAATGGGAATAGCCTTGGTGGAGGGCAAAGATTTATTTGTTGAAAACGATCATGTTTACATGAAAACTGTTAAAGGGCCTTTAAAGGTAGATTGTATATACAGAAGAATAGATGACAATTTTATGGATCCAAAAGTTTTTTTTAAAGGATCCTTATTGGGAGTGCCTGGTGTGTTCAAATGTTGGAGAAAAGGAAATGTTGGAATTATTAATGCTTTAGGAACAGGGGTTGCAGATGATAAAGCAGTTTATTCTTATGTTAATAAAATGATCATTTACTATTTAGGAGAACAACCAATTATTGATCAAGTTGAAACTCTTCTTTGTGGAGATAAAAAAAATAGAGAACACGTTATAGATAATATTTCTAAATATGTGGTTAAACCTTCAAATGCATCGGGTGGCTACGGAATTATGATTGGTCCTAAAGCCTCTAAAACAGAAAAAGAGGAAATGATAAAAAATATCAAAAGAAATCCTAGAAATTATATTGCACAACCATTAGAAATTCTTTCTACTGTTCCCACAATCACACCTGATAACATTGAACCAAGACATTTAGATTTAAGACCATTTATTTTAACAGGTAAATCAACTTATGTTACAACTGGTGGATTAACAAGAGTTGCTCTGAAAAAAGGCAGTACAATAGTTAATAGTTCTCAAGGTGGTGGATCTAAAGACACATTGATTGTTGATAGTAGGAATTAAATTAAACTTGGAATTATTTTTCTTAAATCCATAGAAAGCTTAGGTTTAATTTTTGAATATATCACTCCCTTGCCTAATTTTTTTAGTGCCAATATTTTTCCATCAGGTGAAATAATTACTGTATGACCAAATGTTTCTCTTTTAGGAGTATTTCTACCAGTTTGAGCTGGTGCAAATATATAACAAAAATTTTCAATTGCTCTTGCTCTTAAAAGCGTTAACCAATGTTTTTGTCCTGTAAACTTTGTGAAAGCTGACGGGACAGCTATAAAACTCAAATTTTTTTTTGATAAATTTCTATAAAGTTCAGGAAATCTCAGATCAAAACAGATCGTAAAACCTATTTTACCCCAAGGTAAGTTGGCAGTAACTAATTTATTTCCTGCTTTAAAAGTTTTACTTTCTTTATGTTGCTCTTTATTTGGAATTTTAACATCAAACATATTAATTTTGTCGTAATATTTTACAATTTTTCCATTTGGCCCAACCAGTATAGATCTATTTCTAAGTTTATTTTTAACCTTAACGCAAATTGATCCAAGTAAAATCCATTTCTTATATTTTTTTGAAACTTCTCTAATTTTCTTCAAAATTGGATCTTTATTCATTTCAAATGAATATTTAAAAAGTATTTCTCTGCTACTGGACATCAAAGAAGATGTTTCTGGTGTAATAATTAAATCAGATTTATTTTTTATAGCTTGATTTACATATTTAAGAATATCTTTAAAATTATTTTCATAATTTTCTCCACTAGATAATTGTATGCATGCTATTTTCATGTTTGAAACCCGTATTTTTTTTCTAAATATTTAATTACATTATGAACTATAAAAGTCATAAACAAGTAAATACCTCCTGCCACAATAAATACTTCGACAGGCTTAAAAGTTGTTGAAATTATATATTTAGCTACACCAGTTAAGTCCATTAAAGTAACAGTGCTTGCTAGAGATGTTCCTTTAAGCATCAAGATAATTTCATTACCATAAGCTGGTAAAGATTGTTTAATTGCGATAGGAATTTGTATTTTTGTAAAAATAATTTTGGAAGGTATTCCTAAACTTCTTCCAGCTTCTAAATATCCTGGTTTTATAGTTTGAAAAGCTGATCTCAGTATTTCTGATGTATATGCGCCAGTATTTAATGAAAATGCTATTATCGCACACCAATATGGTTCTTTTAAAACTACCCACAAAAATGTTGTTCTTAAGTATTCTATTTGACCTAAACCAAAATATATTATGAAGATTTGAACCAATAAAGGTGTTCCTCTAAAAATATATGAATACCCGTAAGCAAGTTTATTAATCAACTTATTATTATTCATTCTCAAGATTGCAAAACCTAATCCAATAAAAAGACCAAAAATTAGAGATACAGATAATAGTTTAAGAGTAATCAAAGTTGCGTTTAACAACTTAGGAAAACTACTAATCATTAATTCAATATCCATTAATAACCTTTGCTATATTTTGTTTCTAATCTATTTAATAATTGCATGCTTAAAAATGTAAGCATTAAGTATAGAACTGCTGCAAATGAGTAAAAAAATAATGGATCTCTAGTTGAACCGGCTGCAATATAGGATTGTCTCATTATTTCAACTAAACCCGTTACAGATATAAGAGAAGTATCTTTTAATGTAATTTGCCAAACATTGCTTAAGTTTGGAATTGCTAATCTTAGCATTTGAGGCAAAATAATTTTAAAGAAGTAAACATATTTATTAAAACCTAAAACTTTTGCAGCTTCGAACTGACCCTTATCGATTGATTGTAGGGCTCCTCTAAATACTTCAGTTGAGTACGCTCCCGATATTATCCCTATTGAAAATGAACCAGTTAAAAAAGCATTAATTTCGATGTAATCATTATAACCAAATATTGAAGCAACAAACATAATTGCTCCACTTCCACCAAAGAAAAATAAATAAATTACTAGAAGCTCTGGCACACCTCTAATAACAGTGGTGTATGCATTACCAATTGAGTTTAGAATTTTGTTATTAGATAATTTTAATGGAGTAAATAAAGCAGCAAATATAAAGCCAATTATCATTGCGGTTATTGAGACCGCAATTGTCATTAAGGTTGCAAAGAATAACTCGTCTCCCCAACCTTTGTCACCAAAATATAGAAGTTCCATAATATAGGTGGCTAATTATAGCCACCCATAAATAATTTATTACATAGAAGCGTCAAAACCAAAATGTTTTATAGCAAGCTTACTAATAATGCCATCATCTCTAGCTTTATCAATTGCTGCATTGAAATCATTTAAAAGTTTTGAATCACCTTTTCTAATACCTACACCAACACCATTACCAAAATCTCCACCTGCAAATGTTGGTCCAGTTAATACAACTGCTTTACCAGATTTCTCTGCATAATCTGTAAAAGCAACTGCTGCAGCTAGTGCCGCATCTATTCTACCAGCAGATAAATCTAAGTTTACTTCATCTTGAGTTTTGTAAGTTCTAATTTTTACATTACCCATTAAACCAGACTCTAAGAAGTTCTGGTGAATTGTTGCTGTTTGTACACCAATAGTTTTACCTTTAAATGCTTTAGTCAAAACATCTAGTGTTGCTTGTTCATCAGCACTTACGTCAGATAAATTTATAGCTGACATTGTTTTAAGGCCTTCGTTTTTCGATCCTTTCATAACAGCTAAAGATGCAACTTCATCAGCATAACCTTGAGAAAAGTTTATTGTTTTCATTCTCTCACCAGTTATTGACATTCCAGCCATGATGGCATCAAATTTTCTTGAGACTAAAGCTGGTATCATTCCATCCCAGTCTTGCTCTACAATTGTACAATCATGATTCATAATTTTACATAATTCATTTGCTAATTCGACTTCAAAGCCAATCAAATTTCCAGCTGAATCTTTAGAATTCCAAGGTGGGTATGCACCTTCAGTTCCTATTTTAATTTGATCTGCAATAGAAGAAATTGTTAGAAATGATGATATTAAAATACCAAGTCCTAATACTTTTAATTTTTTCATTATTTTTCCTCCAAAAATTTTGAAGATTATTTCATAAAATTATTGTTTTAAAAAGAAAAATTAATGATTTATTGACGAGGAAAAATTCCAAGAACAATCAAAACTTGGTATATAAACTCTTGATAGTTTTGTATTACCAAAATTTTTGTTAAAAACATTTAACCAATTTTCAACTTGTTTTGGTTTTTTGTCTTGGCTTCCTACTTGAGCAGTAATTACACCTTTAGGTTTCAAAATTCTTTCCAAAGATGCCATATTTTTTGCAGCTAAATCTATACAAAATTGATCATCATTCAGATCTACAAATATTTGATCATAAGTATTGTCTTTGACAGATTTAATACTTTCAAAAGCATCTCCCCAAACGCATTTAACTGAATTCTTTTCTGTGGCCTTCTCACCAATTTTACTTAGGTGTTTATCACACACATCCACAACTTCAGGATCTAATTCATACCAATCTATAAAGCTAAAGTTTTGTGAAATGCATTCTCTTGCAACACCACCGTCACCTCCACCAATAATTGCAGCTTTTTCTTTGTTTGAATTTAAATTAAGACCTGAATTTACAAAAGTTGAGCTATATAAATGTTCATCACTTTCAGCTACTTGTATTTCATTATCAATAAATAAAGCTTTTCCAAATTGTTCTAAATCAAGTATTTCAATATATTGACCTACTTTAGATTTAAAATTTTCTAAAACTCTATTAACAACATATGATTTTTTTAAACCTGGGGAACTATAATTGTCATGATAAAGATCAATAGTATCTCTATTAAATTCTTTAATTATGATATTTGTATGTTCCATCTCATCTTTTATTATATCTAGAGAAACTTTTGGTGATACTTTTCCACATGTAAAAAAATCAAAGCTTACAATTTCTTTTTCTGGGAAAGTGTGAAAACTAATGTGGCTTTCAGCAAGCAAAGCGACCAATGTAAATCCTTGTGGCTCGAATTTATATTTAGAAATTTTTAAAACTGTTACTTTTGCTGCTTTAGCAATTTTATAAACTAACTTTTCATAAAATTCGGGAGTATATTCCTTTTTAGTTCCAACTATATCCAGTGTTATATGTTCCCCAACTTTTTCCATAAGAATTTAATATATATCTTTTTTAACTAACGAAATTTTTTACTTCTTTCAAACAAAAAACTATTATAATAATTTATCGAGGATAAACATTGAAAAACAATTGGTCAGAAAACGAAGCTAAAAAATATATTAAAAAGTATAAGAAATTAGGTCATTCTGAAGATATGGCTTTAAGAGTTTATACAACTAGGCTTCTAGGAAGAAATCCAGAATTGGTATTGCATGGTGGCGGCAATACATCAGTTAAGACAAAAATCAAAGATATAGATGGTAAATATTATGATGTTCTTTGCGTAAAAGGCAGCGGATGGGATATGGCGGAAATTGAACCAGCGGGTTTGCCAGCAGTTAAATTAAATCCATTGCTTACAATGAAAAAAAAGAAAACACTCTCTGATGATGACATGGTTGCTTTTCAAAAAAAAAATTTGATAGATACAAAATCGCCTAATCCATCAGTTGAAACTTTTTTACATGCATTTTTACCATTTAAATTTGTTGATCACACTCATTCTGATGCAATTATGAAAATCACTAATAGACCAAATGGAGAAATACTATCAAAAAAAATATTTGGTAAAAAAACTGCAATAGTACCTTATGTAATGCCAGGATTTAAATTAGCGCAAAAAATAAATGAAGTTTTTTCTAAAAACCCAAATATAAACTGTTTAATTTTATTAAACCACGGAATCTTTACATTTGCTGATAATGCAAAAGATGCTTACAGTTTAATGATTAAGTATATATCTGATGCTGAAAAAACTTTAACCAAACTAAAAAAGAAAAAATTAAAACAAATTAAGAAAACTAAATTTAATTTCTCAACTGCAGATATAGCTCCTATATTGAGAGGTCTTTTATCTGAAAAAAATGATAACAAATTTATCTTAAATTTTAAAAAGAATAGTAAATTAGATTATTTTATTAACGGTAAAGATATAAATAGATACTCAAATGAAGGAACAGCTACCCCTGATCATGTTATAAGAGTTAAACCATTTCCTTTAGTAATATCACCAAAAGCAAACTGTACATTAGATGAATTTAAAAATTTAGCTGAAAAAAAATTTAAAGAATATAGGCAAAAATATAAAAAATATTTTGAATCTAATAAGAAAAAAACTAAAGAAAAAAAAGTAATGCTTGATACATCTCCTAGAGTAATTCTAGTTCAGAATTTTGGTTTATTTACAGTAGGAGATACTTTAAAAGCTGCAAAAATTGCAGGAGATTTAACTCAAACTAATGCGAATGTAATTTCAAGTGTTGAAGAAACATCCAGATATAAATTTTTATCTAAAAAAGACTTATTTGATGTTGAGTATTGGTCCTTGGAACAAGCAAAATTAAATAAAGCAAAAAAAGAATTGCAGGGCAATGTTGTTGTTATCACTGGTAGCACAGGCGAAATTGGTAAAGCAACCTATAAATTATTTAAAAAATATGGAGCTGAAGTTGTTTTGCTTGATATTAATAAAAGTAAAATAAATGATTTACAAACAAAAATAAGTGATCTTTGTATCCACTGTGATGTAACTGACAAACAAAGTGTTAAAAAAGCATTTAATAAAATTTTGGAGATATATGGAGGTGTAGATATTTTAATATCTAATGCAGGCACTGCTATAGGTGGATCAATTGCAGAAGTTAATGATGAAATACTTCGAAAAAGTTTTGAAGATAATTTTTTCTCACATCAAAATTGTGCTTCAGAGGCTGTTAAAATTATGAAAAAACAAAATATAAATGGATGTTTGTTATTCAATATATCTAAGCAATCAGTTAATCCTGGTAAAAATTTTGGACCATATGGATTGGCTAAATCTGCTCTTTTAAATTTGTGTAAACAATATGCAGTTGATTATGGACACCTTGGTATTAGATCAAACGGTGTAAACGCTGATAGAATTAGAAGTGGTTTATTAAATGACAAAATGATTAAACAAAGAGCAAAAGCAAGAGAAGTAACCACTGATCAATATATGAGTGGTAATCTACTGTTAAGCGAAGTTAAAGCAGATGATGTGGCCAAAGCTTTTTATCATCTTGCGATATCAAAAAAATCAACTGGAGCAGTACTAACTGTAGACGGTGGAAATATTGCAGCTTCTTTAAGATAATTAATTAAATAACCTTTTTAAGCCCTCTGAAGAAGCATCACAAACTCCCTTTTCTGTTATTAATGCAGTAACATATTTAGCAGGTGTTACATCAAAGGCTAAATTTAATGATTTGCTTTTTTCGGGATATATTAAAACTTTATCTACTTTATTATCTTTGTTAATTCCATCCACATGAGAAAGTTCTTTTGGATCTCTTTCTTCTATAGGAATATCTTTAGAGTTTTTTAAATTCCAATCTATAGTTGAACTTGGTAAAGCAACATAAAAAGGTACATTATTATCATGGGCTGCAAGAGCTTTTAAATATGTGCCGATTTTATTGCACACATCTCCGTTAGCTAATGTCCTATCTGTTCCAACAATACACATATCAACTTGTCCTCTTTGCATTAATATTCCACCTGTATTATCTGCTATAATTGTATTTGGAATTTCTTCTTCATTAAGTTCATATGATGTAAGGTTTGCTCCTTGATTTCTTGGTCTAGTTTCATCTACCCAAACATGTATTGGTATTCCTTTTTTATGTGCGTGATAAATAGGAGAAGTTGCCGTTCCCCAATCTATTGTAGCCAACCAACCTGCATTGCAATGAGTGAGAATATTTACGGTATCTTTTTTTTTATTATATATATCTTCAATAATATTTAATCCATTTTTACCAATACTTTCACAAAATCCTTCATCTTCTTTACAAATTTCTTTAGCTTCATTGAGTGCAACATTAAATAAATCTCCAGGTTCAACAAATGATAGTTTATTGTTCATTCTATGCACTGCCCATTGAAGATTTATAGCCGTTGGTCTAGAAGCAACTAGTTCCTCTGAACTTTTTTTTATAAAATCTAAACTGTTATTTTCTTTTATAGCTAAAACTAAACCAAATGCAGCGGTACCTCCGATTAATGGTGCCCCCCTAACTTCCATTGCTTTGATGGCATTTATAGCGTCTTTAACTGAACTTATTTCTTTTATTCTAAATTTATGTGGAAGCTTTGTTTGATCTATTATTTTTACAACTTGTTTTTCTTCATCAAACCAAATTGTTTTATATTTAACGCCATTAATTTTCATTATTTTAAATTTTCTTTAATAAATTTTGTACTTTTTCTTATCATTTTAGGAGTTATTTCATGTCCTAAACCTTTAGGACTTTCAAATTTAACATTATCTACTATTTGATTTATATATTTTTGAGAATTATTCCACATAACAGTACTTACTTTTAAAGAAACAGGTTTGTCTTCAAAAGGTAAACCATCTACAAAAAGCTTTTTTACTATTTCGTATTCTTCATCTGTTAAATCTTCAGCCCCTCTTCTAAAAGGATTTGATTTATCTTTTGTGCCTTGATAATAAAATTGAGGAGTTTTTTTAAATTCTTCCAAATCAAATTTTTTTCCAGTAATTTTTTCAAAATCATATGTACCAATTGGATATATTGCATCAATTCCATTAATTTTGTCAGTTGGAACAGGTAATAAACCTCCTATTCCTCCACCTATAGCTACTGAAACTCTATCTGGATGTAAAAAAGTAAATCTTGCAGAGAATAAAGATGATGATGAGAATCCTACCATAATCACTTTTTCATTAATATTTTGATTATTTTCTTTCAATAATTTTTCTCTTGCGTCATCAATCATTGCAATTAACTGTAAATCAATTCTTCTATATTTATCTTTATCTATTTTTAGAACATCGCTGTCTAATTGAGGAAAATAATATTTCCTTTGCATTAGTGCCGAAGTGCCGAATGGAAAAACAGGCATTAACATTGGGTAATTCAGTTTTTTTGAAATACTTGAGCCTAAAACCCAACTCAAAGATTTTTTAGCTTTACTAGTCATGCCTTTAATTGAATTATTATCACCAGTGTTATTTGACTCTACTACTATGTAATTAGCATCAACAGTTTTTTTTGAAGTTTTTAATAAATAAGGAAAATGAAAACCTTTTTCTGGATTAGCTTTTACCACTATTGTTTTAGAATAAACATTACCGCTCAGCAATAAACTAATAACCACGATCCCTAAAATTTTTTTCATTTATTAAGTACCCTTCCTGCAATTGTTTTTAATTTATCTTTAGTTTTTTGTGTTCTTTTTTCTGGAGCAGTAATTATTGCTACATCTAAACAATTATTAGTTGGATCATTAGGATCAATGTAATTTTCAAAGTTCTCTATCAAATTTTTAATCATATTTTTAGCTTTTGCTGCATTATCTAAAAGTACTTTTATTACTTGTTGAACGTCAACATTTTCATGATCTGGATGCCAGCAATCATAATCTGTCACCATCGATACTGAAGCATATCTGATTTCAGCTTCTCTTGCTAGTTTAGCTTCTGGCATATTTGTCATTCCAATAACATCTGCTTTCCATGATCTATATAGATTTGACTCTGCTAATGTAGAGAATTGTGGACCTTCCATTACAATATAAGTTCCACCTCTTTGATAAGGTATATTTTCTTTTTTAATGGCTTCTTCGCAAGCACTCATCAGCCCACTTGAAGTTGGATGCGCCATTGATACATGCGCAACAATTTCATCATCAAAAAAGGTTTTATTTCTTGCAAAAGTTCTATCAATGAACTGATCAACTATAACAAATTTACCTGGGGGCAAATCTTCTTTTAAAGATCCAACGGCTGAAACAGAAACTATGTCTGTGATACCTAGTTGTTTAAGAGCATCAATATTTGCTCTAAAATTTATTTTTGAGGGAGAAATAAAGTGACCTTTTCCATGTCTTGGTAAAAAATAAATTTCTTTATTATTATATTTGGCCTTTAGTATTAAATCTGAGGGTTGCCCCCATGGAGTGTTTAAATCTAAAGTTTCTCTATCTTTAAACTCTTCAACATCATATAGGCCACTTCCACCAATAATTGCTAATTTATTATTTGCCATAATACAATTTAGATTATAATTAAGTTTTATGGATTTAAAAGAACATATTAGATCAATTCAAGACTATCCTAAAAAGGGAATTCTATTTAGAGACATTACAACTCTCATAAAAAATGAAAAGGCATTCAAAGAATGTATTAACCAAATTGTTGAAAGATCAAAAAAATTTCAGTTTAATAAAATTGCAGCTGTAGAGTCTAGAGGTTTTGTTTTTGCAGCAGCTATTTCTTATATACTTGATAAACCATTTATAATGTTGAGAAAGAAAAATAAATTACCTGCCGATGTTCATTCAGTGGACTTTAAACTTGAGTATGGAACAGCAACAATAGAAGTCCACAAAGATTCATTCGATGAAGGTGATAAAGTCTTAATAATAGACGATTTAATTGCTACTGGAGGTACTGCAGAAGCAGCTGCTAAATTAATAGAAATATCAAAAAGTAAAGTGGCTGGATTTATATTTGTTATAAATCTTTTTGATTTAGGTGGTACAGATATTCTAGTTAAAAAGGGATATTCTGTTGAAAATCTTTTAGATTTTCCAGGACATTAATTTGCAGACATAATTGCTTGGAAAGGACCGCTTCCAATCCATAATTCATCAGAACCTTCCTCTACAAGGTGCATTCCCTCACCAACATTAAATGTCATGCTTAAAGAAGTTGTCGCTCCAGTGACTGTAATAGGATCTGCAAATTTCACAAGACCTTCTAGTTTAACAACTTCACTTGTATTAGCTGCTCTATGTTCATTGCTATCAACTAAAAAACCAGTAATAGTAGCAGACGTGCCATTTATACCTGGAACATGAGCTCTTGATGAAAATGATGAGGCTCCCGCATCTCCAAAATGTGCTAATGTTTCAACAAATTTTCCAGGTGTAATAGCGCTTGAACCACAGACAGAATTTCCTGTATGAGTGCTACCAAACGCATGCGTTCCGGAGCCAGCTTTTGTTCCACAAAAAACTCCAGTTCCACTAGATGTTCCTGTTTTAGCACCACTAAGCTCACCTGCCCATGTTATACCGAAGGTATTATCCATATAAGCATACCCATGAGTATAGGTTCCATTTGGAGGTCGTGTATAAGTTCCATCAAGAACAATTTCTGCTCCTTGAGTTACAGCTGCAGTAGCTCCACTTGTGTTGTTAAATATTTGAGAACAAGGAGTTAAAACAACTGTTGATGATGTTGTTGCTTCAGTTGGAATACTTGTACATAAATATAATTTATAAATTACTATTTCATATTCAGCTGGAGCCGTATCACATCCATTGTCAATATCACTTTCTGAGTAAACTCCAGAAGATATAGTACAAGCCTCAGCTTTATTAGAATTAAATATCTCAAAAATAAAAATTGTAGATAAAATTAAAAATAAATATTTAATATTCTTCATTTAAAATCCTCCTGCTTTAACAGTAAAACTCGCTCCTTTTTTCTTAATAACATTTTCTCTTCTAACTTTCTCATACATTCTATCTTTCATGGAAATTCTTTCAAAAGCCTCACTACTAAATAAAGATGTGCCAGGATTTTTTATACTATTACTATATCTAAGATTGATAAAACTTTGATCATTGTGATGATCATAATTAGTGTGGCCAATTTCAAATGATAAACCAGAATTTGGTACTTTAATCTGAGTAGAAAATTCTAAACCTTGAAAATCATTACCACCAGAAACTTCAAAATCGAAAGCTTTCAAATAAGCTTTCATAGATGGTATATATGGAAGATGCGCGCCTATCTCAACATCATATCCATCGATAGCCTCTTCATTTTTACTATCTTTTCCTTTTTTGCTAGAGCTTTCAGCAAAATATTGATTGTAATTTAAATCTAGAATGGAAGATTTAAATTCAGCACCTATACTAAATCTTTGGTGCTCATAATCAAATTCATAATCATAAAAAGCGTTTAAACCAAATAATATACTTTCATCATTAGATAAATATCTTTGTCCAAGTCCAAAATTAAATGTTTCTCTGTCACTGTCGTGTAAAAATAAAGATCCTTGGAAAAAAGATAAGTCTGAACTATCTTCTGCAAAAATCTTAAATGTTTGTATGCCTATTTCTGGTTTAATAGTTTCAATTTTTTTTATTGAAAAATCAGTGTTTTCAAAATGCTCCTCCAAAAAACTTTCCAAAGAAGAATAAAATCTATCTACTACTTCATCTACTTTAGCAAAAGAAGCTGAGATAAAAAGCAACTGAAATATTAGAATTTTTAATAAAAATTTCATTATTTATATATAAAGATATATAGTTTAATTAAAAGGTCTAAAAATGGTAGCGGGAAGTGGGATAAAGCCACTGACCTCGGGCTTATGCAACCCGCGCTCTTACCAATTGAGCTACCCCGCCTTAATAATTGTTAGTTTATAATATTTTTATTTTTTGCATTAGCTATTTATTATTTTTTAGGTAAACCATTTATAATTCTTAGAAAAAAAATATTAAAAACTAAATTTCTTTTTTTTTCCAGGTGTCTGGTGTTAAATTATTATCTATTTCAATTGCCAACCTGTAATCAAACTCACGAACTCCTCTTTTTTTAATATAATCATAGGTTCTCAAAATTCCTTCTTTTAGATTAGTCTTTGTTTTATAATTGAGAAGTTCTCTAGCTTTATTTGAAGAGCAAGTTGCATGTTTCACTTCTCTTGGTCTATCTTTCTTATAAATTGGATCTAGATTTGAACCAGTTATGTTTGAGCAGATTTCTACTACCTCATTAATAGTAACAAACTCCTCGTCTGGTCCAATATTTATAATTTGTTTATTTAAATTTTGTTGATCTAACATAGGTATCATACAATCAAGACAATCATCAATATAAGAAAAACATCTTTTTTGTTCACCATCTCCATATATTATTGGTGCTTTACCTTGAAGCATTCTATTTAAAAATATGGAAACTACATTCCTATATGGATCATCATAAATTTGTCTTGGTCCAATTATATTATGTGGAACAGCAATTACCCACTCTATATTGTTTAAATCACAAAGGTTTTTTAAAACTTCCTCAGCTGCAACTTTTGATATTGCATATGGATCTACAGGTTTTGTTTTCATGTTTTCATCGAAGGGTGTTTTTTGATCTCCATAACGTGCCATTGATGAACAAAAAATTATTCTTTTTACTTTTTCGTTTATTGCTGCAGAAAATATTGAGACAGAGGCTAGATAATTATTTTTAGAAATTTCAAAAGGTGAGAATACAGATAACCCTTCA
>CACKCQ010000008.1 GCA_902598655.1 uncultured Pelagibacteraceae bacterium
TATATTTTTGAAAAATATGGGTAAAGGTTTGCCAAAAAATTTTAATCCTATTGAGTTTGGATCATGGATGGGAGGTGATAGAGACGGAAATCCAAATGTAACTTCAAAAGTAACAAAAGAAGTTTTGTTATTATCAAGATGGGAAGCCGCAAAATTGTATGAAAAAGAACTTACCAAATTAATTAGATCATATTCAATGAAAAAGTGTTCAAAAAAAATTCAAAAACTTACAGGAAAATCATTTGAACCTTACAGAGTTTTCTTAAGACCTTTAAGAGATAAAATGCGATTTACTCATCGAGCAATTGAACAGTTTATAGTGAACAAAAAACCTTTAGACTATAACAAATTGCTAAACTCAAAAGAAGAAATTTTAAAACCCCTTAGAATTGTCCGTGAATCTTTAGAGGAAAATCAAAGTGAAAATATCGCAAGCGGTGAATTATTAGACTTAATGAGAAGAGCAAAATGTTTTGGAATTAATTTAGCAAAACTAGATATTAGACAAGAATCATCTAGACACTCACAATTAATTAATGAACTTGTTCAGAAAAAAAATAAACACAATTATTTAAAATGGAGTGAGGAGGAAAAAATTAAATTTTTATCATCTAAGATGAAAAAAAAATCCAATTTCATCAAAAATTTTAATTTTAAAAATAAAGAAAACAAAGAAGTTTGGTCAACATTTAAAATTTTATCTGAAGAGCCACCTGAATGTTTGGGGGCTTATGTTATTTCAATGACATCATCTGCATCTGACATTCTCTCTGTTTTATATTTGCAAAAAGAAGCAAATATTAAGAATAGATTAAGAGTTGTCCCATTATTTGAAACATTAGATGACTTAATTAATGCAAAATCAATAATGGCCAGCTTGTTTTCATTAAAGTGGTACAGAGATTTAATAAAAAATAAACAAGAAGTCATGATTGGATATTCAGACTCAAGCAAAGATGCTGGAAAAATTTGTGCAAGTTGGCATCAATATAAGGCTCAAGAAGAAATTATTAAAATTGCAAAAAAATATAAAATAGATGTTACTTTCTTTCATGGAAGAGGTGGTTCAGCGGGTAGAGGTGGAGGCCCAATTCAAGCTACTTTAAAATCTCAGCCGCCAAATACAGTTAATGGAAAAATTAGAATAACCGATCAAGGAGAAGTTATTCAGCAGAAATATGGATATCAGCCTTTAGCAATTTATAATTTATGTAGCTATATAGGAGCAGTAATGGAGGCAACATTAACACCACCTCCAGTCCCTAAAAAAGATTGGAGGTATCTAATTGAAAAAATGTCTGATATTTCAAAAAGTTCATATAGAAAAAATATTAATCAAAGTTCAGAATTTATTAAATATTTTAAAACCGTTACGCCACATGTGTCTTTAGGAAAACTTTCAATTGGATCAAGACCGTCTAAAAGAAAGAATATTGATAATATCAAAGGTTTAAGAGCAATACCCTGGGTATTTGCTTGGACTCAAATAAGACTAATGCTCCCAGCATGGCTTGGAAGTGCAGAAGCTTTAAGATATTCATCGATAGAAAAATTTGAGAAAACACTAATAGATATGGAAAAAAATTGGCCTTTCTTCAATTCAATGATGGATATCTTGGATATGGTAATTTCAAAAGTGGACCCAGATATTTCAAAAATATATGAGGAATACTTAGCTGATAAAGATTTAAAAAGAGTTGGAAAAAAACTTAGGTTCCAATTCGAAGTTATTAAAAAATTAAATAAAAAGATTACGCCTAAAGAAATTATAAATGAAAGAAAAAAGTTTAGATCAGGAGTTATTGTAAGAAATATTTACACAGAAGTATTAAATATAATTCAAGCAGTAGTTATGAATAAAATCAAAAATAAAAAATTAAATTCAGAAAAAAAAAATGATCTTAATGATGCATTATTAACATCTATTGCAGGTATTTCAGCTGCAATGAAAAATACTGGTTAAATGATAGAATTATTTGTTGCATTTGGAGCTGGATTGATAAGCTTTTTGTCTCCATGTGTACTTCCATTAATACCTGGATATATATCTTATATTTCTGGAAGCTCTTTAAATGAGTTATTAGAAAAAAAAACAATTAATATATTCCCTATAGTTTTATTTACTTTTGGTTTTTCCATTGTTTTTATAAGCTTTGGAGCTACCGCAACTTTTTTAGGTTCTTTAATTTTAAGTAACTCTTTTGAATTAAGAATTATTGCAGGAAGTATAATAATCATTTTCTCCCTTCATATTATGGAATTAATTAATATTAAGTTTTTAAATTATGAAAAAAGAATTAATACTGAGATTAAATCAGGAAATTTTAGCTCAATATTAGTTGGTATGGCATTTGGATTTGGATGGACCCCATGTATTGGACCTATTTTGGGATCAATATTAGCTTTAGCTTCAATTGAGCAAAGTTTGAACCGAGGCATATTGTTACTTGTGTTCTATTCACTTGGTTTAGCACTACCATTTATTGCATCAGGTTATTTGATTCAACGTTTTATGGTTGTTACAAAAAATCTAAAATCAAAAATGATAACTATTTCAAGAATTGGTGGAGGATTATTATTGATAACAGGAATATTAATGATTACAAACCAGTTGCAAGCTTTAGGATTTTACATATTAAAGTATTTTCCTTTACTTCAGAAACTTGGATAAAAATGAAAATATACCAAATCGATTGCAGCGCTAGAAAAGAGGGTTCTACCTCAAGGATGCTTGCAAAAAAAATACTTGATAAAGTTAAAAAAGATGATGATGAAGTCATTTATAGAGATCTAGATGACGAAATGCTTTTTATATCTGGTTTAACTGAGTCTGGAATGAAAATTCCAGAAAATGAGCAAACAGATGAACATAAAAAAATGTTTGAATTGTCTGATAAGTTAGTATCAGAGTTAAAAGAATGTGATGTAATTATTATATCAGTGCCAATTTATAATTTTGGCCCACCAGCAACACTTAAAGCTTGGGCTGATCTTGCAGCCAGAGTAAAATTGACATTTAAATATGGGGATGACGGAAGAAGAAAAGGTTTATTAGAAGATAAGCAGGTCTATTTAGTAATTACTTCTGGCGGAACAAAAATACAAGGTGAAGAAGACTTTTTAACTCCGTGGTTGATACATATGTTAAATTTTTTTGGTATTAAAAAAATCGATATAGTTGCAGCAGATCAAATGGCTTTAGACTATGAAAAGTCGATAAAAAATGCTGAAGAAAAAATAAAAGAATTATTTAAAGATTAAATTTTCTTTTTAAATGTCTAAGTTTACCCTCTGTACTGTCGAAATCAATGTAGCATCCTTGTAAATATCTATCACCTTCGTTAACATCATACTTTGTTCTTCCATGAAGTAATCTATGATTGTCCATCATTAATAAATCTCCAGTTTCTAATTTAAATTCAACTTTATATTTATCTGAGTTATATAATTCAGAAATTTTATTTCTAGCTTTATAGAATAAATCCAATTTTGATTTTTCTAATATCGGAGCATAATCTAATCTTGGACTAAATCTAACTTGTTTAAAATTATTTTTTTCATCCAATTTAATTAACTCAGACATATCTTCTAGAACAACTGTATTGTCTATAAATTTAAATTTTACTTTAACTGAAGATAAAATTTCATAATATTCTGGATAATCCTCTTTGATTTTTTCACTTACTGTGTAACCATCAACCAAGGTAGAATTTCCTCCACTCACATTATTTGTAATACAATGCAATAATTGAACACAAGGAACTGGTTTTCTATACGGATTATCTGTATGTGGAGATAATGCTAATGATGTATAAGCTAAATCATTTGGATTAGGCACAGATCTTACATTAAAAAATTCCCCAAAATTAGTTCTTCTTACACTGCCAATTGAATTTGCAAATTTAATAATAAAATTATCTTCAGTTGTAACATTAGTTAAAACTACAAAACCATATTTATAGAATGATACTAATAAATCATACATGATTTTTTTTTCAAAAATATCATTTTCAAATTTAAATTTTTGAAAATTATTAAAATTTGAATCCCATTTAATTTTATCAATTGAAATAGGATCAAGATTTTGCAATTTATACTCATTTAATATTTGATCTTCTTTTATTTTATAATTGGTTCCATCATTGAAAAATAAATTAAGTAATCCATCTTCATTCTCAATTTTTTCTATATCAATGTTAGTATTTATAGAATTTGGATCAAATAATCTTTGTTGATTTCCTTTATCCAGAGCATCTTCGTTATTTATTCTTTCTCTAAGCCAAAATGGATGTATTTCTTCTTTATTATTCCCACTATTTATAAATACTTTTTTAGAATCGATTTCTATTTTCATCTATCTGGATTCTTCTATCAAATTCTAAAATTTTCAAGATATTTTATTTGAACTAGTTGTATATTTTAACTATTACTCATCAGATAAATGACCTTCAAAAAAACAAAAGATTTCAAGATATATTACACCTTTTTGAATAAGCTTGCTAAGGATTTAACTAATTTTTATTATACTAAACTTAACAAAACTTTTACAATTAATAACAAGTTAAAAGGTAAAGGTTATGATCCCGTTACCAGTGCTGATAAAGCTTTTGAAAAATTTATAAGAAAAAAGATTAATGATAAGTTCCCAGATCATCAAATTATCGGTGAAGAGTTTGGTACAAAAAAAACAAAAAGTCTATTTTCATGGATAATTGACCCAATTGATGGGACAAGATCATTTGTCGCTGGAAATCCTACATGGAGCAATTTAATTTCTCTAAATTATAACGACGCCCCTATAGTTGGTTTAGCAAATTTTCCAAGAATGAAAAGATACTATTTAAATCAAGATGATAAATCTGCTTTTGTGTTTGAAAATGGAAAAAAAAGAAAATTAAAAGTAAACAAAAAAATAAAATTTGATTATTTGAAATTAGCTGCTGCTTTTCACGGAACTTTATCTTTTCAAAAACAAAAAAAAATAATGAAATTTATCAAGAGAATGCAGTTTCCATGTTTCGATGCACTAACATATTGCCAATTAGCAGAGGGAAGACTAGATATTGTAGCTCAATGTGCAAACAAAATTTGGGATATACATCCGATAATACCAATTATTAAAGCATCAGGTGGAATAATTACTACATGGGATAATAAAGATGCTTCATTAGGTGGAAACATAATTGTTTCAAATAATTTATCAAATCATAAAAAAATTTTAAAATTACTCAAGCCAGCTACATGAAAAATATAATTGTTCTTCAACACATTAAAATTGAGGATCCTGGTTATATTAAAGATTTAATGTTAAAGGATAAAGTTCATATTAAAACTGTAGAACTTGACGAAGGAGAAAAAATACCTGATGATTTAACTGGATTTGATGCAATGTTTTGTATGGGTGGACCAATGGATACTTGGATGGAAAAAGATTACCCTTGGTTAATAGAAGAGAAAAAAAAAATCAAAGAATTTGTAGTAGACTTAAATAAACCATATTTAGGTTTTTGTTTAGGTTGTCAATTATTAGGAGAGGTAGTTGGAGGTAAAGTAGTTAAATCAAAAAATCCAGAGATAGGTATTTTAGGCATTAATTTTTTAAACAGTAAAAAGGACGATTTATTATTTAAAGAATATCCTGATATTATTAAATCACTCCAATGGCATTCATATGAAGTTCAAAATCTAGAAAATAATAATGATATAACTCTTTTAGCATCATCTCCTGAAACGAAATACCAAATTTTTAAATACAAAAAACATGCTTACGGTATTCAATTTCACATAGAGATAAAAGATACCACTGTAGGAGAATGGGGATGTGTGCCTGAATATAAGTCTGCTTTAGAGAGTCAGTTAGGACAAGGAGCTCTTGATAAATTTGATAGTGATGCGAAAGACAACATTCAATCTATGAACAAATATTCTAAAATTCTTTACGAAAACTTCAAAAAAATAGTGAATTAAATCACTTTAGTTTACATAATTAATAAGTTAGATTTTTATTTTAATAATATAGGAGAGAGAAATGAAGTATGGGTATTTTATAAAAATTTTATTGGCTTTTTTTCTAGCTTTTGCTCCAACACAAGCGTTTGCAAAAACTATTAAATGGTCAATGCAGGGTGATAGTTTAACACTTGATCCTCATGCTCAAAACGAAGGTCCTACCACTCAAGTATCTAGACAAGTATACGAAGCTCTAGTTACCAGAGGATTAGATATGAAAATTGGACCTCAACTAGCAACAGAGTGGAGAACTCAAGGTCCTAATACTTGGATCTTTAAATTAAGAGAAGATGTTAAATTTTCTGATGGAACTCCATTTACATCTGAAGACGTTGTATTTAGTATTTTAAGAGCAAAACAAAGAACATCTGATTTTAAAGAATATATTAGTACAGTATCAGGTGTAAAAGCAGTTAATGACTACACAGTAGAAATTACAACAAGTAAACCAAATCCAATTCTTTTAAACCAACTTTCAAACATTTTTATAATGTCAAAAAAATGGAGTGAAAAGAATTTTGCAGTCATGGCGCAGAACTGGGATGCTGGACAAGAAACATTTTCAGCTACAAATGCTATGGGAACTGGACCATTTAAAATTACATTAAGAGAACCTAATACTAAAACAGTTTTCAAACGTAATAAAAAATGGTGGGGTACTATGAAGGATGACAAAGTAACAGAAATTCATCTACTACCTATAAAAAATGCAGCTACTAGAGTTGCAGCTCTTTTATCTGGTGAAATTGATGTTGTTACTGATGCACCTGTGCAAGATTTAGCTAGAATTAAAAATTCACCTGCTCACAAAGTTGAAAGCACTGCTCAAATGAGAACTATATTCCTTGGTATGGATCAGGGAGCAGATAAACTTAGAACAGGTAATACAGGTGATAATCCATTCAAAAAGAAAGCAGTTAGACAAGCTCTTTATCAAGCTATAGATATTGAAGCTATTAAGAAAAAAGTAATGAGAGGTTTAAGTGAACCTGCTGGAATAATTACTTTTCCAGGTGTTAACGGATACACAGAAGAACTTGATAAAAGACTTCCTTATGATGTAGCTGCTGCAAAAAAACTTCTAGCTGATGCTGGATATCCGAATGGATTTGAAGTTGAGCTTAGATGTCCAAATGACAGATATGTAAATGATGAAGCTATATGCACAGCTGTTGTTGGTATGTTAGGTAAAATCGGTGTTAAAGTAAATTTATTTGCCCAAACAAAAAGTAAGCACTTTAAAGAACTAAAAGATAATCAAGGTGACTTTTATATGTTAGGTTGGGGAGTTCCAACTTTAGATAGTCATTATGTTTTCCATTACTTATATGAAAGTGGAGCAAGCTGGAACAGAGTTAACTTTAGTAACTCTGATGTAGATGCTGCGATAAGAGTTATGGAAGGTGAAGTTAACCTAGATAAGAGAAATGCTGCGATAGCTAAAGCTTGGAAAATAGTAAAAGATGATATTTCTTATCTTCCTTTACATCACCAAGTTATATCTTGGGCTGCAAAAAAAGATGTTAATGTTCCGATAAGACCGAATAACGAGCCGTTATTCCGTTTTGCGAGCTTTGACTAAATAATTTATTACAAGCCCTTTTTAATTAAAGGGCTTGTATAAAAATAAAATTTCATAAATTGATAAAGTATTTTTTTAAACGATTGTTTCAATCTGCAATGGTTATGCTTGTCGTAGCTTTTGTATCTTTTTCTCTTTTTAATTTTGTAGGAGACCCAATAAATAACATGGTGGGTGAGGAAACATCAGATGAAGAAAGAGCTGAGTTAAGAGAAACCTTGGGTTTAATGGACCCAATTCATGTACAATTTACTAGGTTTATAATTAATGCCTCTAAAGGAGAATTTGGAATATCTTATCAATTAAGAAGACCTGTATCAGAATTAATCATTGAAAGATTACCTGCAACAATTGAATTAGTTTTAATATCTGCTCTAATTGCATTGGTTTCTGGTACTTTATTAGGAGTATATACAGGTATAAAAAGAAAAGGTTTTTTGAGTGATTTTATCTTAGCAGTTTCTTTATTAGGTGTTTCTCTTCCAACTTTTGTAATTGGTATTTTATTTATTTATCTTTTTGCAGTTATATTAGGCGTTCTACCATCGTTTGGAAGAGGTGAGGTGGTAGATCTAGGATTTTGGTCGACAGGCTTTTTAACCATATCAGGTTTAAAAGCAATTATATTACCATCAGTTACTTTAAGTCTTTTTCAAATGACATATATAATAAGACTCGTCAGAGCTGAAATGATGGAAATACTTCAGACTGATTACATAAAGTTTGCAAGAGCTAGAGGCATTAATGAAAAAAGCATTAATTATAAGCACGCACTTAAAAATGGACTAATTCCAGTAATAACTATTGCTGGAATAAATATTGGAACATTAATTGCTTTTTCAATAATTACGGAAACAGTATTTCAATGGCCAGGTATGGGATTTCTTTTTATTCAAGCTGTTCAGTTTGTAGATATTCCAATTATGTCAGCATATTTAGTATTTATAGCATTCGTTTTTGTAATGATAAATTTTATAGTCGATATCTTGTATTACTTTATAGATCCAAGAATTAGAGTTAAAGGAGATTCAGCTAGTGGATAATAAAGCTTTAACAACTTGGGATAAAATAAAAGATAGTGAAATTTATTTTAGTTTTATAAAATCTCCTACAGCAATAGTTTCATCAATTTTATTAGCAATAATATTTTTCTGTTCATTTTTTGTAGAATTTATTACACCTTATAATCCATTCGACCCATCTTCTTTATCATTAATGGATGCATTCACCCCACCATCTTGGACTAGCGAAGGGAAAGTAGAATTTTTACTTGGTACTGATGGACAAGGAAGAGATATGTTATCGACTATTCTTTATGGATCTAGAATATCTTTGATTGTTGGTTTTTCAGCAATTTTATTTAGTTTAATTTTAGGAGTTGGATTAGGTCTTACTGCTGGTTTTTTTGGTGGTAAGTATGAAATGATTGTTATGAGATTAACTGATGTTCAGTTAACAGTTCCAAGTATTTTGATGGCACTTCTTGTTGATGGTATTGCGAGAGGTATAATTTCGCGTGAACTTCATGACGAGATGGCAATATATGTTTTAATTTTTGCAATTGGTATTTCAGAGTGGCCACAGTTTGCAAGAGTATCAAGAGCAGCAACTTTAGTTGAAAAAAATAAAGATTATGTCTCAGCATCAACAATTATTGGAGTTTCTAATTTTATAGTAATGTTTAAACATATTCTTCCAAATATTATGAGACCAGTACTTGTTATAGGAACTATAGGTCTTGCATTAGCAATAATTGCAGAAGCCACATTGAGTTTTCTAGGAGTTGGCGTTCCTCCAACTACTCCTTCTTTAGGAACATTAATAAGACTTGGAAATGACTTTTTATTTTCTGGTGAATGGTGGATAACTTTTTTTCCAGCAATATTCTTAGTTGTTTTGGCTTTTTCCATTAATCTATTAGGAGACTGGATGAGAGACACTCTTAATCCTAAATTGAAAAAATGAGTTTTTTAAAAATACAAAATTTAAGTGTAGATTATAAATTGAGAAAAGAGACAGTTCATGCTGCAAAAGATATTAATATTGAGATAAAAAGAGGAGAAATTGTAGGATTAGTTGGGGAGTCTGGGTCTGGAAAAAGTACTGTAGCAAATGCAATAATTGATTTAATTGACGAACCAGGGAAAGTATCTGAAGGATCAATTTATTTAAGTGACATAAATATTCATGAAAATAAAAAAAATATTCTAAGTTTAAGAGGAAAAAAAATTGGATTTATTTTTCAAGATCCTCAGACATCTTTAAATCCTATCTTAACAATTGGACAACAACTTATTGAAACAATCCAAACTCATTTAAACCTCAGTAACTCAAAAGCAAAAGAAAAAGCAATAAATCTTTTAAAAGAAGTAGGCATAAAAGATGCTGAAAAAAGATTTAATGATTATCCTCATCAATTTTCAGGAGGTATGAGACAAAGGGTTGTTATATCACTTTCTCTATGTTGTGAACCAGAGTTGTTAATTGCAGATGAGCCCACAACTGCACTTGATGTATCAATACAATCACAAATATTAGAACTTATCAAAAAACTGACTAAAGAGAGAAACTTAGCAGTTATATTAATTACACATGATATGGGAGTTATAGCAGAGACTACCAATAGAGTTGCTGTCATGAAAAATGGTAATTTGGTAGAATTGGGAACAACAAAGCAAATATTAACAGAACCAAAAGAAACTTATACGAAAAGTTTAGTTAGTTCTGTTCCTCCAACAAATAAAAAAATATCTAGGTTTAAAATTATAGAGAAAGAAAGCAATAACCAGGAAAACATTAATTTAAAAATTTTAAACAGATGGAATAAAAGAGAGATTTTAAAAAAAGATTTAGTTCAAATAAAAAATCTCTGTAAAACTTTTAATGAAGGTTTTTTTACAGAAAAATCTCAAAATAATGTATTAGCAGTTGATACTGTTTCATTTAATATACAAGAAGGAAAATCTTTTGGACTTGTTGGTGAAAGTGGCAGTGGAAAAACTACAATTGCAAAAATGATTGTTAATTTATTTAAACCCACCTCAGGTGAAATTTATTTTGATGATGTATGTATTAATAATATAAAAAGTAACAAAGAATTACTTAAATTTAGAAAACAAATTCAAATGATATTCCAAGATCCGTACTCTTCGTTGAATGGTAGGCTTAAGGTTAAAGATATCATTGCTGAACCTATAAAGTTACATGATGCAAATATTAGCTCTAATGAATTAAATGAGTATATAAATGATCTCTTAGACTCTGTGGAGTTATCCAAGTCTTCAGCTGAAAGATATCCTCATGAGTTTTCAGGAGGTCAGAGACAAAGAATTTCTATTGCAAGAGCATTAGCAACAAAACCAAGATTATTAGTTTGTGATGAGCCAACATCTGCTTTGGATGTGAGTATTCAGGCTCAAATACTAAATTTACTTAAAGATTTACAAGAACAACTTAATTTAACTATCCTTTTTATAAGTCATGATCTACCAGTTGTTCGACAAATGTGTGATGATATTGGAGTTTTAAGGAATGGAAAACTATGCGAGGTGTCTGAGACGGAAGAGTTGTTTAAAAATCCAAATCATGAATATACTAAGGAATTATTAAGATTAATGCCTAAAATAGAAACAATTTACAATTAAGGAGGTGAAATGGCAGTTTTTAATATGATTGAAGAAGCTGATGCTACAGGAAAAGTGAAAGAGGTATTTGAAGATATAAAAAAGAAGAGAAATACAAACTACATAAACAATTTTTGGAAAATGTTAGCCAACAACCCAGAAACTTTAGAGAGAACTTGGACCTCTATACAGCAAGTGATGAAAAAAGGTGCTTTGGATGAAATGACAAAAGAGCTTATTTATGTTGCAGTTTCAATGACAAATAGTTGTGAGTATTGTATTAAATCTCACAGTATCGCTGCTAAATCTAAAGGTGCTACTACAGAGATGTTAAGCGAACTTATTGCAGTTGTTGCAATGGCAAATGAAACGAACAGACTTGTTGAATCATATCAGGTAAAAGTTGACAAAGTTTATGAATGATAGAGCCAAAGCAATATTAGATTTTTGGTTTGATGATATGGTCGTTGAAAAGCGATTTAAAAGAGATGATAATTTTGATCAATTGATTAGAGACAAATTCAAAGATGATCATGAAAAAGCTACTTTAAATGAATATGATGATTGGCAAGATGAACCATTAAGCACTCTAGCTTTAGTTATTTTATTGGATCAATTTTCAAGAAATTTATATAGAGATGATAAAAAAGCTTTTGAGTTTGATCATAAAGCAAGACTGATTGTAAATGATGCAGTCTATAACGGGTATCTTGATCAAATGGATGAATATCAACGTTTTTTCATGCTATTGCCATACATTCACAGTGAAGAAGTTATAGATCATGATAGAGCATATAAATTGTTGGATAACTATTTATCTAATCACCCAAACTATAATGAGATAAAAAAATTTTGGAAAGATCATACCGCTGCAATTAAACGATTTCATAGATATCCTCATCGAAATAAAGTTATGGGGAGAAAATCTACACCAGATGAGTTAAAATTTTTGGAGAGTCCAAATTCCTCTTGGTAATTATTCTATTGGATAATCCCAAGCATCTCCGCCAATTACCTTTGATATAGCAGAAAAATCTTTCGAACTGTTTCCATCCTCACAAAACTTTGAATATATTTCTAATGCCATCTCTCCTAATGGAGTAGATGCATTTGCATTTTTAGCACATTCATTTGCAAGTTTTAAATCTTTGTTCATCATACCTGCAGAAAAGCCTGGCTTATATTTATTGTTAGATGGAGTTCCTTCAATTAATCCAGGTAAAGGTGGATAAACTGAAATAGGCCAACTATTTCCGGAAGCATTTTTCATAATTTCATGAACTTTCTTTATATCTATATTCAATCTTCTTGCTAACATTAATGACTCTGAAGCAGCAATCATTGTTATTCCAAGAGACATGTTGTTACAAATCTTTGCACCGTTTCCGCTTCCTATCTCTCCAGCATGATAAATATTTTTACCCATTAATTTTAAAATAGGTAAAGCTTGATTAAATGAATCATTTGATCCACCAACCATAATATTTAAAGTTGCTTTTTGTGCACCCATCACTCCACCACTTACTGGTGCATCAATCATCTTAATACCTTTTTCATTTGCTTTCTTTCCTATTTCTTTAGAGGTATCTATATCGATTGTTGAACAATCTATTAGTAGACAATTTTTAGAAACTTTATCTAGAACACCATTTTCTTTTAAATAAACTTCTTTTGAATGTTTTCCCTCAGGCAGCATAGTGATTACAACAGACGTTTCACTATTGATTAGTTTTCCAAAATCCTTCTCAACATCAAGATTATTTTCAACTGCTTTATCAATCATTTCTTTAGAAACATCAAAAACCTTAACCTTTTTCCCTGCGTTCTTTAAATTACAGGCCATTGGGTTTCCCATATTACCAACTCCTATAAAAGCTATATTTTCACTCATATGACATCCTCTCTATTTAGTAATTTTTTCCACTAATTTATTAACCAACGGTGCAACTAAAGTTGTTGCAACTAATGCAACTGGCAAACTAATAGACCAAGCTTTGAAAAATCTTTTATAATAAAATTCATCATAACCTGTATTTATAAATGTAATAATTAGGGTCATTAACAAACTCATTCCTAAACCCATAAAAAAAACGAAAAGAATTTTAGAGAATTTTTTTGGAAACATTATTTATATTTGTCTTCAATATCGTAATATTCGTTGAAGCCAACTATATCTCTTAAGTCTGAAAATTTAGAAACATTTTTATTATAAACTTTATTTTTCATATTATTCAAACATTCTTGCATCGTTTTTACTGATGCACTCATTAGGGTTAGAGGCATTACAGCAATTTTATAACCAATTTCCTCTATTTCATTAATTTCTAATAATGGGGTTTCACCATCTTCGATCAAATTTAACATATGATGACCTGGAACTTCTTTGATAATTCTTTTCATATCTTCTTTATTTTTAACAGCTTCAATAAATAAAATATCAACACCAAGTTTTGAAAATGATTGCATTCTTTTAATTGCATCATCTAATCCTCTAGTTGCTATGGCATCAGTTCTTGCCATTATTAAGATATCTTTATTTCCATATTCTCTTGCGTCCACTGCAGCTTTAATTCTTGAGTTTGCCTCATCAAGATCGACAACATCTTTACCCTTTGTGTGACCACATTTTTTTGGCCACTTTTGGTCTTCAATCATCACACCAGCTGCTCCTGCATCCGCATATCCTCTTACAGTTCTAAATACGTTCACTGAATTTCCATATCCAGTATCCCCATCAAATATTATTGGAATTGATGTAGCATTACATATATTTCTTACTTGTTCTGCCATTTCAGAAAAAGAAATTAAACCTGTGTCCGGCATACCAAGTTTTGTTGATGAAACACTGAAGCCAGACATAAACCCAACTTTCAAACCTTCTCTTTCAATTAATTTTGCTGATAATGCATCAAAGCATCCAGGCATTACAATTATTTCTGGTCCATTTAATAATTGTCTTAATTGTTCTGCTTTATCTTTTGATTTTATTTTTGAAAACATATTTATAATTTAAAAGGTATATATAATGCTAGGTCAGGGAATAAGTAAATAACAAATACTGTAAATAACATTATAATGACAAAAGGTATCACACCTTTAGCTATTTCTGACATTTTTGCTTTACCAATTGCTTGGAGAACATAAATATTTAGTCCAACGGGTGGTGTAATTAATGCACACTCAATCATTAGTGTAAAAATTATTCCAAACCAAATTAAATCAATATTCATTGCAGCGATTGAAATCGAAAATATAGGCATCATGATTAAAATTAATGAAAGAGTTTCCATTATAAATCCTAGGATTAACAAAGTAATACAAACAACTAGTATAAATAAACCAGTCTCATTAATATTAGTAACTATGAAAGATGATAAATCTTGAGGAATTCTATAAAGAGAAATTGCTTTACCAAAAACTTTAGCTCCTGCAATAATTATAAATATAGTAACTGTAGTTTTCATTGTCTCCAAACCAGCTTCGATAAAACCTTTAAAATCTAATCTTTTTTTAGCCACAACATAGATAAATGATATTAAAAAACCAATACCACCTGCCTCTGTTGGTGTATAAATTCCAGCATAAATTCCACCTAGCATGATGAAGGCCATTAATAATATTGGCAAACCTCTTTTTGTGTACTTAATTTTTTCTTCTAAAGTACTGGATACATTTTGAACTTCTTTATTAAAAAATTTTACGTAAAAAACTGAAAAGATAATAAAAAATAATGCTAAAACTATTCCTGGCCCAATTCCTGCAAGAAACATACTTAGTACAGACTCTTCAACAACAAATGCATAAACAATCATTGGAATTGATGGAGGAATTAAAATCCCTAAAGTGCCACCCGCTGCCAAAATACCTAAAGTAAAATTTCTGTGATAACCTCTATTAATCATTGCAGGAAATGCTACAGTTGAGATTGTTGCAGCAGTAGCCACTGATGATCCAGATATAGCAGCAAAAATACTGCAAGAAACTATAGTTGCTATTGCTAAACCTCCTGGAAAATTTCCAACCCAGCTTTGAGCAAAATTAAATAGATCTTCTCCAACACCTGCTTTTAACAATATATTAGACATCATCAAAAACATCGGAACAGCTAATAAAATAAAGTTATCTGCCACACTGTAAAAAGTTTGTGGGATCATTAAAGGAGAAATATCTCCAAATAACATTAAACCCAATCCTATAGAGCCTAAACCAAATGCTATTGGCACTCCTAAAAAAAGTACAAAAAATAACAAAAATAAGATTATTGCTACTGTCATTTAATTATATCTTTTATGTATTTAGGTACTTCAAAAAGCACTCTTAATACCAAAAATGCAAAACATAATGGTATTGCAAATTCTGTAAGAAAAGATGGAACATCTAAAATTGTGGAGCTTGTTCTCCCAACTTTAAGAGAGTCGTAAGCAATTAACCATCCATAATAAAGCACAAATCCACTAAAAATTAAAATGAATATTGCACTTATTAAATCTAATATCTTTTTTCCTTTATCTCCTACTTTGTCATATATAACTGTTATTCTGATAAAATCATTTTTATGAAAAGTATAAGTTAAAGCTAAATAAGTAGCCCAAATTTGTAAAAATCGAGAAATTTCATTAACCCAAATAGTAGGTGAATTAAATATGTATCTCATGATAACTTCATAAGAAACTATAAAGCCTATCATAATAAATAACGCTGAAGCCAAATAGCCAGAGTATTTTACAATTTTGTCGTAGGTATTCATTTGAAAACCCCGCACTTAAGTGCGGGGTATTTATATGATTTAAAGTTTGTTTGCAGCTTTTACAAGTTGATCACCAACTCCACCAGCTCCACCTGTTCTTGATATGTAATCATCAATAACAGATGATGATGCTTTTTTAAGAGCAGAAACTTCTGAACTACTTAGGTTTACAATGTTCATTCCATTTGCTTTTGCTTCTTTGTAAGCACCAGCTTCGATGTTAGCCATGTCATCTCTTACAGCTTTTTCAGCTACTTTTGATGCTTCAGCTATAGCGTCTCTTTGTTTTTGAGTTAATGAGCTTAGCCATTTGTCATTAGCAACAACTACGAATTCGATATCGCCATGATTTGTAACTGTTAAAGTATCCATTACTTGATATAATTTTCTAGATTTTACACCAGATACACCAGTCATACCTGCATCAACAGTATTTCTTTGGTAAGCTAAATATTGCTCAGATCCAGATATTAATGCTGGTTTGCCACCTAAAGAACTCACAAAAGCTCCAAGTGTTTTTCCAAAAACTCTGATTTTTTTGTCTTTAAAATCAGCCGGAGTTTTCATTGGACCACCATTGGATAACATAATTGCTGATCCATAAGCTTGATAATAAAGTGGAACTGCTCCTGTCTTTGCTATTGCAGGATCAAGAATAGCTCTTATCTCAGATCCAGCTTGAGTTGCTTTTCTTACTTTTTGTTCTGAATCAAATAAGAATGGAAGATAGAAAACATCAACTTCAGGATTAGTTCCTGCAAATCTTGTTATAGATGCAACACCAGCTTCGATCGCTCCTGAACCTACAGCTTGTGGAACCTCTTTATCTTTGTAAAGTTGTGCAGAGTCGTAAATCTCTACTTTAATGTCTGATCTTGATTCTAATTCTTTTTTAAATACCAAAAGGTTCTGACCTAAGTGAGCCTTTAATGGTAATTGAAGTGTAATTCTCATTTTTGTTTCAGCCAAACTTGCACTGGCAAAAGAAACGAAAATTAGAGAAAATATTATTCTTTTAAAGATTTTCATGTTATTTCCCTCTTTTTTGTTAAATGAGACTATTTAAGTCGACTTTAAAATTAAATACAATATTAATAATCATCAATGAATTGGATAATTGTAGCTATTTCTGGGGCTTTTTTTCAAAATCTTAGATCAACTTTACAGAAAAAACTTAATCAAAAAGTATCAACTATTGCATCTACTTATGTAAGATTTGCTTTTGCATTACCATTTGGGACAATTTTATTTTTTTTGTATTTTCAAGACTTAAATGTAATTCCTGAAATCCTTAGTCAAAAAAAATTTATATTTAACGTATTATTAGGTTCAATTTTCCAAATAATTTTTACATTTGTTTTACTCTATTTATTTAGATTTGCTAATTTTGTAGTTGGAACTTCATTGAGCAAAACTGAAGTTATTCAGGTTGCGATTTTTGAATATTTGATAATAGGGGACAAATTAAATAAATTTGGAATAACAGGTATTATCGTATCTACAATTGGAGTAATTATACTTTCGATTAAAGATTTAAGTTTATTTCTAAAAAACTTATTTTCAAAAACAACTTTAATTGGTTTATCTGCAGGATTATTCCTAGGTTTAAGCGTTGTATATTTTAGAGCTGCAGCATTAACATTGGAAAATTTTAGTAATAACTTTGAAAAAGCTATAGCAACACTATTTTTTGGTTTAGTTATACAAACAACATTAGTTACTATTTATTTAATTATATTTGAAAAGTCACAGTTTAAAAAATTATATGAAAACAAATACGAATGTTTGACAGCAGGGTTAGCTGGATTTCTTGCAACATTATCTTGGTTTTATGCTTTTACATTAATACAGTCTTCATTTGTTAGAGCTATCGGCCAAATAGAATTATTATTTAGCTATGTGTCTTCAAAGTATATGTTTAAAGAAAAAGTCAAAATTACAGAAATTTTAGGGATAATTATATTTGTAGTAGGTGTACTAATTTTATTACTTAATAAGAGCTAATTAATTCTCCCAAGATAATTAACCATTACAACACCAATAATAATTAAAAAAATCCCAATTAAACCGTATATATTTGGTATCTGATTATATTTAATCATCCCAAAGACTAAAATAGCAGCCACTGTTGTCCCACTATAAGTAGCATAAGTAAAACCTACTGGTATCATAGACATAGCTTTTGCAAGTCCATACATAGTTATACACATAAAAGCTATTGATAATATCGTTGGAGTTAATTTTGAAAATCCATCTGAAATTTTAGCAAAACTATTTGCGGCAATTCCTGTTGATATAGCTAATACTAAATAAATATAACCAGATAATGGTTTCATTTATTTGTTCCTAATAAGTTAACTATTAAGACACCCGATATAATTAAAATCAATCCAATTATTGTATAAAAATTTGGTACTTGATTAAATTTTATAACACCAACAGCAGCTGTAGCAATTATACATAGGCCCGCAAAAGAGGCATACGTTATTCCAACTGGTATACTTTTCATAACTAAAGACAAAGTATACATGCATCCAACAATTGTTACTGCTGTGATTATACTAGGTATTAATAATGTAAAACCTTGAGCACTTTTAGCAAAACTGTTAGATGCTGTTCCAAGAATTACTGCGATTAATAAAATTATATAAGCAGTTATATTATTCATTTGCCTTCGACCATTTGATTGCATCTTCCATTCTATCATCTCCCCAGAATATTTCATTTTTTACAACAAATGACGGACTTCCAAATATTTTATTTTTTCTAGCTTTTTCTGTATTTGATAAATAAATATTATTTATTTCCTCAGAGCTTGCCTCTGAAACAATCTTTTCTTTATCTAAGCTTAGTTTTTTGCAGATTTCACTCAAGTTGGGTTCAACAGCAGGCTCTTTTCCTTCTTGAAACCATCGTTTATACGTAAGCTGAATGTAATCTACACCCCAATTATTTTTTAAACCTAATATTGCAATTTTATTAGCTAAATCAAATTCTGTTAAAGGGTAAGGGACTGGTGTTTTGGCAAAAAATCCATAATTTTTTGCTCGTCTTTCTATGTCTCTCCACATGTAATCTACTTTATTTTTTTTTTCTTTAGGAAAGGGAACATTGTTCATCTCTTTCATTATTGCTCTCACACTAAAAGGAGTCCAGTTAAACTTAATTTGATGTTGTTTTTCTGCTTCTAGTGCTCGAGTAACCGAAAGATAAGTATAAGTACTTCCAATAGAAAAATAAAAATCTATGTTGTTCACTTATTTTGGCATTGGCGTTGCGCCAGTTTCTAAACTAATCATTTTGCCATCTTTGTATTTGTAGACTGCCATAACTGCTTCTACATTACCGTCATCAAATGTTACAAACGCATGGTGAACACCAACTTCATCATTTTCATAAACAATTCTAGTTTTATCTTGCTTAATGTCACCACTCATTGCCCATTTGATAACATCACTTTTAGTTAAAACACTCCCTGATTTATGCATTGTGAATTTAAAATCATCATGCAAAAGTTCATTCATTGCTGCTTCATCTTTATTTTTAATTGCAGCACTATATTTTTCTAATATTGACATTTTTTTCTCCTTTATGCTCCTTTAATTATTAATGTATTTGATACAGTATTATCTAATCTAATCTGTCTGATAGGTTTATATATTTCGGAATTGTACCACTCAAAAACTTTTTCATAAGATGGGAATTTAATTACAACAGTTCTTGGATATTTCCACTCACCTTCAATGACTTCATTTTCGCCACCTCTTATAATGTATTCGCCACCAAACATTTGAGCAGTTGGAGGAGCTTTTTCCAAATACTCTTTGTAATTTTCAGGATTTAACACATTAATATTTAATATGATATATCCTGAAGGCATTACAAACCTTATTACAAAAATTATTACATATCTACTTTATTTAATTCGTAGACACTGTAACTTTCCATAACTTCTTTCATAACTGGAGCTGATACTGGATTGCTTCCATCTATAAAAGCTTTAAGGGCAGCTTTATCGGTCACAAAAATTTTAAACATTACTGTTTTTTTGTCAGGTGCAACTGTTCCAATTGTTTTTGATACATTTGCAACTTTCGATCTTTCTGCCATACCAGCATCTGATTGCATAAAGCCCATAAATTTTTCTAACATACCTTCTTTTAAATGAGCTACTACTAGTGTTTCTGTTTCCATATTTTATCCTTTCTTTATATTGATTGTTTATCCACTAAAATTTTCCATAAAATCTTCATGCATCGGTGTAACCTTTGCTGAATCTAAATCCACGCCTGCTTCAGCTCTTGCTGCATGAAGTTCTTTGTCATTTTTAAATGCTTCAAAACCTTCCATGGTTGCATACTTAACGATTACAGTAAATTTTGTAGGGTCTTCTTTTGATACACCTGCAAAAATAATCGTAGCACCAAATCCTTTAATTTTTTCAGCATTCGCTTTTACCATATTCATCCATGATGAAAGTGATTTTATATTTTCTTCTATTTTAATTATCATTTCTGTTTCCTCTCTATTTAACTGGATTTACAATCTTCTGACCTTCAACACCGATTGCAACCACTATTGCTTTAGCAGGCACATTTCCTATATTTCGAGATTCATGTGCAATACCGACATCTTCAACAAATGCATCACCAGCCTTATAAACTTTGGTTTTGCCATCCATCGTAAGCTCAATTTCACCTTGTTGGATCATTATTAATACTGGAAAGGAATGTGTGTGAGGTTTTACTGGAGCTCCTACAGGGACAGTAAATTCAAAAGCTGTTATTTTTGCTTTACCCGATGGATAAACAATTTCATTTCCCATACCAGTTTCACTTGTTGATAATATTCTCTTTACATGACCATCTGCAAAGCAATTTGAAGTAAAGATACTTAAGAATAATACGACTATAATTTTTTTCATAAATTTTCCTATATTGTTTAACTATTAAAATTGAATACTTCCTCTTTTACCTCTGTAAATTGATGTGGTTCAAAAAAATCATTCATAGCAGAAAGTTGCTCATTAATAGCATCGGTGCTTTCAGCCATCCAATGACAGAACATAGTCATTGTCTCATCAGGAGTGTAGTATGTCATTTGACATTTGGCCTTATCACTTGTTGATGATTCAATTATTTGTTCTCTAGTCATTCCGCCTAAAGTTTCATTAAATTTTTTTTTCATTTCTTTAGATTTAAACGTGTGAGTTACCATATAGTATTTCATATTACCTTTCAGTTTGTTTTAATCTGAGCAAACGCTCATCATTGTTGTTTCTTGTTTGTGTCCAGATTCTTCGATTACTTTAGCATTATCTGGGTCTTGCATAAATTTTTGCATTGTATCTGCTGCGGGAGTCTCCATGACTATATGAACTTTATTTGGATTATCTATTTCATTTCCAACATAAACTGTTTTTATACCAGCAGCTTCCCTAGGTTCTTTATGGGCATCAAAAGATTTTTTCCAGTGATCCCAATCTTTTACTTCAAAACTACCTACCATCTTCACCATTATTCGCCCCACACTCCACCAAACTCGTATGCAATAACTGGCTCATCACCAACTACCCATGCATCATGACCTGGTTTAACTGAGTAAGCGCTACCGGCGGTATAAGTAATTTCTGTTCCATCGTCATGTTTTGCACACACAGTTCCTTTTACAATAACCCCAATATGATTTGCCTGACAACTTGCAGCGTCGGAGTCTATTTTTGGTTTAACATCTTTTGACCATTTCCAACCTGGTTGAAGTTTAATTTGTACTAACCTCTGTCCACCAACATTCACATGGTACATGTCTGCATTGTCAAATTGTTTAAATTCCTGATCTGGTTTATCAAAACTTTTTGTTTCTGCGCCACTCATAATCTTCCTTAATTTATTCTTTTGGTAATTTTGTTGCGCCTGTTTCTACTTCGATGATTTTTCCATCTTTGAACTTCCAACAACACATTAACGCCTCTGTGTTTCCATCTTGATAAGTCACATAAGAATGATCAAAACCTATCTCATCATTTTCAAAAAGAATTCTATGTTTAACAGGACTCATCATTCCTTTACTTACAGCCTCTATCATACCTTCTTTACCCATATGCACATATTCGCCTTTAAGATGAGAAAACATCTTGTATTCTTCATGCACTAACTCTCCAGCTGCAGCCCCATCCTTTTCCAAAATTGCTTTATTAAGTTTTTCTAAAATTGACATATTTCTCCTTAGTTTAAATTATAATTTCCTGTAATTTCATTGTAAGAATGAACTATCCCTTCTTGTGCAGAATTCATACCTTTTATAGTCGCAGTTCCACCACCTGATATATTTTCATACTTTCCAGTTCCACTTACATATTTCCATCTCAACATTTTTCCAAAAACACCTTTATATTGCGAAGTTGCTGTTCCACCATCTTCAAATTTATTTACGCAAGTACCACTTTCATGTCCTTTTCCTGCAAAAACAACTATTGAACCTACGCATCTCATTGAAGATTTATCTCCAAAAGTCGTTCCTTCTAATGCTTTTAAACCCAACATACCATCATAGATAATTGTAAAATTACCTTTATCGTCACCTAAAACCTTTGATGTACCTGCAAAAAAACCGTTTTGTTTAATTTGTCCTTGTTCAGCAAAAGCTGTGCTCGACATAAATATGATAATTAAAAAAAAATATAATTTTTTCATAAACTATTACTTTTTCATTGCATTGAACATGCTCAATGTGTCGTCAAACGCAATAAACAATGTCAGTTTACCATCATCGCTTACTTCAAAATAATGACCAAAAATAGTATCCATGCCATCTGCCTTAGCAATTGTTTTAACAAACACTTTATTCCCCTCACTTATCATCATATCAGGGGTTACTGAAAAATTACTCCATAGATCTGGAACTTGCATCATGGTTTTCATATATGCTTCTTTGCCTTTATGAGTTCCTGACATTGGATGCTTATCTCCAGGATAAATCCAAGTGATATCATCATGTACCATTTCCATAAATCCCTCCATATCTCCTTTGCCAAAAAGTTCATATCCTTTTTTTACTACTTCTTTTGCGTTCATAAAATTCCTTTAATTATTAGATAATTATTATTCATTCTAAATTAAAAATGTAATGGTTTTATTACAGTGCTGGTATGCGTGATTATATCCAGTCGGGATAAGGCAAACCTTTTTCAATTAAAAAAGGTTTATTAAACATCTTTGAGTTGTATCTGTCTGATTTGTCGCAAAGAATAGTGACAATAGTTTTACCTGGTCCTAATTTTTTCCCTAATCTAATTGCACCTGCAATATTTACTCCACAACTTGTTCCAAGACTTAAACCTTCATTTTTGATTAAATCATATAGTATTGGCAAAGATTCTTTATCTTCAATTGAAAAAGCTCCATCTATTTTTGCTTCTGCAAAATTAGCAGTTACTCTGCTGGATCCAATGCCCTCAGTTATTGATCCACCTTCAGCTTTTAACTCGCCGTTTTCAATGTGATTGTAAAGAGATGATCCCTTTGGATCTGATAGATAAATTTTTATATCTTTATTTTTTTCTTTTAAAAAACTACTTACTCCACCAATAGTTCCACCAGTTCCAGAAGAACATACAAATCCATCAACTTTTCCCTCCGTTTGCTCCCATATCTCAGGACCCGTTGTATGGTAGTGACCTTTAGAGTTTGCGGTATTATCAAATTGGTTAGCCCAAACAACTCCGTGATTATTTGAACTTTTTAGCTCTTCAGCCATTCTGGCAGCAACCTTAACAAAGTTATTTTCATCTTTATAAGGTTTTGGTGGAACTAATTTTAAATCTGCACCAATATTTCTTAATGTATCTTTTTTTTCTTGAGTTTGATTATCGTTCATTACAATAATAGTTTTGTAACCTAGTGAATTTCCTAATAAACATAATCCAATCCCAGTATTTCCAGCTGTACCTTCAACAATTATTCCACCTTTAGATATTAATTTTTTTTGTTCAGCATCCCTTATTAAAGCTAGTGCTGCTCTGTCTTTTACAGATCCTCCTGGATTTAAATATTCGGCTTTACCATAAATGTTACAGCCAGTTATTTCAGATGCAGCTTTTAGTTTTATTAAAGGAGTATTTCCAATTGATTGGATAAAATCATCCTTGTAATTTTTCATTATTCTTTTTCCTCATTACCATTTGTAACAGCATAAGGTTTAAATTCTTCAGTTGCTGTTCCAACATTCTTAGCAGGTATTCCTACCATAACAGCATTTTCAGGAACATTTTTTGTTACAACTGCATTAGCTCCAATTCTTGCATTTTTCCCTACAACTACAGGCCCCAAAATCTGTGCACCCGAACCAACGACTACATTATCATGAAGAGTAGGGTGTCTTTTAATTTCTCTTTGATCATTGGAATTTATGCTTGGAGATATTCCACCTAAAGTAACCATATGATAAATTGTTACGTTATCTGCAATGTCAGAAGTTTCACCTATAACAACGCCCATACCGTGATCAATAAATAAATTTTTACCTATCTTAGCTCTTGGATGAATTTCAATACCAGTTAAAAATCTCGAAAATTGAGAAATTATTCTTGCGATAAGATCAAATTTTGCAGTAGCAAAAAAATTTGCAATTCTGTGAAAAAATACAGCCTTAACGCCAGGGTACGTTAATATTACACTTAACTTAGATCTTGCTGCTGGATCCCTATCAATAATTGATTGCAAATAGTCATTCATAGACTGCCTATATAGTTATTAATGTTGGAATTTAAAGTTAATTAATATTGTCTAAAGTAAGCCCTTTTACATTAGCAGGTACTGCGACATCCATCATTTTTGGATTTGCAAGATTTAGATTATTCATTATGTCCGCATATTCTTCCTTTGAGCTTACTTGTAATCTTGGATTATTATTTTTTTCATTTTCAATAGTGGAAAATTTCTTGCCATTATAATCATGAGCTGGAAATACGAGAGTTTTTTCGGGTAATTTTAATAATTTATTAAATATAGAATCATAAGCATCGTAAGCATTACCATTTTGAAAATCTGTTCTACCACTTCCATTTATTAAAAGTGTATCTCCAGTAAAAACTCTATCATTCATCAAAAAACTATAAGAGCAGTCAGTATGACCAGGAGTATAAATTGCTTGAAGTTCAACTTCTTCAACTTTAATTTTTTCACCATCTTTAATTCTTAGATCTATCACTTCTGATTTAGATTTTTCTCCCATAACTCTTATACAGTTTGTTCTTTTATTTAATTCATTTAATGCTGAGATATGATCAGCATGAATGTGAGTATCAATTACTTTTACAAGTTTAAGATCTAAATTATTCAAAATAGTTGAATACTCATCAGAATGTTCAATGACTGGATCAATTATTAATGCTTCTCTACCTTCACCACTTGCAATTATATAAGTGTATGTAGAAGATTTTTGATCGAAAAGTTGTTCAAATATCATAAATACCTAACTTTATAAAAGTTTGCTTAGTAAAACAATCTTTCATATAATATTTTTTTTATAAGGAGGAGACAATGTTAAAAATAAATAGTATGTGTCCTGATTTTCAAGCTAAAACAACTGAAGGAGATATTTCTTTTCACGAATGGTTAGGTGATAGTTGGGGAGTTATTTTTTCACACCCTAAAGATTTTACACCAGTTTGTACTACAGAACTTGGTGCTTTAGGATTAATGAAAGATGAATTTGATAAAAGAAATGTAAAAGTGATTGGTTTAAGTGTTGATGGAGTAGAGGATCATAAAAAATGGTTAGATGATATTAAAGATGTATCTGGTACAAAACCAAATTATCCAATTATTGCTGATGAAGATTTAAAAGTAGCAAAATTGTTTAATATGTTGGAAGCAGATGCTGGAACAACCTCAATGGGTAGAACTGCAGTTGATAATGAAACTGTAAGAACTATTTTTGTAATCAGACCTGATAAGAGAATTGGATTATATCTTACATATCCTATGGCAACTGGAAGAAACTTTTTAGAGATTTTGCGTGCAATAGACTCTATGCAGCTAACAGCTAAACATAAAGTAGCTACTCCTGCTAATTGGAAAAAGGGAGAGGATGTTGTTATTTTGCCAGCGATTAAAGATGACGAAGCTAAAAAAATATATCCAGATGGATGGGAAACTGTAAAACCTTATCTAAGAAAGGTTCCAGATCCTTCTAAGTAAATTGGATAAAAATATTTTAAACCGACAATCTCAGCATTGGGAAACTAATTTCTCAAATAAGCCTGAGATGTTTGGTTTAGAACCAAGTTTACCTGCAAAAAAAGCTTTAAATATTTTCAAAGAAAACAATTATTCTAAAATTGTTGAGCTAGGAGCAGGTCTAGGAAGAGATAGCATTTACTTTGCAAAGAATTCGATAAATGTAACAGCATTAGACTATAGTGAAAATGGAATTAAAATTATCAATGAAAAGATAAAAAAAGAAAATTTAACATCTTCAATTTCAACATTAAAATTTGACATAAGAGAAGACTTACCATTTGAAACTAATTCAGTTGATGCTTGTTATTCACATATGCTTTATTGCATGGCTTTAACCCTGAAAGATTTGGACAAACTTAATAGCGAGATTCATAGAATTTTAAAACCTGGAGGATTAAATATTTACACAGTCAGAAATACTAATGACGGAGACTATAAAAAAGGAATTCATAGAGGAGAAGATCTATACGAAATAGATGGTTTTATTATTCATTTTTTTTCTAAAGATAAAATACTGAATCTAACAAATGGATTTAAAAACTTAATTATTGAGTATTTTGAAGAAGGATCATTTCCGAGAAAATTATACTTTATTTGTAATAAAAAAAATTAAATTTACTTTAAATTTTTATATTTTTTCATACACACTTGAGCTAACAAAAGATTTGGATCAACAAATATTTTAGAGTCTTTTGCTTTTTTAAAAGATTTGTATGAAAAAATAGCTATTGGTAGTTCTGTACAACCAAGAATTATTTTTTTACATTTTTTTTTCATTAAAAATTTTACTGCTGGTCTTAAAGCTTTTTCAGCATCTTTTACTTTACCTTTTTTCACATATTTAATAGCAGTATTTACTGAACTCTTTTGTAATCTTTCACTAGGACTTATCAAATTATAATTTTTTTCAAAATATTTATGGTAGATTTTTGTGTCTAAAGTAGCTTCAGTACATAATAATCCTATAGTTGAATTTTTCTTAAATTTTTTTTGTGTGTTTAAATATACCTCTTTTGGCATACTAAGAAATGGCACCGATATTTTTTTTTGAATATCTTCATGCCAATAGTGTGCTGTGTTACATGGCATTACAATAAACTTGCATTTATTTTTTTCAAGCATTCGACAACCAGCAACTAATTCTTTTAAAACATTTTTGTATTGCTTTAAATTCTCTGCTCTTCTTGGTGTATTTGATTTATTATAGAGGACAAACATCGGATATTTTTGATCTAATTTTCCTCTGTTTAATTTTGCAAGCTTATCACAAAAGTCTAAGCCCGCTTGAGTTCCCATGCCACCTAATATTCCAATCATAATTTAAATAATATCTTCTATATTAAAATTCAAAACATCTATATAGATATTTAAATGACAGTAGAAATATATTTACGCTAATTATGAATAGAAATTTATCCTTACTTACGTTAAGTCAGATATTTGGTTTTACCACAGCAACAATAACAGTATTTCTCAGTGGAATAGTTGGTTCTCAAATTAGCTCAAATCAATCTTTATCAACCTTACCAACCGCTTTATTCGTAGTTGGAACTGCAAGTTTTACTGTCTTAGCGGCAAATATTATGAGTAAAATTGGAAGAAGAAATGGTTTTGTATTTGCGGCTATAGGAAGTTCCTGTTCAGCACTGCTTGCTGCTTTTGCAATCAGTCAGAAAAGTTTTAATTTATTTTGTCTATCTTGCTTAATTCTTGGAATGGGCGCTGCATTTAATCATCAATATAGATTTGCAGCAGCTGAAAGTGTTGAAAAAGACAAAATACCAAAAGCAGTTTCTACTCTCTTGTTAGCAGGAATTGTTTCTGCATTTTTAGGTATAACTCTTGCAAATTACACTAAAGATTTAATTCAAGATCAATTGTATGTTGGTTCTTATCTTTTGCTATCTTTCCTATCTTTTATGCCTGGAGTTTTTTTATTTTTTTTTAAAAATGTAGAAAATGTTCAGGAGGATAGTCTAAAGGAAGGAAATGTAAGAAATCTAAAATCTATAGTATTACAACCAAGATTTTTACAAGCAATTACCGCAGCTGCTTTTGCTTATGCAGTAATGTCATTTTTAATGACAGCAACACCTTTAAGTATGCATGTTATGGAAAATATGAGCTTAAAAGAAACTGGGTTAGTATTACAATTTCATGTAGTTGCAATGTTTTTACCGTCGTTAATAACGGGTAATTTAATAAAAAAATATGGACACAGTGCAATAATTTATGGTGGAGTTTTATTTTTTTTTATTACAGTTCTTTTAAGTTTATTTGAACAGACATATCTTAATTATATGCTCTCATTAATTTTTCTAGGTCTCGGTTGGAATTTTTTGTTTATATCAGGTACCAGCTTAGTAGTTTTGACTTATAACAAAGAAGAAAAATTTAAAGTACAAGGGATAAATGATTTAATTGTTTTTTCAACTATGGCTTTGGCCAGTTTATCTGCTGGAATTTTACTAAATTCTATTGGATGGAAAATGATGAATATTATTTGTATACCTTTTTTAATATTAATTATTTTAGTAAGTTTTGTTGCTGATAAAAAATCAGTTTCTTAAACATGTCTTTCCTTTTTTTAGGTTTTTTGACGGGCTTAACATTAATTTTTGCAATAGGACCTCAAAATGTTTTTGT
>CACKCQ010000009.1 GCA_902598655.1 uncultured Pelagibacteraceae bacterium
ACCTATCTACCAAATTTTGTTTTTTTAATAAGTTGCTCGTATTGAGAACTCATCATCCTAGTTTGAATTTGTGTAACAGTGTCAATTGCAACAACAACAACAATTAATACAGAAGCTCCACCCAAATAAAATGGAATAGGATAATTTGCAATTAGAAATTCTGGCATTAAACAAACTAATGCTAGATATAATGATCCTATTGTTGTTAGTCTTGTTAATATTGTATCAATATAAATAGCAGTACTTTCTCCAGGTCTTATTCCTGGAATAAATCCACCATATTTTCTTAAATTTTCTGCTGTTTCAGTAGGATTGAAGGTAATTGAAGTATAAAAAAATGTAAAAAATATTATTCCAGAAGCATATAATAACATATACAAAGGCTGTCCTTGTGAAAAGTATGATGAAATATTCAGAAATGTTTCATTTTGAGACACATTAAAATTTGAAAAAGTAACTGGTAATAATAATAAAGCTGAAGCAAAAATTGCGGGTATCACACCTGCTGAGTTAATTTTTAATGGTAAATGTGATGAGTCTCCACCGTACATTTTATTCCCCATTTGTCTCTTTGGATAATTTATAAGAATTTTTCTTAATGCTCTTTCCATAAAAACAATAAACATTATAGTTGCAACAAGTAATAAAAATATAAAAATTATCATTACTGTTGAAATTGCACCAGTCCTTCCTAATTCAAAAGTCGTTACTAGAGCTCTAGGAATTTCAGCAACGATACCTGAAAAAATAATTAGAGATATACCATTACCAATTCCTCTCTGTGTGATTTGTTCTCCGAGCCACATCAAAAATATAGTTCCAGCGACTATTGTTGTAACTGTTGAAATTTTGAAAAAAATTCCTGGATTAATTACTAAATCTGCTGAAGATTCTAGTCCAACAGCCAATCCATATCCCTGTATTGTTGCTAATAATACTGTTCCGTATCTAGTTATTTGAGTGATCTTTTGTCTTCCTATTTCACCTTGAGCTTTTAAATTTTTAAAATATTCTGAAACGCCTGTAAGTAATTGGACAATGATTGAAGATGATATGTATGGCATTATTCCAAGTGCAAAAATTGCCATTCTACTTACAGCACCACCTGCAAATACGTTAAACATACCCAACAAACCTTTCTGGTTTCCCTCCATCATTATTTGAAGTTGTTCAGGATCTATTCCAGGTAGAGGAACAAAAGTTCCCAATCTATAAACGGCAAGAATAAATAATGTAAAAAGTATTCTGTTTCTTAAATCATTAGATTGTGTTGAAGCACTCATTATTTAGGTTGATTTTTTAAAGTAATTTGGCCACCAGCTTTTTCAATTTTTTCTTTCGCATTTTTTGAAGAATAATCTGCTTCGATATGAATTTTAGAATTAAAATCACCATTTGATAAAACTTTAAATTTATTAATTGATTTTCTAAATAATTTAGATTTTTTAAAAGTATCAATGTTTATTTTTGCTTCTGAACTAATTTTATTTGTATCAATAAGTCTTTGTAAATTCCCTAAATTTATTACTGCAACATTATCTTTATATATTGGCCTGAAACCTCTTTTAGGTAGTCTTCTGTATAATGGCATTTGACCACCTTCAAAACTTTTTATAGCTACTCCGGATCTTGATTTTTGACCTTTTACCCCTCTACCAGAAGTTTTTCCCTTTCCAGATCCTATGCCTCTTCCTACTCGAATTTTTTTTGTTTTCAGATTGTTTAATGTATTTAGAAATATCATTATCCTCTTTTCTCAATTATTTCTGAAATTTTTTTATTTCTTAAATTGGAGATATTCTTTGGAGAATTTTGTTTTGATAAAGCTTTTAAACATGCTCTAATTACATTGTGTGGATTAGCTGTACCTAAAGATTTAGCTACAATATCTTTTATTCCAAGCACTTCGCAAACAGCTCTGATTGGACCTCCTGCTATAATACCAGTTCCTTTAGGAGCTGATCTTAATTTAATTCTACCTGCACCGTCTTTGCCATATATGTCATGATGAATTGTTCTGCCATCTCTAAGAGGTATTTGAATTAAATTTCTTCTAGCCAGTTCATTGGCTTTTTTGATAGCATCTGGGACTTGTTTTGCTTTTGCATGTGCAATACCAATTTTACCATTTTGGTTGCCGACAACGACTAAAGCAGAAAAGCCAAATCTTCTTCCACCTTTAACAACTTTAGTTATCCTGTTTATGTGAACTAATTTTTCTACAAATTCTGTATTTTTTTCCATATTTTAAAATTCCATACCATTTTTTCTTAATGTTTCAGCGAAAATTTTAACTCTTCCATGATATTTATAGATACCTCTATCAAAGTAAATTTTTTTAATATTTTTTTCATTTGCTTTTTTTGCAAGTGTTTCAGCAACAATAGTTGATAGTTCTGATTTATTTTTTTTTTGCCCTCTTATTTCTTTGTCTATTGATGAAGCAGAAACTAATGTAATATTTTTTACATCATCTATTATTTGTGCACTTATATTTTTTGAAGATCTTGAAACACTTAATCTGTATCTATCTTTAGAAACATTTTTAAGTTTTTTTCTTACTCTAAATCTTTTTCTTTCGATTGTGCTTAATCTCATTATTTTTTCTTACCCTCTTTTCTCAAAATATATTGACCTTTTTCTTTTATGCCTTTTCCTTTATAAGGCTCAGGTGGTCTAATGCTTTTTATTTGTGATGCAACCATACCAACTTGTTGTTTATTTGATCCACTTATTTTTAACGTTGTTTGTTTTTCGACAGCTATTTTAATACCTTCTGGAATATCGTAATTAATATCATGACTAAATCCTAGTTGCATATTTAAAACATTACCTTTTAGAGCAGCCCTGAATCCTACACCTGTAAGTTCAAGTATTTTCTCATAACCAGTGCTTGCACCAATAATGGCATTATTAAGTAAACTTCTATTCATACCCCATAATCTTTTAGATGTATCATCAATTTTTTTTGGTTTTATTGATACGTCTTTACCTTCTGTAATATTAAGTTCAAACATTTCTAAATCTAATTTGATTGCGTGTTTGCCTAACGGCCCCTCAACATTTACTGTATTGCCAGATAATAAAACTTTTACTTTTTCTGGAATTGGTATGTTTATTTTTCCTATTTTAGACATTAAAACACCTTACAAATAATTTCACCACCAAGTCTTTTCTTTCTTGCATCTACATCAGTCATTACTCCTTGTGGCGTAGATACAATTGCAATACCAAGACCATTATTTATTTTTGGCAGACTGCTCGCACTAGAAAAAATTCTCCTTCCTGGCTTAGAAATTCTTTCAATAGTATTTATAACTGGATTGCCTGAGTTATATTTTAAATTAATTTCAATTGAAGGTTTTTTGTCATCATTTATTTTATAGTCTATGATATAACCTTCAGACTTTAATACATCAGCAATCTTAGCCTTAAATTTTGACGATGGTAATGAGACTTTACTGTGGTTTCTCACTTGAGCATTTTTAATTCTTGCTAACATATCACCAATTGGATCACTTAAACTCATATTTTCCTTTCTACCAACTTGATTTTACCATTCCAGGAATTTTACCTTCTAAACCAAGTTGTCGAAGGGCTATTCTTGAAATTTTTAATTTTCTATAAACACCGTGTGGTCTACCTGTGATTTGACACCTATTCATTACTCTAACTTTCGCAGAATTTCGTGGTAATTTTGATAATTTTTGCTGAGCTTTAAATCTTTCTTCTAAGGATAATTTTTTGTTCATTATTATTTCTTTTAACTTCATTCTTTTTTTATAAAATTTGTCTGACAATTTTATTCTTTTATTATTCTTATTTATTGCACTCATTTTAGCCATTAATTGCTCCTTTTTTCTCTAAATGGAAAATTTAAATGTTTTAATAATTCAAAACTGTGTTCTACTTTTTGAGATTTAATAACTATGGTAATGTCTAAACCTCTAATTTTGTCAACTTTATCAAAATTTACCTCTGGGAATATGATATGTTCTTTAACACCAAAAGTATAATTTCCAAATTTATCAAAACCGTTGGGACTTAATCCCCTAAAATCTTTTATTCTTGGTAATGCTATATTTGTTAATCTATCAATAAATTCATACATTTTGTTTTTTCTTAATGTTACCTTCAAGCCTGAATTAGTGCTTTTTCTAGTTTTAAAATTTGCGATAGATTTTTTGAATTTAGTTACTACAGGCATTTGACCTGTGATATTTGCCAAATCCTCTTGGCACGATTTTAGGATTTTTTGATCGTTTCCATCAAGGCCTAGGCCCATATTTAAAACAATTTTTTGTATTCTTGGACCCATATATAAATTTTTATAACCAAACTTCTCTTTTAATGTTGGCTCAATATCTTTAGTTACAATTAGTTTTATTCTTGGTGTCATTATTTTTTAGCCTCGTTTTTATTTTTGGTATCAAAGATTGCTAAATTCGAGAGATGTATAAAGTTTTCTTTTGAAACTATTCCACCTTTCTTTTCTTTCGTAGTTTTCACATGTTTTTTTACTATGTTAATACCTTTAACTTTTGCCCTGTTATTTTTTCTATCAATCTCTATTACGTCTCCATCTTTATTTTTGTCCTTACCAGCCAATATCTTTACTTTAATACCTTTTTTAATCATTATAATACCTCTGGTGCCAAAGAAATTATTTTCATTTGGCCTCTATTTCTTAATTCTCTAGTAACTGGTCCAAATATTCTAGTACCTATTGGCTCCCCTTTGTCATCTGTCAGAACAGCTGCATTGTTATCAAATCTTACTTTGGATCCATCATTTCTATGAATTCCTTTTTTTACTCTAACAACAACAGCTTTATGAACCGCACCTTTTTTAACCTTTCCTTTTGGAATTGCTTCTTTAACTGCAACAACTATAGTATCACCAATACTTGCATATCTTCTTTTAGATCCACCTAATACTTTTATGCATTCAATTTTTTTTGCACCTGTATTATCAGCCACAAATAATTCAGTCTGTACTTGTATCATTTGGAAACTCCTATCACTTCAAATTTTTTCGACTTTGAGTAAGGTTTGCACTCTTTTATTAATACTTTATCACCATTTTTATATTTATTCTCTTCGTCATGAACACTATATTTTTTTCTAGCTTTAATTACTTTTTTTAATACTGGATGTTGGTATTTTCGCTCAACTAAAACCGTAATAGTTTTATCTGGCTTATCGCTGACAACTATTCCATTTAATACTTTTTTAGGCATCTTTACTCACTACTAATGTTTTCAATCTTGCAATATTCTTCTTTGTTTCACTAATTTTTGACGGACTTTTTATCTGACCGTTAATTTTTTGAAATCTAAAGTTAAAAAGATCTTTTTTTAATTTTTCAATATCTTTCAGAGCTTGTTCTTTGGTCATTTTCTTTATCTCACTTTTTTTCATTTAAACTCTCTTAATAAATTTACATTTAATTGGAAGTTTTGCCGATGCTTTGTATAAAGCCTCTCTAGCAATTTCTTCAGTTACTCCGTCAACTTCAAATAAAATTCTTCCTGGTTTAACTCTGCATGCCCAAAATTCAGGTGAGCCCTTTCCTTTACCCATTCTTACCTCAGTAGGTTTTTTTGATACAGGTATATTAGGAAACATTCTTGTCCAAACTCTTCCTTGCCTTTTCATATGTCTTGTTAATGCTACTCTAGCCGCCTCTATCTGTCTGGATATAATTCTTTCTGGCTGTATTGCTTTCAATCCAAAAGAACCATAATTCATAGCATTACATCTGGAAGCATTGCCGTGAATTCTTCCTTTATGTGCTTTTCTAAACTTTGTTCTGGTTGGTTGTAACATTGTTATGTCTTGTTCCTTTCCTGGCTGAATTCTTTTGTGAAAATTTCTCCTTTATATATCCAAACTTTTATTCCAATAATTCCATAGGTAGTTAAAGCTTCTGCTTCAGCGTAATCAATATCTGCTCTTAAAGTATGGGATGGAATACTTCCATCTCTTAACCATTCTGTTCTTGCAATTTCGTTTCCACCAAGTCTTCCACTACAAGACACTTTAATTCCTTTAGCTCCTAATCTTAATGCAGATTGCATGGCTCTCTTCATTGCTCTCCTATAAGAAACACGTTTGACTAGTTGTTGGGCAATATTCTCTGCAACTAAAAATGAATTTGTCTCAGGTTTTTTTACTTCCTTAATGTTTAGTACTATTTCGTTTGCGCTCAATCTTGATAATTTTCCTTTAATCTTTTCAATATCACTTCCTTTTTTTCCAATTACAAATCCAGGTCTAGAAGTATAAATTGTTACGAAACATTTTTTTGCTGATCTCTCTATCATTACTTTTGAAACACCTGAATTGATAACATTTTTTTTAATGAATTCTCTAATCTTAAAATCTTCAATTAAATAATTTCCGAAATCTTGTTTTTTTGCATACCAGACGGAATCCCATCCTCTATTAATGCCTAATCTTAAGCCTACTGGATTAACTTTTTGTCCCATGTTCCTTCTCTTTTAGTTTCATTTGTTCGCTCAAAACTATTGTAATGTTTGAGTATGGTTTCATAATTTCTGCAGCTCTACCTTTAGCTCTAGCTCTAAATCTTTTCATTATTACCTGTTTTCCACAGAAAGCTTCTTTAACTACTAAATTGTCAATATCGTATTGAAAATTATTTTCTGCATTAGCAACTGCAGATGAAAGTGTTTTTTTAACATCTTTAGAAATTCTTTTTTCTGAGAAAGATAAATCTCTAATCGCAATTTCTACTTTTTTACCTACTATTGATTTAAGTATAGGTTTTAATTTTCTTATACTAGATCTTACATTCTTATTTGTTGATCTAACTTGTTTTAAATCTATATCTTTATTTTTACTCATATTTATTTCTTATCAGCTCCCTTAGCTCCACCTTCAACTTTTGCTTTTTTATCAGCTGGTGTATGTCCAAAAAACTGTCTTGTTGGTGCAAATTCTCCAAATTTATGTCCCACCATGTCTTCAGATACAGTTATTGGTATAAATTTTTTACCGTTATAAATTAAAAAGCTAAATCCTACGAAATCTGGTATTATTGTAGACTTTCTAGACCAAGTTTTAATTGGTTTTTTATTAGGATCGTTTTTAATTTTTTCAACTTTTTTAATTAAACTTTCTTCAACAAACGGTCCTTTCCAAACAGATCTTGCCATAATTTAAGCTCTCTTCTTCTTTCTTCTTCTTATTATAAATTTATCAGTTCTTTTATTGTCTCTTGTTTTTAAACCTTTTGCTGATTGTCCAGTAGGAGAAACAGGGTGTCTACCACCTGCAGATTTACCTTCACCTCCACCATGTGGGTGATCTACTGGATTTTTAACAACCCCTCTTGTATGAGGTCTTCTTCCCAACCATCTCGATCGACCAGCTTTACCAATTTTAATATTTTTTTGATCTGGATTAGATAATACTCCTATTGTAGCCAAAGCTCTTGAATCTATTTTTCTAACTTCACCTGAAGTCATTTTTATAATAGAGTAATTTCCATCAATACCTGAAATTGTTACAGAGGAGCCAGCTGCTCTCGCTATTTTTCCTCCTGCACCCGGCTGTATTTCTACATTATGTATATCAATGCCTACAGGAATATCCTGTAATGGTAAACAATTTCCTATTTTAATTTCTGAAGATGGACCGTTTTGAACATGATCACCAACTTTTATTTTTTGTGGGGCTAGATAATAAAATTTTTTATTATCCTCAAATTTGACCAACATTATGTGACATGACCTATTTGGATCATACTCAATTCTCTCCACAATTGCTTTCATGTCATTTTTTTTTCTATAAAAATCTATTTTTCTATATTTATGCTTATGTCCACCACCATGATTTCTAGAAGTTATACGACCATAGTTATTTCTTCCTTTTGAAGAGTAATTTGCACTTGTTAATGGCTTATAAGGTTTACCTTTCCATAAGCCTTCTCTACTTGTTAAAATAGTACCTCTGGTAGATTTCGTGTAAGGTTTAAATGTTTTTAAAGCCATAGTTTAAATTCCTGTAGTTAAGTCAATGTTTTGACCTTTTTTAAGGGTAATAATTGCTTTTTTAAAACCCTTCTTTTTAACTTTTTTTCCTCTAGTAGATTTAATTAGTGATTTTTTATTAATAATATTAATTTTTGTTACGTTAACTTTAAAAATTTTTTCAATTGATCCTTTTAATGTTTTTTTATTAGCACTTTGAGGTACCTTAAAAACAATTTTATTTTGTTCCGACAAATTTGTTGATTTTTCTGTTACTACAGGAAATAAAATTTTATCGTATAAACTAAGTTTGTCCATTATTGATACCTTTTTTCTAATTCTTTAACTGAGCTCTCAGTGAAAATAATTTTTTTATATTTAACTAAATCAAATGCACTGAAATGGTTTGCGTCTGTTAACTTGACATTAGGAATATTTTTAGTTGATCTAAAGATATTATCTTTTGATTTTGTATCCACTATAAATAATGAGTTATTTGCATCAAACTTTTTTAAGAGTTCAAACATTTCTTTAGTTTTTTCAATTTTTTTTCCAAAGTCATTAAAAATAATTATGTTATTTGATTTATTTTTTTCAGTTATAAGTGAAGCTATACTCATTTTTTTTTCACTCTTATTCAACTTTCTAGTTTTATAATTATCCTGACCTTTTGGTCCATGAGCTATACCTCCACCTACAAATATAGGTGCTTTTTTGCTGGAGTGTCTTGCATTACCAGTGCCTTTTTGTGAATAAATTTTAGACGTTGAGCCAGTAATTTCATTTCTTTGCTTTGTTTTGGCTTTTCTACCTTTAAAGTTTGCATTCAATTTGTAAATAACACCACTAACTAATTGATTATTAACTTTGGCACTAAAAATTTTATCTAGTACTTCTATGCTTTGTTTTTTTCCATCAATACTTAATTTATCTATTTTCATTTATTTTTTCTTTTTATCAGTTGATTTTTTTTGTTTCTCAATTTGTTCAATTTTTTCATCAATTGACATTCGGTTAATATTTTTGACTGATTTTCTGATTAAAACTTCTGTATTTTTTGATCCAGGGATAGAACCTTTTAAATATAACAAATTATTTTCTTTGTCAGTTTTTATGACTTCAATATTTTGTATAGTTCTAATTTTATCTCCCATATGACCTGCCATTTTTTTCCCTTTAAAAACTTTACCAGGATCTTGCCTTTGTCCTGTTGAACCATGTGATCTATGAGAAATTGAAACGCCGTGAGTAGCCCTTAATCCACCAAAATTGTGTCTTTTCATTGCACCTGCAAATCCTTTACCAATTGTCTTAGATTTAACATCAACAAACTTAACATTTTCAAATATTTCTAATCCAATTTCATTTCCTTCTTTGAAGTTTTCAATATTTTCTAACCTGAACTCTTTAAGAGTATTTTTTGGCTCTGTGTTTTTTTTTGCAAAATAACCTTTCATAGCTTTTGTTAATTTTGAGTTTTTAATTTTTCCAAATCCTATTTGAATCGCGCTATATCCACGATTTTCTTTATTTATAACGCTAATAACTCTACCAGTTTCCATCTTTAACACAGTAACTGGAACTGATTGACCGGATCTAAAAAACTCTCTAGACATTCCTATTTTTTTTCCAATTAAAGCTAATTTTTCCATTATATTTTAATCTCCACGTCTACCCCAGAAGCTAAATCAAGTTTCATTAGTGCTTCAACTGTTGCAGGTGTAGGTTCAATAATATCAATTAATCTTTTATGAGTTCTGGTTTCGAATTGCTCTCTACTTTTTTTATCAATATGTGGAGATCTTAAAACAGTATATCTCTCTATTTTTGTAGGCAAAGGAATTGGACCTTTAATATTAGCTCCTGTTCTTTTAACAGTATTTACTATTTCCTCGGTGGACTGATCCAAAACTTTGTTGTCGTAAGCTCTTAATTTTATTCTAATATTTTGTTTATCCATAATTAACCTGTTTTCTTGGTTACCTCATCTTGCACATTTTGTGGAACCTTGTCGTAATGATCAAAAAACATTGAGTATTGAGCTCTACCTTGTGACATAGATCTTAAGCTGTTTATATAACCAAACATATTTGCTAATGGCACCATTGCGGTTATTACAGTTGCATTTCCTCTTTGCTCTTGTGTACTTATTTGTCCTCTTCTACTATTTAGATCGCCTATTACATCTCCCATGTAATCTTCTGGGGTAACTACCTCAACTCTCATTACTGGTTCTAAAAGTTTTAAAGTTCCTCTAGCACATGCTTCTTTAAAACATTGTCTTGAAGCAAGCTCAAAAGCTAATACACTTGAGTCAACATCATGATGTAGACCATCTAAGATTGTAACTTTGTAGTCGATCAAAGGAAACCCAGCCAGAATTCCACCATCAGCTATTGTCTCTACACCTTTTTCAACACCTGGTATAAATTCTTTTGGTATTGCTCCTCCTTTTATTTTGCTTTCAATTTCTCTACCTTTGCCTGGTTCTAGCGGTTCAACAGATAGTTTTACTCTAGCAAACTGTCCTGCTCCACCACTCTGTTTTTTATGTGTATAATCAAACTCAGCAGCATTTAATATTGTTTCTCTGTATGCAACTTGAGGTGCTCCTACATTTGCCTCAACTTTGAATTCTCTTTTCATTCTATCAACAATAATATCTAAATGTAATTCACCCATGCCTTTAATTATTGTTTGACCTGACTCTTCGTCTGATGTTACTCTAAATGACGGATCTTCTTTAGCTAATCTACCTAATGCTTCACCCATTTTTTCTTGATCGGCTTTCGATTTAGGCTCAACTGCAATTTCTATAACAGGATCTGGAAATTCCATTGGCTCAAGTAATACTGGTGCATCTTTGTTTGCCAATGTATGACCTGTTATTGTGTTTTTTAATCCAGCGAGAGCAACGATATCACCTGCACTTGCTTCTTTGATGTCTTCCCTTGAATTAGCATGCATTAGAAGCATTCTTCCTACTCTTTCTTCTTTATCTGAAGAAGTATTATAAACTCCAGTTCCTGATTTGACTGTACCCGAATAAATTCTAATAAATGTAAGACTTCCTACAAATGGATCTGTTGCTACTTTAAAGGCTAAAGCTGAAAAAGGCGCACTATCCTCAAATTTCATTTCAATTTCCTCATCAGATCCAGGTTTTGTCCCCATAATAGATCCAAGATCCTCTGGACTTGGTAAGTAATCCACAACAGCGTCTAATAATGGTTGAACACCTTTATTTTTGAAAGCAGAACCTGTTAAAACTGGTACGAACTCAAAATTTAAACATCCTTTTCTTACACATTTAATCAAATCTTCTTGTTTAATTTCTTCACCACCTAAGTATGCTTCCATTAATTTTTCATCTTGTTCAACAGCTGTTTCAACTAATTCTTGTCTGTATTTTTCGCAAATCTCTTTGAGATCATCTGGAATATCTTTTTCTTCCCATTCAGCACCAAGGTCCTCGTTTTTCCAAACAATTGCTTTCATTTTAACTAAATCAACAACACCTTGTAGTGATGCTTCTACACCAATAGGCACCTGCATAACTAAAGGTTTAGCTCCAAGTCTATCTTTAATCATATCCACACATCTAAAGAAATCTGCACCTGTCCTATCAAGTTTATTCACGAAACAAATTCTAGGAACTTTATATTTGTCAGCTTGTCTCCAAACTGTCTCAGATTGTGGTTCAACACCTGCAACACCGTCAAAAACCGCAACTGCACCGTCTAAAACTTTTAAAGATCGTTCGACTTCAATTGTAAAATCAACGTGACCTGGAGTGTCAATAATATTAATTCTATGTTCTCGCCAAAAACAGGTAGTTGCAGCTGAAGTTATAGTAATTCCACGTTCCTGCTCCTGTTCCATCCAATCCATTGTCGCAGCACCATCATGAACTTCACCAATTTTATGACTTTTTCCTGTGTAGTATAAAATTCTTTCTGTAGTTGTAGTTTTACCAGCATCTATATGTGCCATAATACCTATGTTTCTATATTTATTGAGTGTATGTGTTTTTGCCATTTTACTTACCATCTAAAATGAGCAAAAGCTTTATTAGACTCTGCCATTTTATGTGTATCCTCTTTCTTTTTTATTGCTGAACCTCTATTTTGGTATGCATCATAAATTTCATTAAATAATTTGTCAGACATTTTTTTATCTTTTCTTTTTCTGGATGCATCAATAATCCACCTTAAAGCCAAAGCTTGGGATCTTTTGGTTTTTACTTCAACTGGTACCTGATAAGTTGCACCTCCGACTCTTCTTGATCTAACCTCTACATTTGGCCTAACATTATTTATAGCATCATTAAAAACTGACAAAGGTTCATCTTTTGATTTTGATTTTATTTTATCTATTGCATCATAAACTATTTTTTCAGCAATGGTTTTTTTACCATCAAGCATTATTGAGTTTATTAATTTTGGAATTATGACTGATTTATATTTCGGATCTACAATAGGAATTTTTTTAGGGGCTTTTCTTTTTCTAGACATTCTTATTTACCTTTTTTTGTACCATATAGAGAACGTCTCTGTTTTCTATTTGCAACACCTTGTGTATCTAAGTTGCCACGAAGTATGTG
>CACKCQ010000010.1 GCA_902598655.1 uncultured Pelagibacteraceae bacterium
TAATACTTTTTCAGGACTAGAACTCTCAAAATTAGTTCTATTATCCTTTACCATTTTATAAGGATGTAATACATATGATCTGATTTGATGACCCCATCCAATTTCTGACTTTGAATTTTCAAGATTTTCATTTTCTTTTTCTTTTTTTTTTAACTCATAGTCATAAAGTCTTGCTCTTAACATATTCATGCAAGTTTCTTTATTTTTGTGTTGTGATCTTTCATTTTGACATTGTACCACAATTTTTGTTGGCAGATGTGTAATTCTTACTGCACTATCTGTTGTGTTGACATGTTGACCTCCTGCTCCACTAGATCTATATGTGTCTATCCTCAAGTCTTTTTCTAAAATTTCAACATCAATATTTTCAGATATAACTGGGTATACCCAAACACTGGCAAAACTAGTATGTCTTCTGGCACCTGAATCAAAAGGTGAAATTCTAACAAGTCTATGTATTCCAGATTCATTTTTTAATAATCCGTTTATGTAATCTCCACTTACTTTAATTATTGAAGATTTAATTCCTGCTTCATCGCCTTTATGTTCGCTGATAATCTCGATTTTGAAATTTTTTTTGGTTGCCCACTTCATATACATTCTTCTTAACATATCAGCCCAGTCTTGACTTTCAGTTCCACCAGCACCTGCGTGAAATTCTAAATAACTATCAAATGTATCATTATCATTTGATAGAAAACATCTTATTTCAATTTGTTTAATTTTATTAAAGAGTATTTTTATATTTGAGGTTGTCTCTTTAATCATTTCATCGTTACGTTCCTCAATAGCTAAATCATAAATATCAAATAAATCTTTACTTTCATTTGATGTTATTTCGTAATTATTTAATAATTTTTCTAAATTAGTTTTTTCACGTAAAACTTTTTCAGCAATTTTTTTATCCTGCCAAAAGTCTGGTTTTTCTATTAAATTTGATAAATTAATTATTTTTTCTGAAATCTTAGTCTTTTCAAAGAAACTCCTTTATTCTTTGATTTATTTTTTTTATTTCTGATTTAATATTTAATACTTCTTGGTCCATTAATAAAATTTTAATATATTTGCTGAACTTAATCTACTGTCAATATTATCAGACAAGACAACAGATTTGTCATCAATTATTTTAAATGACTCGATTATTGCTTGTTTCGTTTTAGGATTCGCTTTTTTTCCAGTTTTTGCATCGATTACCATCATTTTTATATTGTCTGCAACTTTAAATGGTCTTGCATTATTATTATTAGCAGTTTTCTTTATAAATTCTTTAAAAACAGGCATTGCAGTTTTTGAACCAGTTTCAAATTTTCCTAAACTTTTAGGATTATCATAGCCTATATAAACGCCTATAACTAAGTTTGAAGTAAATCCTATAAACCAAGTGTCTGTGTTTTTGTTAGTTGTGCCAGTCTTACCAGCTAAATCGACTTTTAAATCTTTTAAACCTTTTCCTGTCCCTCTTTCTATAACACCATTTAACATGGAGGTCATTTGGTAAGCTGTTTGAGGTGAAAAAATCTGCTCATACTTATTTTTTATTATTGGATCTTTTGTGCCTTTGTGCGAAATTTGATCACAATTTTCACAATATCTTTTCTCATTGTTAAAAATAGTTTTACCCTCACTGTCTTGAATTCTGTCAATTATAATAGGATTAACTAATTTACCACCATTTATAAATGAGCAATATGCACTTGTTATTTTTAATAGCGTAGTCTCAGCTGAGCCCAAAGAAACAGACATAAGCTCATCAGGATTTTCATAAATATTTAATTTTTTAGAAAAATTAATAATTTTATCAATTCCTAGCTCTTGAGCTATTCTTACTGTCATCAAATTTCTGGACTTCTCAATGCCAGTTCTAAGTGTTGATGGTCCATAAAATTTTTTACCATAATTTTCTGGCTTCCACATTTTTAAATCATTTCCTTGATCTAATACTATAGGTGCGTCTAGTACTAATGTTGTTGGTAAAAAATTATTTTCTAACGCAAGAGCATATATAAAAGGTTTAAATGCAGATCCTGGTTGACGTTTAGCTTGAGAAGCTCTATTAAATTCACTTTCTTTAAAACTAAATCCTCCAGATAAGGCTAAAACTCTCCCGCTGTATGGATCCATAACAACTATTCCTCCATTAACTTTGGGAAGCTGCTTTAAACTATAATTTCCTATTTTTGATTTCTTTACAAAGATTATATCACCTTTTTTAAATAAATTCTTAAATTCCTTACGTGTCCAATCCACATCACTAAAATTTATAATACCATTATCTCCAGCACGAGTTTCTATAATTGTTTCAAATTTATCGATTCTTTTGACAACTGCTAATTCCCAACCTAAAGACTTTTCTAAACTAAGTTTTGAAAGTTCCTCTTTCCAATTTTTATGTTTTTTTTGATTTGATAATGGACCTCTCCATCCTTTTCTTTTATCAAACTCTTGGAGACCTTTTCTTAGAGATTGTGTTGCAATTTTTTGTAGTTCTAAATTCAAAGGTGTTTTAATGTTAAAACCTTGTTTGTAGACTTTATCGAAACCATATTTATCAATTACATCTTTTCTGACATCTTCTACGTAATATCTTGAGTCCTCTAAGTAAATTCTTTTTCTTTTCTCTAATTTTATTTCAGAGTTAACTAATTCAATGTGTTGATTTTTATTTATAAATCCATTGTCTAGTAAGTTGTTTAAAACTAAATTTCTTCTGAATTTAGCAAGTTTTATATTTTTATAAGGATTATATCTACTTGGTGCTTTTGGAAGGGCTGCTAAAAGTGCTGCTTCTCCATAATTAAGTTCGCTAATTGGTTTATTAAAATATCTTAAGCTAGCTGAGGCTATTCCATAACTACCTTCACCAAGATAAATTTGATTTAAATATAACTCCAAAATTCTTTTCTTTGAAAGCACGCGTTCAATCCTAAAAGCAAGAATAGCCTCTTTAATTTTCCTATCTATACTAACCTCATTACTTAAAAGAAAGTTTTTTGCTAATTGTTGTGTTATTGTGGAAGCTCCTTCTAATCTCTTGGAATATATAATATTAAATATATTATTTTTTACTGCTCTTATAACCCCCTTTGCATCTACTCCAGGGTGATCAAAGAAGTTTTTATCCTCTGCAGACAAAAAAGAGTTTATAACAGTTTTGGATATAGCAGAGTAAGGCACAAAAATTCTTTTTTCAGATGAGAAATCACTTACTAAAATCCCATCTCCAGAATATAATTTACTTGATACAGGTGGTTTATAACTTTTTAGATATTTATAATCAGGCAATTTATTAGAATATGTCCACAGAATGGATATAATTGTGGCTAGAAATATAATTGAGGATAATAAACTAAATATTAAGAACCTTGATATAAACTTTTGCATTTTAGTTTAATTATCTCATGAATTTGTTATTGTTATGGCACAGAATTTATTAAATTAACTTATGAAAAAACTATCAAAATTATGTCGAAAAATTTATATATTGATGCATCGCATCCAAACGAGACAAGAGTCGTACTTAAAAGCAACAATCATATTGAAGACTACGAATATGAAAGTTTAAATAATACTTTAATCAAGAATAATATATACCTTGGTAAAGTAAGCAGAATAGAGCCTTCTTTACAAGCTGCATTTGTGGATTTTGGAAGGGATAGACATGGCTTCCTATCTTTCAATGATATTCAATCAGATTATTATCAATTGCCTTTAAGTGATTTAGAAAAAATCAAAGAGGAAGAAGAAAAAGTAAGAGAAGAATTATCCAAAGAAAGTGAAAATATAGAAGATAAAATTCTTGAAGGTAAAGAGGAAATTAAAATAGATGACCCTGTTGAAAAAAAAGATTTAGAAGAAAAAGATAAATCACATAGTCAAAAAAAGTTTCCATCAAAAAGATATAAGATTCAAGAAGTCATAAAACCAAACCAAGTAATTTTAGTTCAGGTATTAAAAGATGAAAGAGGCTTAAAGGGAGCAGCATTAAGTACTTTTATATCAATTGCTGGAAAATATATTGTGTTAATGCCTAATACTGCAAAAGGTGGTGGAATTTCAAGAAAGATTTTTAATCCAGGTGAAAGAAAAAAAATTAGGACTATTTTGAATGAAATTCAAATACCAAAAGAAATGGGAATTATTGTTAGGACAGCAGGATCAAATAAAACAAAAAATGAAATAGATAATGATTTAAAAAATTTAATAAAAGTATGGGATGAAATTAAAAATAACGCATTAAATTCTATAGCCCCGGCTTTAATACATCAAGAAAGTGATATCATTAAAAGATGTTTAAGAGATATGTATGATGATGATACTCAAAATATAATTGTTGAGGGAAATGAGGGTTATCAACGAACGAAAAACTATCTAAAAATGATGATGCCGAGCCAAATAAAAAAAATAAAAAAATATAGAGATAAAATTCCTCTTTTTTTCAAAGAAAATATTGAAAAAAAACTTTTTGAAATATTTGAAACAGAGGTCAAACTTACTTCAGGAGGATATTTAGTTATTAATCCAACTGAAGCACTAGTGTCCATAGATGTGAATTCTGGAAAATCTATAAAACAAAAAAATGTTGAAAGCACCGCTTTTGATACAAATGTAGAGGCAGCAGAGGAAATTGCGAGACAAATTAAAATTAGAGATTTATCCGGTTTAATAATAATTGATTTTATTGATATGTTGAACTTTAATAACCGAAGACAAGTTGAGAGAAAACTAAAAGAAAAATGTAGAAATGATAGAGCTAGAATTCAAATAGGTAGAATAAGCAATTTTGGATTACTTGAAATGTCAAGACAAAGATTAAGGGAAAGTAATGTTAAATGGCACATGAAATTAACCGATGAGACTTTTGTCATTAAAATACTTAAGCTAATAGAAATTAAAACATTGGAGCATAACGCTAAATTAGTTGAATTGGTAGTGAATGATAAAATTGAAAAATACATAATTGAAAACTATCAAGATGTTGTCAAATATTTTGAAAAAAAACATAAGGCAAAGATTAACTTAAATACCAATAATGATCTTAATTTAGAAGATTATATAATTGAATTTAAATCTAAGACAAAAAAAGTTTTAGGTAAAATTGAAAAAGTTGAAAAACTGGAAACAATAAAAATTAATGAATCAAAAAATGTAGAGAGTGCTAACAAGATAAGAAAAGTTTTTAAAAAAAGAAAGTTTAAAAAAAAATTTTACAAAAAAAAAATTAAATAATTCCCTCTTTAGTTGTCGATGCTGAGCCAAATAAATTTCGATCTATTCTACCTGACAAAAAAGATTTTCTACCTGAAATCACTGCCAATCTCATCGCTTCTGCCATTTGAATTGGGTTTTGTGCCTTTGCAATTGCTGTGTTTATTAGAACCCCATCGCATCCTAATTCCATAGCTATACTTGCATCAGATGCCTGGCCAATGCCCGCATCGATTATCAAAGGTAATTTAGTTTGTTTCCGAATTATTTTGATATTAATTTTATTTTGTATTCCAAGCCCTGAACCAATTGGTGCAGCTAGAGGCATAATGGCAACTGCACCAACGTTTTCTAATCTTTTAGCCATTAATGGATCATCATTGCAATAAACCATTACTTTGAAACCCTCTTTTGTTAACAATTCAGTAGATCTTAGAGTTTCAATCATCTCTGGAAAAAGGTTTCTTTTATCTCCAAGTACTTCTAATTTAACCAATTTCCAGCCACCGATTTCTCTCGCTAATCTCAAAGTTCTAATTGCCTCTTCAGCTGAGAAACAACCTGCTGTATTTGGTAAATATGTTATTTTCTTAGGATCTAAGTAATCCATTAATCTAGCTTTATTTTTATTTGTTATATTCACTCTTCTTACCGCGACTGTGACTATATCTGCACCAGAAGCTTTTACGGCATTGGCACATTCATTAAAATTTTTATATTTTCCAGTCCCAACGATTAAACGTGATTTAAAAGTTTTATTTGCTATCTTAAATTTTTTATCAATCATTACCCGCCACCAATAAAATGGACTATCTCTATTTTATCTCCTTTTTTTAATTGAATTTTAGAAATCTTTTTTTTATCTATTATTTTCTTATTTAATTCTATAGCTATTTTATCTATTGGAATTTTTAATTTTACAATCAAACTCTTAAGCGAAAAGTTAGTAATAACTTGCATTTGTTTGCCATTTACAGTTATTTTTATTTTATTTTTAATATTCATAGATTATAAGGATTTCGTGAATAAAATACTAATCATTAATGGGCCTAATCTTAATCTAATAGGCGAAAGAGAACAATCACAATATGGTAGTAAAGATTATAAATACCTAGAGAATATCTGCAAACAAAAATCTATAGATTTAAATTTAACTCTTGATATGAGGCAATCCAACGTAGAAGGAGAAATTGTTGATATTATACAAAGTGCTAGAAAAAATTACGATGGGATTATTATAAATGCAGGTGGTTACAGCCATACATCTGTAGCAATCAGAGATGCACTAGATGTATTTAAAGGTAAAATAATAGAGCTGCACATATCAAATATATATAAAAGAGAGGAATTCAGACATAAATCATTACTAAGTGGTGTAGTTACTGGAATTATTTGTGGTTTAGGAACAAATGGATATACTTTGGCCATAAATTCTATGCATGAGATGATAAATGAAGATAAATAAAAATATAATTAAAGAGTTAACTGAATATTTAGATGAATTTAATCTTACAGAAATAGAATATACAGAAAAAGATATTAAGGTTAAAGTGTCAAAATTAACTGGGGCAAGCACTGCTGTGGTTAAAGAAGTAAAATCTGAAATAAAATCTGAAAATATAAAACTAGATAATACTAGTGGAACTGAAGTTCCATCACCTATTATAGGAACAGCCTATTTAGCACCAGAGCCTGGGGGTAAAAAGTTTGTAGAGGTTGGCAAAAAAATTAATAAAGGCGATACAATCATGATTGTTGAAGCTATGAAAACAATGAATCATGTTCCTTCTCCATTAGCTGGTACTGTAAAAAAAATTTGTGTTGAAGATGGTCAGCCAGTTGAATATGGACATACCATAGCAATAATTGAGTAATAATGTTCAAAAAAATTCTTGTTGCAAATAGAGGTGAGATAGCTGTTAGAGTTATCAGGGCCTGCAAAGAATGGGGTATACAAACAGTCGCTATTCATTCTGATGTTGATAGAAATAGCATGCATGTTCGATTAGCTGATGAAAGTATATGTGTAGGGCCTCATCAAGCTGCAAGTAGCTATTTAAATATTCCAGCTATAATGTCAGCAATTGAATTGACAAATTCTGAAGCAGTTCATCCTGGATATGGATTTTTATCTGAAAATTATGAGTTTGCAAAAATTCTTGAGAAGAACAAAATTAAATTTATTGGTCCCTCATCTTCATTGATTAAAATGATGGGAGACAAAATTGAGGCAAAAAAAATTGCAAAAAAATACGGCCTTCCAGTAATTAAAGGATCTGATGGAGGTGTATCTGATTTTAACGAAGCGAAAAAAATATGTAATGATGTCGGTTATCCAGTTTTGATAAAAGCTGCTGGAGGAGGTGGTGGAAAAGGAATGAAAGTTGTAACAAAAGAAGAAGAGTTTGAAAACTTATTTTTAACCGCAAAAACTGAAGCAAAAAAATTTTTTGGCAATGATGAGGTATATATTGAGAAATTTTTTCAAAATCCAAGACATATTGAAGTTCAAGTATTATCTGGAAAAAACAGAACAGTACATTTGCATGAAAGAGATTGTTCTATTCAAAGGAGACATCAGAAATTAATTGAAGAAACGCCTAGTCCATTACTGAATGATAAAATAAGAAATGACCTTTTTGATAAAACTGTAAAAATGGTAAGCCAAATTGGATACGAAGGTGCTGGCACAGTAGAATTTATTTTTGAGGATGGAAAATTTTATTTTTTAGAAATGAATACAAGAATACAAGTTGAACATCCTGTAACAGAAGTAGTAACAGGAATAGATTTAATTAAAGAACAGATCTGGATAGCGTATGATGGTAATACCGCTTTAAAACAGGAAGATATTAAGCCAAGAGGCCACGCTATTGAATGCAGAATAAACGCTGAAGATGTTAGTAAAAATTTTCAACCTTCGCCAGGAGAAATTACCATGTGTCATCAACCATCAGGTTTTAGAACAAGAGTAGATGGGGCAATATTTCAAGGATATAAGGTAACTCCATATTATGACAGTATGATTTGTAAAGTAATATGTCATGGAAGAAATAGAACTGAAGCAATTCAAAGAATGCGAAGATCATTAGATGAATTTGTTATTGAGGGTATTAAAACAACAATTGACTTACATAAAATACTTTTAAATCACAAAAAATTTTTAAACTCAGATTTTAATGTGAGTTGGCTTGATAAAGAAAAATTACTTTAAGAGTAACACTTTTTTAACCATATATCGTAAACAGGATGATCAAAAGGCCTAATGGAAGGAGATGAGGCAAATGTCCAATCGTTGAAGATGTATACCTTATTCTCATCTATATTAACTATATCTTTTACCTGCATATACGCTGTAACTTCTGGATCATCATCAAATTTGGAATTATTACATTTAAGAATATTTATAGAAAGATTTTTAAATATATATTCTTTGCCAATCTGAATTTCAACAATATCACTTTGAGAATTTACTTTATCTAATACTGTTAAAACAGCAAAATTTTCAGTTTTTAGTTTATTTTCACTTAAAGAGTTAATTGTTAACAAATGATAAAGAAATAAAATAAGTATATAAGTTTTAGCTTTTCCAAGAAGTGTATTTTTTTTTTGTTGCATTTTTACTTTTATTTTTATTTGGATGATAAGAATTTTCAGTTCCCGTTTGATTAGGCATATGCTCTTTCTGCCACTTATATTTGTCTAATTCGTGACTATTTTCTATTTTATTTCCTGTGCGATGTATCCATGAATACCATTCAGTAGGTATTTTTGATGCTTCAACCTCTCCATTATAAATAACCCATCTTTTTCCCGATTTGCTTTCATAATATTTGTTGCCTGAAGTATCTTCGCCAACTAATTTTCCAAAAAAAATTGTATTTATTCTTGTGCCAAACGTTTGTTTATTCCACCAAGTAAAAATTTCTTTAAACATTTTAAAATTATTTTCAATTTATAATTGTAAAATTACAATTAGACTATAATTAAAAAATGTATATACATAATTCTTATCAAGATTCAATTTACAAATAGGATTACAATGGCAAAATATTTAGTAGAAACATATTATACTTGCAGTTTCAAAGTATCACATTATTTAGATGACATAAATGAGGAAAATCTTAATAGCTTAGAAAATAAGGACGATGGGAAATTTGAGATTATTGATGTTAAGCTAGATAATAGAAAAACAAAAAACCTTAAAGATACTAAAAGTAGCAAAGTTGAAATAGTTTCACAACCAATTAGTGATATGGAAATCAAAAATAGCATTAAATCCAAACAAATTGATGAAAGTTTTAAAAAAAATCTCACTGATAATACTGGTAAAAGATTTAGTATGCCAGATAGAAGAAAAGGTTATATCCAAAAAGCTTCGATAGGTGATCACAAAGTATATTTACACACCGGTGAGTATGAGGATGGTAAAATAGGAGAAATTTTTATCGATACTAGTAAAGAAGGTGAGCTAGTAAAAGCTCTTATGAATAATTTTGCAATAGCAATATCTTTAGGACTTCAATATGGAGTTCCACTAGACGAATTTGTAAATGCATATTTAGATACAAAATTTGAACCTTCTGGAAAAGTTTACGGTAATGATAGAATAATGAGCGCAAGTTCAATTTTAGATTATATCTTTAGAGAGCTAGCAATCTCGTACTTAAATAGAGAAGATTTGGCTCACACCCCATCTATAACTGGAAATTCTGATACAAATGAAAGTCAAAATAGTGAAGATCAAAATCAACTAATTAAACTTGTAAAAGATATTACTAGTAAAGGCTTTGTTAGAAATGACTACAAAAAGAAACTAGTAGACTTATCAGATATAAGAATAAACCTTAAAGGAAAAAAATAATTATTTTTTTCTTTTTGAAATATTAAGTTCTTTTAATTGACTTTCGTCTACTTCAGACGGCGCATTCATCATTAAATCTTGCGCATTTTGGTTCATTGGAAACATAGTTACTTCTCTTATATTTTTTTCTTCTGCTAATAACATTACAATCCTATCTATACCTGGGGCGATACCACCGTGAGGAGGCGCCCCGTAGCTTAAAGCATTAATCATACCACTAAATTTCTCATTCACTGTTTCCTTAGAGTAGCCAGCGATTTCAAATAATTTATACATTAAATCAGGTTTATGGTTCCTGATGGCCCCAGAGGACAATTCAATTCCGTTACATACAATATCATATTGAAAAGCTTTTAGTTTCAGGGGCTCTGAAAGATCTAAATTATCAATATCACCTTGCGGCATAGAAAAAGGGTTATGACTAAATTCAATTTTTTTAGTAATTTCATTTATTTCGAACATTGGATAGTCAACTACCCAACAAAAAGAAAAAACGTTTTGGTCAATTAAGTTTAATTCATTTGCTATTTTATTTCTCGCATTACTTAATAATTTCTCAACTTCAGATTTATTTCCACATGACATAAATATTGTATCACCTACCTCAGCATTCATTTTTCTCATTATTTCTTTCAGGGACTCGTCAGAAAAAAATTTTCCTATGGGACCTTTTGCACTCAGTTTGTCAGAATTTTCTAAAGAAAAATACGCTAGACCAGACGATCCTTCATCTTTTGCCCATTTATCAATTCCATCAAAAAAACTTCTTGGTTTCTCTGAAGTATTTTTCGTAACAATTCCTCTTACTATCGATCCTTTAATTACTAATTTTTTAAATATCTCAAAGTTAACATCATCTCTTTTAAAAATATCAGTTATATCTTCTATTTCCAAAGGATTTCTCAAATCTGGTTTGTCAGAACCATATTTAAGCATAGCCACATTAAAAGGAATTCTAGGAAATTTTTCATGAAGTAACTTTTTAGAAGAAAATTTTTTGAATAAATTTACAAATAACTCTTCAACTATTTTGAATACATCCTCTTGTTCTACAAAAGACATTTCCAAGTCAAGTTGATAGAACTCTCCTGGGCTTCTATCAGCTCTTGCGTCCTCATCTCTAAAACAAGGTGCAATTTGAAAATATTTATCAAAACCAGATACCATGATTAATTGTTTAAATTGTTGTGGCGCTTGAGGTAAAGCATAAAATTTACCTGGGTTTAGTCTACTTGGTACTAAAAAGTCTCTAGCACCTTCTGGGCTAGATGAAGTTAATATAGGTGTTTGATATTCTAGAAAACCATACTTTTGCATTTCAGATCTAATAAATGAGATGATTTTAGATCTTAAAATAATGTTATTATGAATTTTATTTCTCCTTAAATCTAAAAATCTATACTTTAATCTAATTTCTTCAGAGTATTCTTGATCTGAAAAAATAGGTAGTGGCAATTCTTTAGTTCTTGCAAGTATTTTAAATTTTTCAATTCCTACTTCAATTTCTCCAGTATTTAAACTTTTGTTAATTGTATCTTTTTCTCTTACTAAAACTTTACCTTCAACTTGTAGTACAGTTTCTAATGGAAGTTTTTCTATTTCGCTAAAAATTTTTTTTCCTTCGTCTATTACACATTGAGTTAGTCCATAGTGATCTCTTAAATCTAAAAATAATAGATTTCCATGATCTCTTTTCTTATTTATCCAGCCTGATAACTTTATTGTTTGATCTTTGTTATTTAGAGTTAGTTCTCCACAGGTATGTGTTCTATATTTACTCAATTTATTATCTCTTTTATTATTTTAAAGTTAATAGATTTCTTTTTCTTTAAACTCAATTCATCAATCTTATATATAAATTCATGCATTTTGCTATATGATCTAGCAATCCTTTTTATAATATAATCTATAATTTTGTTATCTAACTTAATTTGCCTATCAGAGAAACTTTTTAAAATTATTGCATAAATCAACTCGTCGTCTGGTTGCTCTATTTTAGCTATTATGCAATTTTTTAATCTTGATAATAAATCTGGAAGTGTAAATCTCATTGTATCTATTGGTTTTTTTGAAGAGATCAACAAATATTTATTATCTTGTTCAACTAAGTTAAATAACGAATAAAGAAGTTTTTCGTCAAAACTTTCATCTAAATCTTCAATTATTATATTGTTTGAAAGTTTAATTTTTTTTAAAATCTTATCGTCTATATTCTTGCTAGATAAATACAATGCGTTACTTTTTTTTTTAAATATATTTGATAGGTGTGTTTTGCCAGAATATTTATCTCCAGATAAATTAACAATTTTTTTTTCCCATTTAGGCCAAGTCTCTATAATATTTTTTGCAAAATAATTGCTTTTAGACACGTAATAGTCATTTTCATCAAAACTTTCTGCAATTCCGAAGTCCAAGAGTTTTTGATCTAATTCCCTCATTTTATGCTCCAAATATC
>CACKCQ010000011.1 GCA_902598655.1 uncultured Pelagibacteraceae bacterium
TAAAAACAGACAAAAGTGTGCATATATTTTTTAATGTATCATTTGGCTGTGTTGAATTGTAAGCACTTCTATCTATTGTAATCTTCTTGCCTTTTTTTTTAATTATTCCCTTTTTTTCCAGGGATATAACTTTTCTTCTGACACTTTCTTTTGGTATTTTAAGATCCTTTGATATTCTTATAAGGTTAATTTTCTCAATCTCTAATGTTTTATCCTTATAAAAATCATTGAAAGTAATATTTAAATTATTTCGTCTGTAAAAATCAAACTGCTTACTAATCAAATAAATTAAAATCGTGTAAGTATCTATATCTTTAAACACTTTATAAGCACCGATTGTCCATTCAGACATAAGTTTTAAAAAAAAAGGACTTAAAATATCAAAATGATTTTTGAAAATTTTATCGATCAGTTCATCATCTAGTTCGGAATTTACACTTGGTAGCTGCTTCATAATGTATCAAAACCCAATTTGAACAATTTTAAAACTTGAGTCAACCCATTTTGAACAGTTAAAATCTGTAAAATTTTTTACTTTATGTTTTAATAATTAAATGAGTACTGAAAGCTTAAACAGAACATCTAATATTGAAATACCTGAAAAAAAACGAAGAGTAATTCGAATGTCCCCTCGTAAAGTAAATATAGATGTTCTAAAGAAACGAGTAATCACTGAAAAGAAAAAAGAGGCACTTCAGTCAAAAATAATAATACTTTCAGTCTGTTTATCTATCGGAATACTAGGTTATTTTGCAGGTTAATTAGTTAAGAGAATATCTAAATCCTTTTTAATATTTTTTGGAATTTTTATAGATTTTTTAAAGTTTGTTTTTGTTCTTAAAAACTTTTGCTCGCCAGGATAAAAGATTTTTTGTCCTTTTAAATTAGGTATTTTTTTTATTCTTTTAATATTTTTTTTTATCTCTTTTTTATAATCTTTAACAAATAGATTGTCTTTAAATGCTAAAAATAAGTGACCGATATTTTGTGGCCCAGAGAAATCATCAAATGGGTCTTTTACTTTGCCACCATGATTACTTCCAACAAATACTCCAGTTAAAATATCTACCATCCAAGCTAATCCAGATCCTCTAAATCCAGCTATTGGAAGTTGTACCCCAGCTAGAGCTTCTTTTGCATTTGTAGTTGGTTTACCAAATTTGTTTAAAGCAACGCCATATGGTATTTTTTTTCCTAACTTTTCTGCAATCCTAATTTTACCTCTATTAATCATAGACATTGATGTATCTAGTATAAACGGAACCTTACTATTTGTTTGAGTTCCAAAACATATTGGATTAGTTCCAAAGACTGATTTTTTTCCACCAAAAGGCGCAATAGCTGGAGGAGCATTTGTAAATGCGAATGTTATTAAATTTTTTTTAACCGCTTGCTCAACGTAATACCCTGATAGTCCATAATGTCCGCTGTTTTTTACAGCAACTAACCCAATCCCTGTTTTTTTTGCATTTTGTATAGTTTTTTTAATTGCTTCATCTGCTGCAACAAAACCAATAGAATTATCAGCATCAATTATTGATATAGATTTTGATATATTTTTTACAGTTATTTTAGGTCTCGGATTAATGACTTTTTTTGAGATTCTTTCACAATACATTTTTAAGCGAGACAATCCATGTGAAGGCGCACCTACAAGTTCCGCATCGATAATTGCATTTGCACAAATAATAGCATGATTTGTTTTTAACCCTCTTTTTATAAAAATTTTTTTAATAATAGATTTAATTTTTGTATGATTTACAGACATTAATAGAATGAAATTAACCTTTACCTCTCCAAGGTATGGTCTTATCTATAATTTTTCTCAAAGTTACGTCAAAAAGAAGACCCAACATACCCATTATAAAAATTGTGATCCAAATTACTTCATATTGAAAATACTTTTTGGCAACATTTTCAACAAATCCAATTCCAGTTGTACCTGCTAAAAATTCTGCTGCAACTAAAGTGCCCCAGCACATACCAACAGCTACTCTAATACCTGTTAAAATTTCAGGTAAAGAATTTGGAAAAATAACATATCTAAGTATTTGTCTTTTAGAAGCACCAAGAGAATGCGCTGCATGTATTTTAGATAACTGTGTACCTGATGCTCCAGCTCTGGCTGAAATAATCATTATAGATAATGAAACCATAAATAATAAAAATACTTTTCCAGTATTATCAATCCCTAAAACCGAGATTATTAAAGGAGCCCATGCAAGAGGAGGTACTGGTCTATAAAGTTCAATTAATGGATCAAAGAAACCTTTAGCAAATCTATTTAAGCCCATGAAAAGTCCTAATGGTACACCAATCAATATTCCAAAAACTAATCCAAGAAAGACTCTTAAAAATGAATCCCAAATATGACCATAAGGAACAGGGATTTTAAATAATTTAAAATCACCAGTAACAATTTTTAAAACTTTACCTTTAAAATTTTGCTTTACCACACCGTCTTTAGTGTGAACCGGATATTCTCCAGGCAAAACATCAGCTATCCAATCTGGCAATATAAAGCCAATTATCTGACTTACATCCATCATATCAATCCAAAGAAGTGGGATATTTTTGTAACCTACACTTGGCTTAGACATTAAAATAAATTTATTAAGTGTATCCGAGGGTTTTGGTAACCATCTACCTGAACCTTGCTCAGAACAACTAGGACCACTTGCAACTATAGTTCCTGCAGGGAATAAAAGAATGTCAATTAATCTTAAACCTCCTTGCTCAGTTTTTTGAAGATTATCAAATTCAATAATTGCATTTTGCATTTCATTAAGAGCATTTGGTGGATAAATACTTGCAAATTCAATTCTTCTTGCAATTTTTACAATGTTTTTTGCGTAAGTAGATGCCACTTCCTCAGTGTCATCTAAATTTTTTCTATATAATTTTATCTCTGATTTAAGTTCTTTTATTGCATTTTTGAATTGAGGATTATGGTTTCTTAATTTAAAAAATTTATCATTAATTTTTTTTAATTGTTCAGCTGCAGCGTGAAATTTTAACCCTCTATCTGTTTCAGGCACTAAAGGCACTTCAATAGTATTTTCTATTGATCCTGTTCCGGCACTTACAGTTACTATGCCCCAGCTTCCTTGCTCAGCAATTGCTTTTTGTCTTTCATTTTTTTGCTCTGGTGTTTCAAATGGATAATCTTTCTTTTGAAAATTAGTGCTTAACAATCTAATTTCATTAGTCATCTCATCTATTTTAATTTTTGTGTTAATCTCCATAAGATTATCGTTAGTAAGTAATGGAATTAATTTGTTTGTTTTATTAATAAAACCAACTAATGCAGTTTTCTGTATGTTGCTTAAATCTGCCGAATTTTGAATTTCTAAACTTATTTTTTGAAGATTTTTATTTTCTATTTTTATTATTGATGTACTTTTGAATTCTCTTTCTTCAATTGGAAATTGATATTTTAATCCTAATAAAGACTCATTTATTTTTGCGACCTGACATAATTCATTTGCTGATTTTGGATAAAATCCTTTTGCAATATCCCAAGAATAATAAAGCCAAACTAACAATATTGCACTGCTTCCGACAATTATCCAATGAGTTCCACCTTTTGCTCTTTCTGGATTTCCAAAAACTGCATCAACTTTTTCAGTTTTTATTAAACGTCTTCCATAAAGTATGCACCCGATAATTGATACTAGAATTAATATTGTTATTATTTGAGTAAACATTTAATTTTCTTTTCCCATAATTTCTTCCTCCATGTTCCAAATCATGGATAAAATTTCTTCTCTTTTTGACGAAAAATCTTTATTTTTTTTTATTTCTCTTAAATCTTCTTTTAATCCCATCTCTGCAAATGGAAGATTATATTCTTTATGTATCCTGCCTGGTCTTGGTGCCATTACGTACAACCTTTCACCAAGCAACAGTGCTTCCTCAACTGAGTGCGTAATTAAAATAATTGTTTTTCCAGTTTCTTTCCATATTTTCAAAACTAAAGATTGCATTTTTTCTCTTGTTAAAGCATCAAGAGCACCTAAAGGCTCATCCATTAAAATCAAATCAGGATCATTGATTAAACACCTTGCAAGAGCTACTCTTTGCTGCATTCCACCAGATAATTGATATGTTGGGGTATTTCCAAATCCTTTTAAGCCAACAATCTCCAGCCACTCATCAACTTTTTTTGAAGTTTCTACAGGATCTTTTTTTTTCATTCTAAGACCAAAGTTTACGTTCTCTGCAACAGTCAACCATTCAAATAATGCACCTTGTTGAAAAACCATGCCCCTTTCAACTCCAGGTCCGTCAATTTCTTTACCATTCAAAGTTATATTTCCGGATGTTGGTCTTAAGAAACCAGCTGCAATATTTAACAAAGTTGTTTTTCCACAACCAGAAGGCCCAAGAACAGTTAACAGTTCTCCTTTTTTTAATTTGAAATTTAAATCTTTTAAAGCATGAACAGTCTCTCCTTTTGGAGTTTTGAAAATCATGTTTAGATTTTGAGATATCAAATCACTCATTAGCTGACTTTATATAAAATATTTACTTAAAAAAATAGGCACCAATAAAATTGGCGCCTATTTAATTATTCTAATCTTTAAATTATAAAGGTAAGAAACTAGTGTCTACTGCTCCACCTGGAGTTCCCATTCCTTTTAAGAATGCATCTAAGTTTCCGCTTTCCATAGATTTTTTAGTTTCTTCTGGAGTTAAAAATTTGAAACCACTTAAAGTTTCTTTCATATCAGCAACTTTCATCTCTGAAGCTTTTGACATAGAATTCATATCACTTTTTCCATTTCTATATCTTTCATTTGCTTCGTGAGTTACTTCAATAAAAGTTCTCAACATTCCAGGATTTTCCTTCATAAACTTGTCTGTTACAGAAGTTATATCTATTCCTAAAATACCTGCATCTCTTGCTTCTTGAACTGTTAGAAGTCTTGATCCTACAGCAACCGCAGCTTTGATAGAATTACCACCAAATAAACATGCCATCACTACATCTCCACTTACTAATGCAGCCGCACCTTCTTCTGGATCCATTTGAATAATATCCATTTTGCTTCTGTCAGCTCCGACAACTTTCATACTTTCATCGAAAACGTACTCAGCCATAGTACCTAACGGAACAGCAACTTTTTTACCTTCTAATTCAGTTGCATTTGCTTTTGTTATTCCTGATGCATTAGATGTTACACAAGTTGTTCCACCCATTCCGTATTCCATTGCAATATCAACTAATTTGATAGGTGCATTTGATTTTACAGCATTAATAAATGGTACTAAACCTTGTGAGTAAGAAATATCAATATCTCCTGCTAACATTGCATCTGTCATTGCTCCACCATTTGTGAAGTTTGTCCATTTTACTGGAACTCCTAAAGCTTTAGCAAAATTCTTTTTTTGCATGTCCTCTAAATTTGGACTTGGCCACTCTAGAAAGTATGCAACTCTAACTTCGTTCGCAGCAGAGTTTACTGCTGTGATTGTTAAGTTTAGAGCAAATAAACTTCCTAAAATGAAACTAATTATTTTTTTCATTTCTTCTCCTGTTAATTAAATTTAATTATGGATATTTAAGTTTAAATTTTCTTTTAAGTAAATGATGAATAAATTACACAGGCTTCAAAAGTCATAAGTTGCAACCTATAGTTGCGGTCATTTAACATAGCAAGTATGACTAAAATTTACTGGTTAATTTATATATTTAGTCTATGAATCGAAACATAATTATGAGTTCAGAAAAACCTCAAATACCTAATTCTTTAAATGAACATTGGATGCCATTTACATCTAATAGAGATTTTAAAGAATCCCCAAGATTAATTGTAGAGGCAAAAGGTGTTTATTTAAAAAATCATCAAGGTCAAACCCAGATAGATGCAAGCTCGGGATTATTTTGCAATCCTTTAGGTCACGGAAGAGAAGAAATAATTAATGCGATTACAAATCAATTAAAAAAATTAGACTATGCTCAACCATTTCAACAAGGTTTTGGTGGTTCATTTGAACTTGCAACAAAAATTTCTAAACATACACCAGGAAATTTAAATAGAATTTTTTATACAATTTGTGGATCTACTGCTGTTGAAACAGCAATTAAAATTGCAGTTGCATATCATAAAGCAAGAGGTGAAGGACATAGATTTAGGTTTGTTGGAAGAGAAAGAGGTTATCACGGCATGAATATCGGAGCTACTTCTGTTGGTGGAATGATTAACAATGTGAAAACATTTGCCAATGTTTTGATGCCAGGCGTTCTTCACATGAGACATACACATTTAACAGAGCATAAATTTGTTTCAGGTCAACCCGAAACTGGTGCGGAAATGGCAGAAGACCTTGAGAGAATTTGTACAAATTTTGGTTCAGAAAATATAGCAGCTTGCATTGTTGAACCAATTGCTGGATCAACTGGAACATTAGTTCCACCAAAAGGATATTTGCAAAGACTAAGAGAAATTTGCGATAAGCATGGAATTTTATTAATTTTTGATGAAGTTATTACTGGATGGGGAAGAACAGGTTCGCCATTTGCATCGCAAGAATACGGTGTTACTCCAGATATTATTACAATGGCTAAAGCTACAACAAATGGAATAAGTCCTTTAGGTGCAGTAGCTTGCAAAGAAGAAATTTACGATACTGTTATGGATGGATCTCCAAAAGGAACAATAGAATTGTTTCATGGTTATACTTATTCAGGAATTCCAGTGTCAGTAGCTGCAGGCTTAGCGGTTCAAGATATTTTTGAGAAAGATGACATCTTTAATAGAGCAAAAAATTTATCTCCATATTTCCAAGAAGGTTTAATGTCTTTAAAAGATATTGACGTTGTTGATAACATAAGAGGATATGGAATGATGGGTGGTATTGATATTAAAATGCATAAAAAACCTGGCGCAGCAGGATTTACATGTTTCAAACACTGTTATGATGCTGGGGTTAACTTCAAAGCGACTGGAGATTGTTTAATTATTGCTCCAATGTTTATCTGTGAAAAAAAACATATTGATGAAATTATCGAGAAACTAAGAACTGGTATAACCAACTATTCAAAAAGCAAAAAAAATTAATTTAATTCTATGAAAATAGGGGTTCCAAAAGAAATAAAGCCTCAGGAAAATAGAATTGGACTCACTCCCGAAAGTGTAAAGACATTGACTTCAAACGGCCACGAAGTTTTAATTGAAAACAATGGAGGGTTTGAAGCAGGATTTGAAAACGATCATTACGTATCAAGTGGAGCAAAAATAGTTAATACAGCTGAAGATATATTTAATGACTCTGACATCATTGTTAAAGTTAAAGAGCCACAATCTAGCGAAGTAAAAATGATAAGAGAAAATCAAGTTGTCTTTACGTATCTTCATCTTGCTGCAGCAAAAGAACTGACACAAGGCTTAATAGACAGCAAATCAATATGCATCGCTTATGAAACAGTCACAGATAATAACGGAAGACTTCCTTTGCTAGCACCAATGAGCGCTGTAGCTGGAAGAATGTCAGTACAAGCAGGTGCACATTGTTTAGAAAAAAATCAAAAAGGTCGTGGTCTTTTGTTAGGAGGAGCTCCTGGTGTAGAGCCTGGAAATGTAGTTATACTTGGAGGTGGAGTAGTAGGAGAAAATGCTGCTATAATTGCAACAGGCATGAAAGCCAAAGTTAATATTGTAGATAAATCTGAAAAAAGATTAAACGAACTTACCCAAATGTTTGGAGATAAAATAATACCTAATTTAAGTGATAAAACTGATTTAGAAAAATTAATTTCTGAATGTGATTTGTTAGTAGGTGGAGTTTTGATACCAGGAGCTGAGGCACCAAAATTAGTTACAAAAAATATGTTAAAAAAAATGAAAAGAGGATCAGTAATTGTAGATGTTGCAATTGATCAAGGAGGATGTGTTGAAACCAGTAAACCGACTACTTTTGCAGAACCAACTTTTATAATAGATGATATAATTCATTATTGCGTTGCAAATATGCCCGGTGGCGTTCCAAGAACATCAACAATTGCATTGAATAAAGCAACACTTCCTTTTTTATCTAAATTAGCAAAAGATGGGTACTTAAAAGCTTTAAATGATGATCAAAATTTTCAAGCAGGATTAAATATATTTAAAGGAGGTGTTACTCATAAAGCTGTAGCTGATGTATTTGGTCATGATTATTTGCCAGCTCAAAAAGCATTGCTTAATTAAAATCCCTAATTTTTCTTGCTTTTTCATAAATTGACAAAAAAAAAATTAATTCTATATAGCAATTATAATTTAAAAATTATTCCTGAATTTAACATTCATTTATTTCTCTCTTTTTTGTTGAATTCACCTCCTCGAAAGGGGAGGTAAAAAGGAATTATATCCCTTTGCTTATTAAATTATATATTTGGTCTTTATCAGTTAAACCAATTTCTCTTGATACTTCACTTTCACCTTTAAAAACTACTATTGTAGTCCAATAATTTACACCTAAAGCTTTAGCAATATCTTCATGTTCTGTTTGCTCATAGAATAAAAACTCAACATCCTTAAAGTCTTTCATTGCTTGATCGAAAACTTTTGTTTGTGCTGCACATGTTGAACAATATTCGTTCCAAGAATTAATAACAATTGTTTTACCAGATTTTTGAATTTCTAATAATTTTTTCAGATCAAAATTTGTAGTTTTTTCAAAACCAAATGAGATATTTGGTATCAAGAATAAAATAAGAAAGACAAAATATTTTTTCATGAGTTCTATTTAATTATCTGGTCATTCTTTTCAAGATGTTTTCTTTCAAAAATATTTGATGAAACAAAACTGCTAAAATATGCAATGAGATTAAAACTATTAATGTATAATTTGAAATAACGTGAACATTGTAAAATTGATCTGCTAAATCAAAGTTATCTTCAATCCTTAATTTAAAAATAAAAAAATTTAGTTTTTCACCATTAAATAGCTTTTTTAAAATTCCTGATGTTGTTATTGTTAAAAGTGCGACATAAAGAGCGAAATGATTCAATTTCGCAATCAAATTCTGTCCAAAGAATGCCTCAGGCATTAGTTTTGGGGACTTGCTAAAAAATTTATAAATTAACCTAAATAAAGTTATATAAAATATAGATATCCCAACAATTACGTGCACATTTTCTATAGTTATTCTTAAATCCGAAAAATCCAATCTGACTAAAATAAACCCCATTGGTATCTGAGCAATTAAAAGGAGCAAAGTGAACCAATGGAAAAATTTAGCTAACCAACTATATTGTAATGCTATACTATTCGTCATGAGCTATTTTATAAAAATAAATAATATTTTCAAAATAATGTTTATTGTAGCACTTTCTTTTTCATTTAACTCTAATGTTTTATCAGAAGAAAGCGCAAAAGACATTATAAAGAAAAGAAAATCTTTATTCAGTCAAAATTATAAACTAGCAAAAAGAATTAGTATTTTACTTAACGAAGTTGAAATTGAGGACTCAAAAAAACTTATGATTAGAATGAGTGATAATTATTTAGAATTACTAAATTTATTTCCAGAAAATACAAAAGAGGGACACGGAACAGAGGCTTTACCAATTATTTGGGAAGAAAAAGATGAATTTAATGCTCTAATGAAAAAATCTTCTGATCAAATGATAAAGCTAGCTTCAATTATCGAAGACCAAGATGATTTTAGAGCAGCTTTGAAACAATATATGTGGTCGAGCTGCAAAGCTTGTCATAGCAGATATAGGGCTCCACACTAATGAAAAAGTATTTTTTTATTTTTATTGTTTTATTTTATGCAGATACTGCTTTCTCTCATTCGCACTACCCCATAACTAGAGATTCATTAGAAGCAATTAAAAATGGTAAGATATTATACAATCAATATTGTGTTTCTTGTCACCAAGCAAATTTAGCTGGAGCTACAAATTGGCAAGGTTTAGATGAGGATGGGCATAGAAAAGCACCGCCTTTAAATGGAACAGGTCATACTTGGCATCATACAGATGAGTTACTACATAGAATGATAAAGTATGGATTTGCTAAATTGATAAAAAATTATGAAGGCAAGATGATGGGTTTTGGTGATAAAATAAGTGATGAAGGTATTGATAACATTCTTTCGTACATTAAATCTTATTGGAAAGATGATATTTATGAATATCATTTAGAAATGAGCAAACAATGAGTTCAGAAGCAGTTAATTTTAATTGGTCATGCAAACATACTTGGAAAAGAAGCGCAAAAAATACTGCTTGGTGTTTACTAGGCTGTGCAATTGGTGACTTTGGAACCATATTGTATTTTCAGATAACAGGAATTCCCTGGCCTGTTTTAGCCATCATGACTTTAGCAATTATAAATGGTTTGATTACAAGTATTATTTTAGAAACTATAATTTTAATAAGACAAAAACTTGATTTTTCCAAAGCATTAAAGACTGCGCTTGGTATGAGCTTCATATCAATGGTCAGTATGGAAATAGCCATGAACCTCACAGATGTAATTTTAACAGGTGGAGCTATTTTAAATTGGTGGGTGGTACCAATAATGCTTTTAGTTGGATTTTTAACTCCATGGCCATACAATTATTGGAGATTAAAAAAATATAATATTGCTTGTCACTAAAAACATCTCTATATCAAATTAAGACCTCAGATAATGACTAAAGATTTAATAACAATTGATGGCCTTTCAAAGGTATACGACAATGGATTTAACGCTTTAAAAACTGTTAATCTAAATATAAAGCAAGGTGAAATTATTGCAATGCTTGGACCAAATGGAGCTGGCAAAACTACACTGATAAGTATTGTATGTGGTATAGTTAAACCAACTTCTGGAGTAATTACAGTCGATGGTTTTGATATTATAAAAGATTATAGAGAAACAAGATCAAGAATAGGACTGGTCCCCCAAGAAATTTCACTAGAACAATTTGAAACAGTGTTTAACAATGTTTCATATTCAAGAGGCTTATATGGAAAAAAGCCAAACCCCGAACATATAGAAAAAGTTCTAAAAGATTTTAGTTTATGGGATAAAAAAGATTTAAGGTTAAATCAGCTTTCAGGGGGAATGAAAAGACGTGTGATGATAGCAAAAGCATTATCTCATGAACCTTCGATATTATTTCTTGATGAACCAACGGCAGGCGTAGATGTAGAATTGAGAAAAGATATGTGGAAAGTTGTAGAGGGATTAAGGAAAACTGGAGTAACCATAATTTTAACAACACACTATATTGAAGAAGCAGAGGCAATCGCAGACCGAGTCGCTGTAATTAATCAAGGAGAAATCATTGTTGTTGATAATAAAATAGATTTATTAAAAAAGATGGGTCATAAAAAATTAACTATTGAGTTGCAGGATAAAATCGAAAAAATTCCATCAGAACTTGATGAATATAATCTATCAATCTCTAATGATAATTATTCATTAATTTACAACTATAACTTACATGCTGAAAGAACAGGTATTACAAAGATGCTTCAAGATTTAAAAAATGCAGGTTTGAGGATGAGAGACTTAAAAACAGAGCAAAATAATCTTGAAAAGATTTTTGTGACATTGGTAAAGGAAAATAATGAGGATTAATTTTTACGCATTAAGAGCAATTTATTTTCATGAAATGGATAGATTTAGAAGAACATTAATACAATCTCTTCTTTCTCCAGTTTTATCTACTTCATTATACTTTATAGTATTCGGCTCGGTAATCGGGGATTATGTACAAAAAATTGATGGCATTAGTTATGGCTCTTATATAGTTCCAGGATTATTGATGTTAACATTATTAACGCAATCTATCAGTAACACTTCTTTTGGAATTTTTTTTCCTAAATTTAATGGAACAATTTATGAAATTTTAGCAGCTCCAATTTCTACTGTAGAAATTGTAATTGCTTATGTTGGTGCAGGTGCAACTAAAACCTTAATTGTTGCTGCAGTAATTTTCTGCACTTCACTTTTCTTTGCAGAAGTAAATGTAAAGTTTCCTTTACTAATGATTTTCTTATTAATTCTAGTTGCTTTTACTTTTGCTTTGTTCGGGTTTTTAATTGGACTTCTTAGTAAAAATTTCGAGCAAATGTCTATAATACCAACAATTGTCATAACACCAATGGTATTCTTAGGTGGAAGTTTGTATTCGCTAGATATGCTCCCAAGTTTCTGGCAAACAGTCACTTATTTTAATCCTGTTGTATATTTAATTAATGGGCTGAGGTTTGCATTTTATGGAGTTTCTGATTTTGATATTTGGATAAGTATTTCAACAATGTTTATATTTTTAATTGCATGTGTAACTCTTGTCTCAATTATACTTAAAAAAGGTTATAATATAAAAAATTAATTTG
>CACKCQ010000012.1 GCA_902598655.1 uncultured Pelagibacteraceae bacterium
AATGTTTTTATAAAAAGAACCTACAATCAAATAAATCTTAATTAGAATTTTTAAGAATATATATAAATATAAATCCGGTTATATACATTATTAATGCATAAGCAGCGGTGGGAACCATGTAAGCGACATCATTGAAAATTTGTGTTGCTACAAATACAGCTAAAGTTCCATTTTGTAATCCACATTCTAAAGAAATACACTTTCTCTGTGGTATTCCAGTTGAAAAACCTTTTGCAATGTAAAATGCCAAAATCATCATGACTACATTTAATATTAAAACAGCTAAACCCGCCTGACCTAAGTATGATATTATATTTTCTCTTTCCTCAATCCATATTGCTGCAAATACAACAATAAACAAAATACCTGTAATTCTATTTACAATATTAATATTAGAAGAAATAAAGTTTTCAGCGAATCTTCTAATTATCATTCCTAAAATTACTGGCACAGTTACAACTAGTGCCATTTTAAGAGCAATACCAGTCATCGTAATGTCTGAAGATAAATCAGTTACACCTAATAACTTTGCTGAAGAAAAAACAATAAATGGAACAGAAAAAATACTAATTAAACTACCTACTGCTGTTAACGAAATAGATAATGCAACATCTCCATTTGCAAATTTTGTTAAGACATTTGATGTTACTCCTCCAGGAGCAGCAGCAATAATCATTAATCCTAAAGCTAATTCAACTGGTAATCTTAATATTAGAAGTAAAATATAAGCGACGATTGGGAGAAGGATTAATTGACAAATTATTCCGACTGTAAAATCTTTTGGATTATTTATAACTCTTAAAAAATCTCTAGTTGATAAGCCCAATCCAAGACCTAACATTATAAGTGCTAACGCTATAGGTGCAATTTTTGTAACTATCTCCATCGTTTATTCAATTTTAAACTATTTTTATATCGAACGTAATAAAAAATATTGATATTTAGAACCATAACAAATATTTAAACTCATATGTTATCTGATAAATCTACGGTTTGCCCTGTTAATCTACTTAATATAGCTCATCAAAAAAGAGGAGTAAAAGCAGCCATTGTAAATGCGGGTAAAAAATTACCAATGATGTCGGTAATGGATGCTGTCTCTGAAAAATTGATCACCCCAATATTAATAGGTGACAAACAAAAAATACAAGAATGCGCAGATGAACTTAAATTTGATATATCAAATTTTGAAATAATTAATGAGCCAGTTGAAAATAATACAGCTGGAATTGCAACCAAACTTGCATCGGAAGATAAAGTAAAAATTATAGTAAAAGGACATATTCATACTGATATATTGATGAAAGAAGTTCTTAAAAGAGAATATAAATTAATTGGAAAAACAAGACTAAGTCATATTTGGCATATGACATTACAAAAAGATGATAAACCATTAATCATAACCGATGGAGCGTTGAATGTTTCTCCTAACCTAAAAACTAAAATGCATATTTTAAGAAATGTTATAGACTTTAGTCATAGAATTAATATTCCAAGACCAAAGATTTCTGTTCTTTCAGCAACAGAGGAAGTTATTGATAGTGTACAGAGTTCGGTTGAAGCTAAAGAATTAACTGAATTGGCAAGTAAAGAAAATTTTAATGCTGATATATTTGGACCCTTAGCATTTGATAATAGTATTTCAAAAAAATCTGCTTCTATTAAGGGAATTGAGAATATAGTTGCTGGGGAAGCTGACGTATTATTAGTTCCAAATGTCGAAACTGGAAATGCGCTTGTAAAAATGATGATTTATTTTATGGGAGCATGTGCAGCAGGTGTAGTTGTTGGAGGTAAAGTGCCTGTTGTTATAACTAGTAGATCAGACGATGCGACAGCAAGGCTTGCTTCAATAGCTGCAGCTGTTGTTGCTTTAGATTAAACTTCTGTTGAATAAACATCTTTTATAATTTAAACATTTATAAAATTAGAGGAAAGATAATGGCAATTACTTATATAAAGAAAGCTGAAAAAACTGCATTTACAGGTGAAGATGAAACAAGAACAAAAGTAAGTTCTATTTTAAAAGATTTAGAAAAAACAAAAGACCAAGGGGTTAAAGATATTTTAAAAAAATTTGATAATTATGAAGGTGATATAATTGTTAGCAAAGAAAAAATTGAGGAAATAAATAAAACTTTAGATCAAAAGATTAAAGATGATATTCAATTCTCTCATGAAAGAGTAAGGAAGTTTGCAGAACATCAGCTAGAAAATCTTGGAAAAGACTCAGAAGTTGAATTATCGCCTGGTTTAATAGCGGGACAAAAATTAATACCTGTAAATACCGTTGGGTGTTACGTGCCTGGTGGAAGATATAACAATATCGCCTCTGCTATAATGAGTGTGACGACTGCAAAAGTTGCTGGAGTAAATAATGTAATTGCAACAAGTCCACCAAAAGATTCAAATGGTGCAAACCCAATTATAATTTATACAGCTAACCTTTGTGGTGCAGATGTAATTATGAATATAGGTGGAATAGGAGCAATTGGTGCACTAGCTTATGGTTGCTTTGGTAATCCAGAGGTAGATATGATTGTTGGACCTGGAAATAAATTTGTAGCAGAGTCTAAAAGAATTTTATTTGGAAAAGTTGGAATTGATTTATTTGCAGGACCAACCGAAATAGGCATTATTGCAGATCATACAGCTGACAAAGAAATAATCGCTTATGATTTAGTTGGACAGGCTGAACATGGTCCTGACTCTCCTGCTTGGTTATACACGACAGATAAATCTTTATGTGATTATGTTATGAAAAGAGTTCCAGAAATTATTCAAGAACTACCTGAACATAACAGAAATAATGCTGATGCTGCATGGAGAGATTATGGAGAAGTAATTATGTGTGATACCAAAGAAGAAATGATGAAAGTAAGTGATGAATATGCACCTGAACATTTAGAGGTTCAGGCTGAAAACTTAGATTGGTATTTAAAAAATTTAAAAAATTATGGTTCATTATTTTTAGGTGAGGAAACAACAGTTGCATATGGTGACAAATGTTCTGGACCAAATCACATTTTACCAACAAAGGGAGCAGGAAAATATACTGGCGGCTTATACGTTGGAAAATTTATAAAAACTGTTACTTACCAAAAAATGAGTAAAGAATCTAATAAAGAAGTCGGTGCTGCAGCAGCTAGAATTTCTAGATATGAAGGTATGGAGGCTCATGCTAGAACTGGTGATGTGAGACTTAGAAAGTATGGTTTCTCTAACTAAATAAATAATTTTATTTTTTTCCATTACACTCAAAAACTATAAACTTATTTAAATCTAAGTATTTTTAATTTTTTCAAACACATCAATACCTATTTGTTTTAAAATATGAACTATATCTATAGGTACCCAATTCTCTCTAATTAATCCTTCATCATGATGATAAAAGTCCATTACTCTCATAACAACGTCTTGGTTATCTGCTGTATATCCAAGCCAATCATTTGATCCATACTTTGCCTTTAAACTATGCCATCCACCACATAAAGAAAATTTTCCGTCTCCAATTTCGCAATAATGTCCTAATTCCCAATAATTTCTCTCAGAAAATGATTTTCTAAAAGGTAGCTGATGCATATCTACAAATCCTTCTAATGACCTCGATGTTCCAATTCCACAAGGACCGTACCAAATCATATCTTTGTGCCAAAACTCTTTTTGAGGATGATTTATTAACCTTTGCCTTAATTCATCTTTAGAAATATTTTCTTTCTCAGGTTTAATATCTAAACTTCTATTCATGCTCAAAGCCTGTTGTAATGAATTCTTAGATTTACTCATGTCTTCTTCAAAAAAATTTACTCCATCTGTATTAAACGGAGGTAGCCATGCTCCTTCGGATCCTCTTGATGGATTAATAACCCATTTGTCAGCTTGTCTTAAAAAATCTATCACATCAATTAAGATATGACTTACAATAATTCTTTCATTTTTAATTTCATGAATTTCACAACATTTAAGATTAATCATTTTAAAATTTGGTTTTATACCTAACCAAGGCTTTAAAAAGAGACCTGATAAAGTAGAATAAGAACCAACTTGTACTTTGTCTCTAAAAGAGCCTCCAAGGATGATATTTTCTCTTCTTTCGATGTCTGGAAATGCATCAAATAAAGGATTCCAAAATTTTTCTATAAAATTATCTATGCCATTAAATTCATTTAATGGTTCAAAACAATTAACTTTGATATCTTTGTTAAATATATCTAGTAAATTTTTTTTAAGATTAATCTTTTTTAATCGATAAATATTTCTAAAATTCTCAATAACAAATTTTTTATTATTTAAGTTTTGGATAGGTGTAATTTCTACATCTTCAATGTTTTTCTTAATTTTAAGACCTGTATCAAATTGTTCTATTTGCATAAATTGCAATTTATAATTAAATAGACATAAATAACAAGAATATGATTGATAGATTGGCAAAATTTAATGAGCTGGTTCCAAGCAGTCTTCCTTTTGTAGAAGGGAGGCTAGAAGGTCATAAAGAAAGAAAAAATTATACAATTATTGGACGTGGAGTTGCTGAAGACACCAAACAATTAATAAAAATACAGTCCTTACATGGGTATAATTTAGGGGCTGTGAGCGCTATGCCAAAAAATGGATCTGGTCTTCACAGTCATACTACGGCTGAAGTGTTTGTAATTTATTCAGGTAAATGGAGATTTTATTGGGGTGCTGATGGAAAACAAGAAACAATATTAGAAGCTGGCGATATAATCTCAATGCCTACAAATATGTTCAGAGCATTTGAAAATGTTGGAGATAAAGAAAGTTTAATGTTCGTTGTATTAGGCGGAGATGATCCTGGTATAATAACATGGGTTCCAGAAATTTTAAAAAAAGCAAAAGAGACTGGTATGGCATTGCTTGATGATAATTCGTTAATAGATTTAAAAAAGGTTGAGGTACCTAAAGGTAGAAAGATGATAGAGCCTATCACTCAAGATGAATTAGAAAGATTTGATAATTATTTGCCAGAAGAATTAGAAAAAAATATTTATAGAAATAAACAAAACAATATCAGCGATGAAGTTAATGGTATTAAATTATATCAAGTATTAGGAAACAAATTTAATAAAAAAACTTATGAACCTTCAATCAAACAAGATACTGGATTTAATTTAACAACACTAAATTCTATATCAGGTGAAATTAAAGATATTGAATGTTTAAAGCCAACCGTTCTTTTTGCTCAAGAAGGTAATTGGAAAATAATAATAGGAAACTCAAATATAAAATTAGAAAAAGGAGATACTTTTTCAGTTCCTTTGAATAGCAAAATAAATATCTCTTGTAATAATTCAGAAAATAGTATTTTAAATTTTGTTAGTCAGATCTAATGAAAGGATTTGATAGTAATTATAAAAATTTAACTGATTACATTTTAAAAATTACTAAACAAATTTGGGAAGGGAAAGATGTCGAGTCGATATCTAAATATTATTCAGAGAATATCCCTGTAAGATCACCCTTTGGAATAACCTATGGTTTTAAACCTGTTATTGATGCAACTTATAAAACTTTAGACGAATTTCCAGACAGACAATTACTAGGTGAAGATGTAATTTGGAGTGGAAATGACGATGAGGGATATCATTCATCTCACAGAATTCTGAGCAAAGCTACACATTTAAATGACGGGTATTACGGAAAAAAAACAGGAAACAAAATTGTTTATAGAGTTATAGCTGACTGTGCATGTAAAAATAATCAGGTTTATGATGAGTGGATTGTGAGAGATCAAGGTGCAATGGTTCGACAGCTAGGTTATACACCTGAGCAATTTGCAAGGCATTTAATTGATAAAGAAGGTGGCGTATCTAAAGCTATCAAGGTTTTTAATAGATCTTCTGATAAAAAGTCAGATTATACTCCAGTAAAAGTAAATGAAGTTTCATCAGGTTATATATATTCCAATATTTTAAAGAAAATATTTAATAATGATTATGATTTTGAAGATTATGATAGAGCAGCCAGTCTATTTTGGCCAAGTAATAAAGTTGGAAATGGCAGTGAAGATATAATTAAATATTGGAGCTCTTTAAAAAATATATTTTCTGAAATAAAGTTTACAATCGAACATGTTGCATCATTAGATGAAAAAAATAACAATCAAAAAGCTACAATCAGATGGTTTTTAAGTGGTAAGCACTCTAAAGACAGTGAAGAATTTGGGAAAAAGACTGACAAAGATTTATTTATAATGGGTATAAATCATGCAGAATTAAGAGATGATAAAATTATAAGAGAATGGGTATTGTTTGATGAAGTGGCTATTTGGAAACAAATATTAATGTAAAAACTATGGATAAAATTAAAACCACACATGTTGGAAGTCTACCAAGATCAAAAAAGCTATCTGAGATACTTTTTAAAAAAGATAAAAATGAATTATTCGATCAAGGAGAACTTGATAAGATAATTGAAGAAGATGTAAACAAAATTGTAAAAAAACAAATTGATATCGGAATTGACATTATAAGTGATGGTGAAATGTCAAAAATAAGTTACGCTACTTATGTCAAGGATCGATTACATGGCTTTAGTGGCGAAAGTGAGAGAAGAGCTCCTAAAGACTTAGATGATTTTCCATCATATAAAGAAAAAATTGCAAAATCAGGAGGTACGCCTACTTATACAAGACCATGTTGCACAGCTGATTTAAAAATTAAAGATACTAAGTCTCTAACTAAAGATATCAGTAATTTAAAATCTGCATTAAAAAAAAATAATCATTCGCAAGGATTTATTAACTCTGCATCACCAGGAGTAATTTCAAATTTCCTTCCAAACAAATTTTATAAAAATGACGATGATTATTTGGTGGCATTATCAAAAATGATGAAAACTGAATATGATCAAATAACAAATAATGATTTATTATTACAAATTGATTGTCCAGATCTTGCACTTGCAAGACATATGACTTTTAAAAATGTATCAGATGAAGAATTTTTAGTTAGAACTGAAAAACAAATCGAATGTCTTAATGAGGCAATCAAAGATATCGATGCCTCTAAGTTGAGAATGCATATCTGTTGGGGAAATTATGAAGGACCACATATTCATGATATTGGATTAGAAAAAATATTACCTATAGCTTTAAAAGCAAATATCCAAACTTATTTAATTGAAGCCTCGAATCCAAGACATGCTCATGAATGGCAGGTTTTTGAGAATATAAAACTTCCTAGTGATAAAGTAATAGTTCCTGGTGTGATAGACTCAACATCAAACTTTGTAGAGCATGTAGAGTTAGTAAAAAATAGAATAATTCAGTATTCAAAAGTAATTGATAAAAACCAATTAATGGCTGGAAGTGATTGTGGATTTAGTACTTTTGCTGGCTTTGGAAATGTTGATGAAAATATTGTTTACAAAAAATTTGAATCTTTGGTCGCAGGTGCAAAGCTTGCGTCAAATGCGATTTAAAAAATACTTTTAAATTCCTTTTGGAATATATATCCTTCTAATCATAAATTTAAATTTAATAAGGGAAACAAATATGAAAAAAATATTAATATCTTTATTGTTTCTTCTTTTTGGAACTTCTGCTTACGCAGATTGTAACATTAAAAGTGGATCAATAAATATTTTAGCTAATGATTTTCCAGCTTTAAGAACTTTCGTGGAAACAGCTAAAGGATGTAAAGGAAGTGCGGATTTTAAAGTCACACACTCATCTGAGCACAATAAAATTGCTGTACCAGCTCTAACTGCAAATCCATCAGAGTTTTCTGCAAGAATTGCAGCAAATAGCTCTATAGTTCCTTTGATGAACCAAGATTTAATTAGACCACTTGATGATCTTGTTAAGAAATATGGAAAAGGAATACAAGACTCTCAATTGATAACAATTGATGGAAAAATAATGGCAGTTGCTTTTATGGCAAACACTCAGCACTTATATTACAGAGAAGATGTTTTAAAAGAATTGGGTATAGCTGTTCCTAAAACATATGAGGAAGTAGTAGCGGCATCAGAAAAAATAAGAGCATCTGGTAAAATGCAATATCCTTACGCAGCAGCATACAAAGCTGGTTGGAATTTAGCAGAAGAATTCGTTAACATGTATATTGGACATGGAGGAGAATTCTTTAAAGCAGGAACTGCTCAACCAAGCATTAACAATGCAAAAGGTGTAGCAACATTAAATATGCTAAAAAAATTAGCAGGTTTAAGTAACCCAGATTATTTAACTCACGATAGTGAAGCTATTAAAGTTGAATGGGAATCTGGAAATGTTGCATTAATGACTCTTTGGGCATCAAGATCAGGAACATTGCTTGATGATGATGGTGATGCAAAAATTACAGCTGCAACTAAATTAACTGGACCAGCAACAGTTGCTGGAGGAAACATACCAGCAGCGACTTTATGGTGGGACGGTTTCACATTAGCAAAAAATAGATCTGACGCTGATGCTGAAGCAACATTTAGAGCTTTGGCACACGCAGCTGCTAACAAAAAGATGGTTGCAGATGCAGCGGATCAAGCTGTTTGGTTAATTGAAGGTTTTAAGCCTGGACCAAAATCAATTGGAGTTATCGAAGCTGTTAAAATGAAAGCTAAACCATATCCAATGTTACCACAAATGGGTTTAATGCATGGTGCATTAGGAAGTGAGATTGTTGAATTTTTACAAGGTAAAGAGTCAGCAGAACAAGCTTTAAAAGATGTGGAAGCAGCTTACATGAGTAAAGCAAAAGAACAAGGCTTTCTATAATCTATAAATTTTAAGTGGGGATGAAAATCCCCACTTATTACATTAATGCCTAACAAAACTTTTTTTTGGTTTTTCTTGCCAACTGGATTGGCAATGATTTTATTTATAGGTCTTCCTATTATTTCAACAGGGATACAATCATTTTATGCGCAGCACGACCAAGTAGTTAAGGAAGTAAAAAAATGTGATCCCTTTGGATGTACAGTTTCTATAGTTGTTGACCAAGAAAAAACATCAAAAATTCGAGAAGAAAAGCCTTTAGGAAAATTCAACGGATTTGGGACTTATGTCGATAGAAATCATCTTGCAATAGAAGAAATTGGAAAATTTTGGAATGAAACAAATAGTTTTGGGGAATTTGTAGATCAAGTTACCAACCTACCCTTTTACAAGGCTCTAATTTTTACTTTAACCTATTGTTTGTTTGTAACACCTAACGTCTTACTTTTAGGTTTTATAATTGCTTTAAGTCTTAATGCAGTAACTAGAAGAATTAGAGGACCACTAATATTTGGAACCATATTGCCGATGATTGTTACTCCATTGGTAGGTTCTTTAGTTTTATTTTGGATGATAGATGCAGAAGGAATTATTGGTGCAAATTTGCAGATGTTGATGGATGATCCTTATTTATCGTTAAAATCCTCAAAAACTCTTACTTGGATAACTATAATAATTTATGGAATTTGGCACCATTCACCATTTGCTTTTGTAGTATTTTATGCAGCTTTACAAACAGTTCCACAAGAGCCTGTTGAGGCAGCTATTATTGATGGAGCATCAAGATGGCAGAGAGTAAGACATATTGTTTTACCTCATATTTATCCTGTAGTTACATTTGTTGCTCTAATATCCTTGATGGATAATTTTAGAGTTTTTGAGCCTATAATTGGTTTTAGTGCTGAAGGAAGTGCTCAATCTTTATCTTGGTTAATTTATGATAACCTCGTTAATGAGGAAGTAATATTATTTGGTTCGGCCGCAGCCACCTCAATGATGACGATTGTTGGGATAGCCATACTTTTAGCACCAGTTTTAATAAGAACATGGAAGGAATTTAGGACAGCGAGATAAATGGAATACGGACTTGATAAAAGATCAAATGCTTTAAAAATTTTTAATACAACCTTTATAATAGTTTGGCTTTTGGTTGCATGCTTTCCCTTTATTTGGACTTTCTGGGGGTCATTTAAAGTAAGAGCTGATTTTTTTTCAAGAGCCGACTGGTGGTATGCTATTACGGCATTCAATACGTTGTTAGAAACTGGAGGAAAGTTTACAACAGATGCTTATAGTCAAGCATGGACTGAAGGAGAGTTTTGGAAAGCATCTAGGAATACAGTTATAGTTACATTTTTTGTTGTAACCATTTCATTGTTCCTCGGGACCTTAGGAGCTTATGCTTTATCCAGATCAACAAGAAATTATGCATTTTGGATTTTAATTGCGGCATTAATTTTTAGAGCAATGCCACACATTACTCTGGTCTCTGGTTATTTATTTCCCTTTTTTCAATTACAAATTTGGGGAATACTACCTACGACCATCGTTGTTCTTGTTGCGATAAATCAACCATTTACTTTATGGTTATTGTATTCATTTTTTAAAACTGTTCCTAAAGAACTTGATGAAAGTGCTTTAATTGATGGCTGTTCTTATTTTCAAGCATTTAGACATATCATTATGCCAGTTATGTGGCCTGGAGTAATAACAGCTGGATTATTTAGTTTAATGCTTGCGTATAACGATTTTACAGTGACTGCTCTTTTATTGAATCAGGAAAATCATACTATGGTTCCTAAAATACAAAGTTATCTTGGAACAAATCAACATGAAGGTAATTTGATGTGGGCTGTTTCTGCAGTTGTTTCGGCTACTGCTCCTTTATTTATGTTAGTTATGTTTTTCCAAAGACAAGTAATCAGTGGATTAACAGCTGGTGCTGTGAAGGGATAATGAATTACAAAGCTGTTTTATTTGGTTCTATTGGAACTTTAGCTGAGACATCAGATCTTCAAAGAGATGCATTTAATCAAGCTTTTAAAATAAGTGGATTAGACTGGTTTTGGGATGAAGATATATACAGAAAACTATTATCAAAATCAGGTGGAACTACGAGAATCAATGATTACGCAAAAGATACTAGTGTTGAAATAGACGGAAAAAAAATAAGAAATTTAAAAACCAAAATTTTTAATGAATATTTAAACAAACACAAAGTTGAGCCTAGAGACGGTGTAAAAGAAATAATTCAATTTTGCAAAAAGAACAAAATAAAAATTGGGCTTGCTAGCTCAACAACGAGTAACAATATCAATTCTATTTTTAACTCGTTAAGAGGAAGAATTGAAAAAAAAGATTTTGATTTTATCGGCAATAATGAATTCATATTAAGAGAAAAACCATATCCCGATATTTATAATTATGCTTTAAAATACTTGAATATTAACTCAGACGAATGTGTGGCAATTGAAGATACAGAAGAAAGTTTAAATTCTGCTTTAAGTGCAGACATAAAATGTGTTGCATTTCCTGGAAAATATCACACTCAATACGGATTTGATGGGAACCATTTAAAGGTTAATAAATTATCAAAAAAAATCTTTAATAAATAATATCTCTAATAATGTAAAAAACTATACCTGACATAAATATTATAATAAAAATATTTATGTATTTCCAAAAACTTCTATTATTTAATTTGTTTGAGAAAATCTTAGATAAGTATCCTAAAGAAAAGAAAAATAAAAAAGAAGCTATAGAAGCACCTATTCCAAAGTAAAATTTGTTTTCAATATTAAAGGATTTTGAGAAATTTCCTAAAAAAAATACT
>CACKCQ010000013.1 GCA_902598655.1 uncultured Pelagibacteraceae bacterium
TATAAATCAGCTGAATTAATTTGCGAAGGTGCTCCAAAAGTTGCAAGGTGGCATAAGCAATTTGCAAGAAACATCTTAAAAAATGGAAAAGTCACAGAAAAAATAAATAATCTTGGTTACAAATGCTACGATACACAAGACTTTAAAATTGGATATCAATCTTTCTTAAATAAAACAAAACCAAAATTCAAAAATAAGTAATAGATGACTGCATCATTAAAAGGCATTCGTGTACTTGAGATGGCACAAATAATGGCTGGTCCCACTTGTGGACTGTTATTAGCTGATCTTGGAGCAGAGGTAATTAAAATAGAAAAGACACCCGGAGGAGATGATACCAGAAACTTCTTGCCACCAGAAATTAATGGAGAGTCTGCAGCCTTTATGATGATGAATAGAAATAAGAAAGGTATCGCATTAAATTTAAAAGACAAAGATGGAATTGAGATATTTAAAACGATGGTAAAAAATTCTGATGTGGTTTTGGAGAATTTTAGAAAAGGGACATTAGAAAAATTAGGAGTCGGATATGATGTTATGTCAGAAATTAATCCTAAAATCATTTTATGTGAAATATCTGGATACGGTAGAACTGGTCCTTATGCAGACAAAGGAGGATTTGATCTAGTCGCGCAAGGAATGAGTGGATTAATGAGTATTACTGGCGAAAGCAAAGATAAACCACCAATGAAAGTAGGTGCACCTATTACAGATATAACAGCTGGTTTACTCGCGGCTAGTGGAATTTTAGCAGCATTAGTTCACAGAGAAAAAACTGGTGAAGGACAAAAAGTTGATACTTCTTTATATGAAGCAGGTATTGTTCATACTTACTGGCAGTCTGCTATTGCAGGTGCAACTGGAGAGTCGCCTGGACCTTTAGGTTCAGCACATCCATTAACAGCTCCTTATCAAGCATTTAAAACAAAAGATAAATGGATTACTGTAGGTGCTTCAAATCAAAACACTTGGTTGATGTTACTTAAAGCAATTGGTCGTGAAGACTTGCAAGAGAATGAAAAATTTACATCAAATTTAAATCGAAAACAAAATTTAAAAGAATTAGTTGATATTCTTAACGAAGAACTAATTAAAAAAACTTCTAGTGAATGGTTAAAAATCTTTGATGATAATGGATTACCATGCGGACCTATTAACTCTATATCAGAAATGTTTAAAGATCCTCAAACAATTGAAAGAGAAATGGTTATAGAAGTAGATAATAAAAAAGCTGGTAAAAGCACAGCTATTGGTATGCCAATTAAATTTTCAAAAAGTAAAACAGAAAAATCAAAAGGTGCTCCAAACCTAGGAGAACATACAAAAGAAGTTATGCATATCTTTGGTTACAAAGATGACCAAATTGAAGATTTTTATAATAGAAAAGTAATTCTTTAATTAACAGTTTCAAAAATTTTAAATAATAATTCTGAGATGTGCTTACCTTTTTTCTCAGATAAATCAGATATTTGATGTCTGCAGCTCGTACCATTTGCAACTATAAAATCTTTTTCACCACTATTATTGATTGCAGGTATCAAAGAAAGATTTGCCATTTTTTTGGAGACATCGTAAGTCTTACTGTCATATCCAAATGAACCAGCCATACCACAACAACTAGAATCTATCATTTTATTATTAATATTTAATTCTGATAAAAGATTAGTTAGCCCTTTCATTCTATCTTGTGATTTTTGATGACAGTGTCCATGAATTAATACATTTTGATCAAACTTGTTTGCTTTAATTTTATTATTATTTCTTATTTGTTCTAAAATAAATTCCTCAAGTAGATAAAATTTATTTTTAATCTGTTCTCTATTTTTCACATTTTTTAAAGTTTGATATTCGTCGTTAAAAGTTAATAAACAGGATGGTTCAATACCTACAACTGGTAAATCAGTATAATTATTTTGAATAACGTAATCATTAAATCTATTAAGCTCGTCAGAGGCTTTGTCTAATTGACCGTAAGAAATATAAGTTCTTCCACAACAAAGGGGTCTCTTTAATTTATCTTTACCAAAACTTGGTATAACCGCTTGATATCCAAATTTATTTAGTACTTTAATTGCATAAACTAAATTTTCATTTTCAAAATTAATATTAAATGTATCTGCAAACAGAATTACTTTATTTTCTGATACTGTTTGACTGTCGTAAATTTCTCTTAATGCATTCTGGTTTTGAACTTCAGGCATAGACCTTGCTGTTGCAAAACCAAACCTTTCAACGATTGTTGAGATTAGTGGTAGGTTTTTAACCTTGTTGAATATAGGAGCAACAATCTTTAATAACCAAATAAGTCTTGGCATATCTGAGATAACTCTATCTTTAATTCGCATACTAAATTTTTTATAGTAATGAGAGAGAAACTCAGATTTCATCTTAGCCATATCAACCGACATAGGACATTCTCTTTGACAAGCTTTACAGCTTACACATAACTCCATAGTTTCATACATTTCTTTTGATGCAAATGAACCTTCTGGAAGTTGATTAGATAAAGCTAATCTTAAAGTATTTGCTCTACCTCTGACTAAATCTTTTTCTTCTTTAGTTACTCTGTATGATGGACACATCACACCAGAATCTAATTTTCTGCAAGCACCATTGTTATTACACATCTCAACAGCATCAGAGAATTGGCCCCAGTTTGACCAATCATAATGTGTATCTATATTTTCTGTTTGATAACCTGATTTGTATCTCATTAAAGATCTATCATTTGATTTAAATGGTCGAACAATTTTACCTGGATTTAAAAGGTTTTTACTATCGAATGTATCTTTTATTTCCTCAAATGCATTTGTGATTTTTTTACCAAACATCATTTCATGAAATTCTGATCTAACAATTCCATCACCATGCTCACCAGAATGAGAGCCTTTATAATCTTTAACCATTTCAAAAGCCTCTTCAGATATAGATCTCATATTTTGTATATCTTTATCAGATTTCATATTTAAAACTGGTCTTACGTGAAGAGTTCCAACAGATGCATGAGCATAAAACATTCCACTTGTCCCATATTTTTTAAATATTTCTTTTAATCTTGCCGTGTAGTCAGCTAGGTGTTCTAAAGAAACTGCGCAATCTTCAATGAAGGCAACTGGTTTTTTATCACCTTTCATTGACATCAAAATATTTAATCCTGCTTTTCTTATTTCAAAAACTTCTTTCTGCTCTGATAGATCTGAATAATATGAAAACTCATTTTTTTTGTTTTGGTTTAAAACTAAGTATTCTAGATCCTTTATTTTCTTTTCATATACACTTTTCTCTGTATCAATAAACTCAACCATCAAAACTGCTTCAGGATTTCCTTTTATGTATTTTTTTATACCTCCAGCATAAATTGGTATTTCTTTTGCCAAATTTAATAAATTTTGGTCCATCAACTCAACACAAGTTGGTTTTAATTTTACAATTTCTTTTGATAATTCCATTGCTTGATGAAAATTATCAAAGTAGCAGACACCTAAAATTTTATTCTTTGGTATTTCTGATAATTTTAATTTTATTTTATTAAATAAAGATAATGTTCCTTCAGAACCAACAAGAAGATTTGATGAGTTGAAGCCTTCAGGATCAATTAAATCAATGTTATATCCTCCAACTCTTCTTTGTGTTGTTGGCCAATTAGCATCAATTTCACCTAGAACCTGTTGTCTTACATCGATAAATTTATCTATGATTTTATAGAGTCTATCTTGATTGTTCTTTGTGGCTAAATAATTCTTATTAATTTGATCAAAATTAAATATAGAGCCATCATCTAATATTGCTTCAATAGCTAATACATTATGAACCATGTTGCCATAATATAAAGATCTTGATCCACAGGAATTGTTAGCTGACATTCCTCCAATAGTTGCTCTACTGCTTGTTGAAACGTCTACTGGAAACCAAAGTCCATGAGGCTTCAAATAAGCATTTAGATGATCTAATACGACACCTGGTTGAACCCATACATATTTTTCTTCAACATTAAGTTCTAAAATTTTATTTTGATGTTTGCTGTAATCGAGTACAACACTTTCGCCAACAGTCTGGCCACATTGAGAACTTCCACCTCCTCTAGCTAATAGAGGTATAGAATTCTTTTGTGAATACTCCATTAAACTTAAAACATCATTAGTATCTTTTGGAAGAACTACACCAAGAGGTTTAATTTGATATACAGAAGCATCGGTACTGTATCTTCCTCGCGAGAATTCATCGAATAAAGTTTTTCCATCAACTTTACTACTAATTTCTTTACCAATTTTTTGTATCTGATCTGAATTAAACCGCATAAAACTTAATTAAAGGTTTATTTATTTTTGTAAACCAGTTTACCGAACTTTTTTAACGCGGTTTCTGAAATCTCTAAACCTAAACCAGGTTTTTCATTTAAATGTATCCATCCATCACTCATTTTATGTGGATTTTCAAATAATTGTGCTTGAAGAGGATCTCTTTCATCATCAAATGACTCAACAATTCTCCCAGCTGGAGTTGATGCTACTAATGATGCATGAATATAACAATCATGATGTGGAGCTACATCTATATGATTTAATTCACACAATGCAGAAAGTTTTTTTCCATTAGTAAAACCACCAAACATTGTGCAATCAAATTGTAAAATTTGTATTGCCTCTTCTTCAATCATGGACCTACATCCAAAAATAGTTATTTCACTTTCACCACCTGATAATGGAATTTTGGTTTGCTTTGATAAAAGTTTTAAAGTCCTTCTATCATCTTCCCATCTAACTGGTTCTTCAATCCATGTAGGATTAAATCTCTCAAATTCTTTTACACCTTCAATTGCAGTTTTTAGATCCCATGCTCTATTGACATCAATCATTAAACCTTTTTGATCTCCAATTTCATCTCTAATAATTTCTAATCTCTTAGCGTCTTCTTTGATGCTAAGTCCTCCAACTTTAACTTTAAAACTTTGATGACCAATATTTACTAATTTTTTAATTTCATTTCTTAATTCTTTTTCATCTTTACCATCTCTGTAGTAAGCACATGTAACATAAACAGGAATTTTATTTCTGTATCCTCCAAACAATTTATACAATGGGATGTTTGATGCCTTTCCTATTAAATCCCAACAAGCAATATCTAAAGCTGCTGAAATTCTGATTAATGCTTCTCTGCTCCAACCTTTTTCGCTACCGGTTCGAGTATCAGTTAATTTGAAAATTTTTTCATAAATTTTTTCGGGGCAAAATGGATCTTCTCCAATTATTAAATCTTGGAAGCCATTTGAAAATGGTTTGATGATCGGAGTAATATCAGTGTAGCTTGTTGCTAAACCAAATCCTGAATGACCATCTTTAGTTTTAATTTTAATTAAGAGTTCATTAGCTGTTGGTACAATAAAGTGACTAACCCAATGTGGCTTTACTTCATCTGGATTATTAAGAACATAAACTTCTAAGCTATCGATTAAATTACTACTATTTGTCATACATTATAAATTTGCTTATATAATTTCTTTAGCATATACAGCGGTATGGCAATTTCAAATAATATAAGACCTGGTCGACATTTTTTACAAATTCCAGGACCAACAAACGTTCCAGATAGAGTTTTAAGAGCTATGGATTATCCAACTATAGATCATAGAGGTCCTGACTTTGCTGAATTAGGATTAAGAGTTTTAGATAGAATAAAATTAATTTTCAAAACTTCTGAGCCAGTAATAATTTTTCCAGCTTCAGGAACAGGAGCTTGGGAAGCTGCGCTTGTAAACACTTTAAGTGTTGGAGATAAAATCTTGATGTTTGAAACTGGACATTTCTCAACTCTTTGGTGGGATATTGCTCAAAAATTTAAAATTGAAGTTGACTTTGTTGAAGGTGATTGGAGAACAGGCGTAGATCCAAACATCGTTGAACAAAAATTAAAAGAAGACAAAGATAAAAAAATTAAAGCAGTTTGTGCTGTACATAATGAAACTTCTACTGGTGTTACAAGTAGAATTGGAGAAATTAGAAAAGCTATGGATAATGCGGAACATCCAGCTTTATTATTTGTTGATACGATATCTTCATTAGGTTCTATAGATTATAGACATGAAGATTGGAAAGTTGATGTTACTGTGGGTGGTTCTCAAAAAGGATTGCTTTTACCACCAGGACTTTCTTTTAATGCAATAAGTTCTAAAGCTTTAGAAGCGTATAAAACATCTGAATTACCAAAATCATATTGGGATTGGGGACCGATGTTAGAAAATAATAAAAAAGGTTACTTTCCTTACACACCAGCTACAAATTTATTTTATGGTTTGGATGAAGCAATCAATATGCTTACAGAAGAAGGTTTAGATAATGTTTTCAAGAGACACAAAAGATTTGCAGAAGCCACAAGAGTTGCAGTTAACTCGTGGGGATTAGAAATACTTTGTAAAAACCCTGAAGAATACTCTGACTCATTAACAGCAGTAATGGTTCCAGATGGTCATGATGCAGATTTTTTAAGAAAAACTATTTTAGATCATTACAACATGTCATTAGGCACTGGACTTGCAAAAGTTGCTGGTAAAATTTTTAGAATTGGCCATTTAGGTGATTTTAATGAACTAATGTTAGCTGGAACATTGGCAGGTGTTGAAATGGGTTTAATGAAATCTAAAATACCTTATAAAAAAGGTGGAATACTAAAGGCACTTGAGTATCTTTGTTAATCAATCAAGTTACAAATCATGCTTGATTTTTGCATCATAGGGTCAGGAATTTCTGGATCAACAATCGCAAACTTATTAAATAAAAAATATTCCGTTGCAGTTTATGATAAAGCAAGAGGATATGGTGGAAGAAGTTCATTTAAAAAATATAAAGATAAAGTCGGATTTGACCATGGACTTCAATATATCTCTCCAAAATCTACAAAATTTAAAACATTTACTAATCAACTTATTAAGAAAAAAGTTTTAAAAAAGTGGGGAGGAAATCATTTATTTCTGCATAAAACAGTCAAAGAAATTAAAAATCATTTAAAATTAATTGGAACAAAAGGAAACAACTCTATTAGCAAACATTTTTTAAAGAAAATTAAATGTAATTTTGAACACGAGCTAATAAATATAAAAAGATTAAATCATCATTGGGAATTAAAATTCAAAAATGATGTAAAACAAAAATGTAAAAATCTTATTTTGACTTGCCCATTTCCCCAAAGTAAGAATTTAGGACGAAAATACTTAAATAAATCCTATTTAAATCAAAAAGTTAAAATGGATGCCAATTTAACAGTAATGATTGTTACCAATAAGCTTAAACAATCTAATAGTAGTTACTTTTTTAATGATGAAATGCTTGGTTGGGCTGCATATGAAAATAGCAAGAAAAGATTTAACTTTAAGTATGATTTATGGACACTTCAAAGCACATACAAATACGGTAATAAATTTACAAAAGATTATAGAAACAAAAGAAAATACTATACAAATCAACTAGTTAAAAAATTTGAAAAATTAACAAAGTTAAAAATCAAAAAAATTCATCACTCAAGAATTCATGGCTGGATGTATTCATCTAATTCAAAGCCACTTAAACAATTATCTTTATGGAATAAGTCTTTAAAATTAGGTTTATGCGGTGATTATTTTGGAGGACCAAGATTAGAAAATGGGTGGCAAAGTGCACACGATTTACATAATAAAATACGATATGGTAAATAAATGAAAATTATATTTTCAATAGTAATTTTACTTTTTTCAACATCCATTAGCTATTCAAAAAATACAGATATTATCCATGATTTTAAAATTACATTTGATTGTAAATTAGAAAAAATAATGATCAAAAATAAAGATTTTAATTATCAAACGTTTACTGCAGATAATATTGAAGTTGATAAAAAAAAAGTTTTAAAAGTTGTAGCAGCACAACCAAGCAAACTTACTATTAATGGTTTATCAGAATTTATAGATACTTATTCAGATATTAGTAAAGATGATGTTAGAATTGCTAAAAACGACACCATTTTATTTAAAAATATAGATAAAGAAAAAAAATACTCAGAATCGGTATTTTTAAATAGATCAACTGGTGAATTAATTCATGAAGTTACAAAAAATATGAATACTAAAGATAATGAAAAATATATTTCTTTCTTTGGTTGTAATAAAAAATGGAAATCCAATAATTAATAATCCCATTTGGTTGTACAAAATAACTTTAAACAAAAGCTTTTTGTTAGTACTATAACTAAATGAATTTTTTTAGAATATTTTTAATATCTACCTTATTATTACTTCCATTAAATTCACATGCAAAAAATGGGAAGGGCGAGCTAAAATTATCAAAAGAGATCATGGAATATTTGATGATGTATATGTATGGAGCAGGCAACAAAAAATTTTCCGCTGACAAAAAAAGAAAAAATGATCCCTCAATCATGGCAGTTTCTCAAGATGGAAAGTCAGCTTATTATTATTATTGTCCTGCAGAATATAGAGCTTATGGTTGTATAGATAATAACACTGTTAATAAGGCAGAGAGAAAATGTGAAAAATCTTCCAACGGCTCTCCTTGCTTTACTTTTGCAAAAAAAAGACAAATAGTTTGGAAGAATGGTGGAAAAAAAATAAAAATAAAAAGATCAGATCTTAAAGATCCATATTTAGTAGCAAAAAAAATTCAAGATGCAGGTTTTTACGACGGTGATATATATAGTTTACCTGGAATAAACATCGAAACAGGTTACATTAACGATGAAAAAAATATTGAAAAGAAAACTAAAGTAACAAAAAAAAATACTGATAGCTTAAATACAAATTCAAACAATTTTATAGAAGAATTAAAACAACTTAATAATTTATATAAACAAGGTGTGCTTACTAAAGAAGAATTTACTAAAGCTAAAAACAAAATATTAAATAATAATTAAATCTATTTTTTGATTACCTAATCTTTCATTACCTTTTTCAGTAACAAGATATGTTTCACCTAAATTCATTGCTAATTGATTTTCAGAGTCCATCAATATCATATGCATAAAAAATATATTTCCTGGTTGGATTTCATATGGATTTCCTGTGTATAACATTGGCCAATCCATCCAGTTTGGAGAAAAAGTTGCTCCTAATGAGTAGCCGCACGCATTCATTCTGGAATTTTTAAAACCATGATCATCAAAAGTTTTTGCGTGAACATCAAAAACTTCTCCAATTTTATTTCCAGGCTTTAATTTATTTTCACAATTTGTAAGAGCTTCAACGCATGCTTCATGCATTTTATGATGTTTTGGATCTGCTTTTCCTATTGGTATTGTTCTAAACATTGCTGAATGATAGTGCCTATAGGTTCCAGCCCATTCAATGGTTAACTGATCTTGATTATTAAGTATTTGTTTTTCTGCTTGATATCGACAGAGTAGGGCATTCTTTCCAGACCCTATAATAAATTCATTAGCAGGATAATCTCCACCTCCTTCAAATATAACCCTATTCATTTCAGCTAAAATTTTAGACTCACTTACTCCAGCTTTTGCATGCTTCCAAACTTCATCCAAAGCCTTGTCAGCTAAATTTGCTGCTTTTTTTACATAACTAATTTCTTCATTAGATTTAATTACTCTTAGTTTTGTGATTAATTCAGACTTATCCTCAATTGAGCAATAGTTTTGTAATACTGTGTTAAGTCTTAATGCATTTCTTCCTGTTAGACCGTATGCCTCATATTCAACTCCAATTTTTTTTCCTTTTAAATTTAATTCATCTAAAATTATTTTGAGATCATCAGCAGGATTAGCACCATCTTTATCAACCCAAACTCTTATATCACTAATATTGGATGTGTTTTGAGCTTGCCTTAGATCAGGGACTCTAGTTAATAATATTACATTACCTTTTTGATCTAAAACTAATGCTTGAAAAAAAACATATCCAAATGTGTCGTAACCAGTGAGCCAATACATAGACTCTTGTCTAAACATAATAAGAGTATCTACACCCTCATTTTTCATGGAGTTTAGTGTCCTTTTTTTTCTATTTGAGAATTCTTCTTTACTAAAATGAAGACCCATTAAAGAATGTTAACACTAACAGAACCAATTTTATCAACCGTTCCTTTGTATAATCCTTTTCCTTTAAATGGAACTACCCCCACAGTTGAGCCTGTGAAAACATAAAAATCTTTATTTAAGTTAATTTTTTCTTTCTTAACTTTATTTAAAACAAATCGTAAAGAATTTAATGGGTTAATATAAACAATA
>CACKCQ010000014.1 GCA_902598655.1 uncultured Pelagibacteraceae bacterium
AATTGGATAAGGATCGCCTGGGAAATTTACAGCATGAACTCTATGATCCTTAAAATGTCTTTTTATCCAATCAATTCCTTTTAAGTTAGTTGTAAATCCATGTTGTACAACTAAATCCTTTCCAAATCTTAGAATATCTGCGGCATCAAATAATGGCTCTTCCTCAGTTGTGACAAAGTATTTATTTTCTGTCCATTCAAGTCTTTTTGTTACACCAATTTTATCTGATAAATAGTCTTTTCTATAGTCTGCATCTGTTAATCTAGGCTTTGGAGCTGACTCATGTCTCATATTTGGATCTTTATTATAATAGTCTTTTAATAATGGTCTGTAACATAGGTACTCAAACCATCTGCACCTGTAGCTCATTGTAGCTTCTAATATTTCATTTCCCACAGTTAACAAAACATCTCTAGGTGGCATGCATCCAAACATAGTTTCGGCTTTCCAGTCAGGAGTTGATGTTGGTTGATTAAAATCTAAAGGTGTTGGTCTATCAACTTTTATACCCCTTTTTTCAAGCAAATTTGAAAAATTATCTAATAGTTCATTAGCTTTATCCACAGTGTCCTTAGTTCTTGGACCATAAGTTCCTCGCATATCAGAGTCTTCTGGAACTTTAGCATCTAAAGCAGGTTCAGGTGCTGGAATACAAGTACCATCTGCTCTTCCAACAATTACATGTTTTAATGGATCCCATTCATTCCAACTATTAACAATCTTATTATTTTGAACCATGTAAAATTAATTTAATCCAATAAATCTTCTATTAGATTGCATTATCATACTATAATAAAATATAGCTAAAAAAATAAAGAAGCCACCAATAATTGTGTTGGTTGAAGGAATTTCATTTATTCCAAGCCACGGAAGCCAAACCCAAAATATTCCTCCTATTACTTCAGTCAAAGACAATAGCGTTAAATCAGCTGCAGGAATATGTTTAGATCCAATTGAATAAAGAATTAAGCCCATGCACACAAGTGTTCCATGAGTGGCAAATAATGCTTCATTTTTATTTGAAGATAAGAAATTTGCATCGTTATTTAAAAGCATAACTGTTGAAAATAAAAAACAAAATAATCCAGCTATAGCAACAGTTGTAAACTTGGGAGTTTGTTTTCTCCATCTCAGACTTACTGAAAAAATTGAAAAACCTAGTGCTGATACTAATCCAAATATTAAACCCATTAAAGAATTTTCTCCGGTATTACCGTAGGCCATTACAATTATACCAAATGCTGCGACTAAAATTGATATCCAAACTGTGATTGATATTTTTTCTTTCAAGAAAAGGAAGCCAAGTAGTGCAGTTATAAAAGGCATTGCAGCTAAACATAATAGAGTTACTGCTGCAGTCGTGTTAGTAATTGACCAAATAAAAGTTATCATTGCTGTTCCTAAACCGACACCACCTATAATTCCAGATATCCCAATTTTTAAATAATTTTTATAAAATGAAATTCCTTCTTCCAAAAATAAGTAAACATTGAGCAATAAAAAAATAACAATACCTCTTGCAAACAAGTATTGCCAAGGGACAGTTTCGGGTTGATCTATATGTCTTACAACATATGGTCCAAATGACCAAAGTATGCCTGCAAATAAAACAATTGGAATAGCTACTTTAGGATTTTTTAAATCAGGCATAAATTAATTTATTTTTTATAAATTTTTAGTGATATTATTAAATAAATATGGATTTAGATATAATAAAAATTGCATCCGAAACGACTAATAATAAAATATTAAAAGATTACACTCATAGATCGAAATATAAAAATAAGACTTGTGGCGATGTAATTGAAATGAGAGTTAATATTAAGAAAAACATAATACAAGATATTGGGTATCAGACAAAGTCCTGTGTTTACTGTCAAGCTTCTGCAAGCTTAATATCTCATAAACTTATCAAAAAAAGTAAAAATAAAGTGAATTACTTATTAAAAAATCTTATCAATTATTTTGAAAATGAAATTAAACCTTTGCCAAAAAATCTAAATAAATTTAATAAATTGTTTAATAAAAAAAATATATCTAGAAAAAACTGTGTATTAATGCCATTAATTGCACTTAAGAAACTCAGCATTGATGAATAATTTAGATATTAAAAAACCTGTTATCGCTGCAATATTTTCTACTTTGACAATTGGGGTTTTATCATTGCTTACTTATAAAACACCTTATGGATTATTTTTGATTGCTTCCTTTGGTTCTACAATGGTTTTACTTTATGGTTATCCAGAAAGTCCTTTTGCAAAACCTAAAAATATATTTTTTGGTCATTTTTTAACCTCGCTTGTTGGTGTGATATTCGTGAATTTCGTTCCGCTCCCGATATATATTATTATACCTGTGGCTGTTGGAATAGGAGTCGGATTAATGATCATTCTTAATGTAACCCACCCTCCTGCAGGAGGGAATCCTATAATTGTGATCATGGGATCAGTTTCTTTTGAATATTTAATATCCCCAGTTATAAGTGGATCAATTATTGTGATAGTTTTCGGCATAATCTTGAACAAATTTATTGCTAAAAGGAATTACCCAAAATAAACACAATTTGTTTGCTAGTCCTATTTAACTTATGCTAGTCTTTTCAAATAATAATTAATAATTCAGCTTTAAGAAGCTAGTAATAGGAGTAAAAATGAAAGTACTTTGTGTATTGTATGATGATCCAAAAGGAGGAATGCCTAAATCTTATCCTCTGTCGGATTTACCAAAATTGGAGAAATATCCAGATGGAATGACATTGCCATCGCCTAAAGGAAGAGATTTTACACCAGGCCAATTACTTGGTTGTGTTTCAGGTGAACTTGGTTTGAGAAAGTTTTTAGAGAGTAATGGACACGAGTTGGTTGTTACTAACAGTAAAGATGGAGATGGATGTGAAGCGGATAAACATATTGTTGATGCTGACATTGTTATCTCTCAACCATTTTTCCCTTATTATTTAACTAAAGAAAGAATTGCTAAAGCTAAAAACCTTAAGATGGCAATTACAGCAGGAATAGGTTCTGATCACGTTGATTTACAAGCAGCAATGGATAATAAAATTGATGTTGTTGAAGTAACTTTTTGTAATTCAAGATCAGTTGCTGAACACATAGTCATGATGATTGTTTCAATGGTTAGAGATTATCATAATCAACATAGAATAGTTAATGAAGGTGGATGGAATATTGCAGATGCTGTTCAAAGAAGTTATGACGTTGAAGGAATGCATATAGGAACTGTTGCTGCTGGAAGAATAGGATTAGATGCACTTAGAAAAATGAAACCATTTGATGTTCATTTGCACTATTTTGACAGACATAAATTACCTGAGAGTGTTGAAAAAGAACTAAATTTAACTTTTCATGAGTCAGTAGAGTCTATGGTAAAAGTTTGCGATGTTGTTACAATTAATTGCCCACTTCATCCTGAAACTGAAAATTTGTTTGATGATGAAATGATAAGCAAAATGAAAAAAGGAGCATACATAGTTAACACTGCAAGAGGTAAAATTTGTAATCGAGACGCAATAGCAAAAGCACTAAAAAGCGGACAACTAAGTGGTTACGCAGGTGATGTATGGTTTCCTCAGCCCGCTCCAAATGATCATGTATGGAGAACAATGCCAAATCATGGAATGACACCACACACTTCTGGTACATCTTTATCTGCTCAAGCAAGATATGCAGATGGTGTTAGAGAAATATTAGAATGTTTCTTTGAAGGAAATGAAATTAGAAATCAATATTTGATCGTAAAAGATGGCCAATTAGCAGGAATGGGTGCGCATTCTTACAGTAAAGGGTCTGCAACTAGTGGATCAGAAGAGGCTGCTAAATATCAAAAAAAATAAAATAGATTTATTAAAGGTATGCTACTTAAATAAGTAGCTACCTTTAATACCATAGATTTAAACCCTCATTATTATATATTTTGTATATGAGGTTATTTTATTACTTTTTTTTACTATTTCTTATCTCGACATCATTCTCTCATTCAAAAGATAAAGCGTATTTTGCAGGAGGTTGCTTCTGGTGCATGGAAGAGTCTTTTGAAATGTTGGAAGGTGTAGAAGAAGTTATATCTGGTTACTCAGGAGGGATCACTGCAAATCCAACATATAGGGAAGTCACTTATGGAGATACTGGTCATTTTGAGGTTGTTGAAATAATTTATGACAAGGAGAAAATATCCTATAAAGAACTCTTAAAAAATTTCTGGCTTAATATTGATCCATTTGATGCTTATGGCCAGTTTTGCGATAAAGGATACAGCTACAGATCTGTAGCATTTTATGAAAACGATTATCAGAAAGATTTAATTGATAAAGATATAAAAAGATTAGAAAAGAAATTTAAAAAGAAGGTAGTCACATATGTTAAAGAATTTGAAATTTTTTACAAAGCAGAGGATAAACATCAAGATTACTATCAAGTATATTTAGAAAATTATTTAAAATATAAGAAAGCATGCAAAAGAGAGAGAATACTTGATATTATTTGGGGATCATAATTAATGCCTGTAACAAGCAAATTTGTAGCTTTAAAAAACTATATCCCTACAGGTTTACCAAAAGAAACTGACTTTGAAATAAAAACTAAGGAGATATCTTTAGATACTAAGAACAATATATTGGTTTTAAATTTATGGATTTCAGTTGATCCTTATATGAGGGCAAGGATGACTGAAAGAAAAAACTATAAACCGCCTTTTAATATTGGTGAAGAGATGGAAGGTTATGCTTTAGGTATAGTTAAAGAGTCTAAAGACAAAAATTTTAAAGAAGGAGATATTGTTTTTAGTAATTTCGGAATGAGAGATTACTTTGTTTGTAATTCCAATGATCTAAAAAAAATTGAGCCAATGAATATTCCTATTCAAACATATCTGGGTCCACTTGGAATGACAGGTCATACAGCTTATATAGGACTTTTTAAACATGGTGAATTAAAACCAGGTCAAACAATCCTTGTTTCTTCAGCTGGAGGTAGTGTTGGATCTACTGTTTGTCAAATTGCAAAAAATATGGGTTGTAAAGTAATTGCAAGTACAGGATCTGATGAAAAAGTTAAATGGCTGAAAAATGATTTAAAAATTGATCATGCGTTTAACTATAAAAAAATTGAAAATCTTGTTTTGCATCTTAAAGAAGTTTGTCCTGAAGGATTTGATTTATATTTTGATAATGTAGGTGGCGATTTCTTAGAGTCAGCTATTTTTCAAATGAAGAACTTTGGAAGAATTGTAATTTGTGGAAGGATATCCCAAATGAATGCAACTAATCCTGGCTCTGGTTTAAAAAATATGGCTCATGTTCTTGTAAAAAGACTAACTATTAAAGGTTTTATAATTTTTGATCATGAAGATGATCGAGAACAGTTTGAAACCGATATGGCTAAATGGCTATTAGAAGATAAAATTAAATTTAAAGAAACTGTTTACGAGGGTATAGAAAATACGCCAAAATCATTCATTGATTTATTAGAAGGTAAAAACATAGGAAAAATGCTTGTAAAAATTTAATTAGAATTTTTATGAAATTTTTAAAGAAATTTTATAGACCCTTTTTATTAACCTATATTTTTTTGAGTATAGCTATCAGTTTTTATCCATCATTTGATTTTTACTCACTAAAAGGTCAAATTCTTATAATTGCCGTATCTTTTTTTAATGGGATGATGGGAGTTTACGTAAAAAAATTATAAGACGTAGGGCTCGGGTCTTGCAGAACTATTTAATACTCTTTCGACTGCGAAAACACTAATATCTATAGTTTGATAACTGCCTGTAGTTATTAATTCAGTTAGAGCTCTACCAATTCCTGGTGCTTGCATTAAACCTCTGCCAGTAAATCCTGAGGCCATGTAAACATTTTCATATTTTGGATGTTTTCCAACTACAGCATTATTATCTAATTTGTTACAATCATAATATCCAGCCCATCCACCTGTTAATTTGAGTTCTTCAAATGCTGGTATTCTTTTTGCAAGAGCAGGCCAAACTAATTCTTCAAAATCATTCCATGCAGGTTCGAGATCTTCTGCATCAAAAACTGAAATTGGAGAACCTGCTAAATATTCTTTTCCTTCTGGTCGCCAATATACTCCTGTTGTTAAATCTCCAGATAATGGCATCTCTGGAATATGTTTAGGACATTTAACTCTAAAGACTGTATGTTTTTGAGGTACTACAGGAATATCTTCAAGTAGTTCCTTAGTCCAGCACCCAGCTGCGGAAATAATTGTCTTTGCATTAATTTCAGATAGGCTCTTAACCTCTCCCTTAATAAATTCTGCCCCAAGATCAATTGCTTTATGCTTTAAAGCGCTATGAAATAAAAATGGATCAATCCATCCCTCACTCTTGTTATCAGTAAATGTTGCAGTTTCAATTCCTTCCTCATTAATGTAAGGAAAATAGTTTTTCAATTCAGAACCTTTAATATTTTTTGTACCCGCTTCACATTCTTTATGATTTTCTAAAGCTCTGTATTGCTCTTCTGCATGATCTGGTCCAAACATTAGAAGATATCCATTGGGCACCATGCTAGCTGTTGGATTTGGATTTTTTTCAGTTTTCAATAATTCTGGTATTTGAAATATAAATTCCCTTGCAAATTTTCCTAAAAGAATATTTTCTTTTTGAAAAAACTGTCGTCTAAATCCACCAAGTGATAATGGGAATGATGCAGTTTTATAAGTTGGATCCCTTTCAATGACTTTTACTTTTCTGCCTTCTTTGGACATAAAGTATGCAGTTGCAGCTCCAATTATACCACCACCTACTATTACAACATCATCCATATTAGTTTATCAAAAAAATGTTTATATTTAAAAGCAATGCAAAACAACACCATAACAAATATGGAATCATCAAGTACATGCTTAATTGACTTATATTCTTATATTTAAATACCAATAAAACAATAAATATAATTAACACAACAAGATTTAAAATTGCTAAAGAAATATTATGGAAACCAAAGAAAACAACACTCCAAGTTGTATTAAAAAAAAGATGAATGAAATATAAAAATACAATATTTAAATTTTTTGTGTTTTTATGCCAAGCATTCCATATGGCTATTGTCATAAATAAATAAAGTAATGTCCATACTGGCCCAAATATCCAATCTGGTGGATTGTATTGAGGTTTAGATAAATTTGAATACCAAGGTTCTTTAAAATTTATAGTAACCAAACCTCCAATAAATGAAGCTGAAAACGTAGTAATTGCAAAGAGAATAAAAGATAAAATTTTATTTTTTAGCATTTAAGTACTATACAGCAGTTAAATATGAATAATAAAGTAATTTGGATCACCGGCGGAAGTACAGGAATTGGCAAAGCACTTGCGTTAAAATTTGCTAATAATGGATGGACAGTTGCTATTTCTGCAAGAAGAGAAAATTTATTAAAAGAAATCGAAGATAAGCATCAAAATATTAAATCTTTTCCACTTGATGTAAATGATAAGGAAAAGTGTAAGTCTGTTTTTGAAAATATAAAAAAAGAACTTGGTGACATCGAAATTTGTTTTTTTTCTACGGGAACTTGGGATCCAAAAAAAGAAAAAGAAATTGATGTAGAGCAAATTGAAAATGTATTTAAAGTAAATTTTTTTGGAACATTAAATTGTATAAAAGCAGTTGAAACTCATTTTCGAGAAAGAGGAAAAGGTATTATTACCATTGTATCTTCGATTGCAGGATACAAAGGCTTACCTAACTCAAGTGGCTATGGACCATCCAAAGCTGCTTTAAGTAATCTTGCTGAAAGTTTACATTTTGATTTTGGAAGATATGGCGTGAGGGTTTGTTTAGTTTCTCCAGGTTTTATCAAAACACCAATGACTGATAAGAATGATTTTAAGATGCCTTTTCTAAAAACTCCAGAATTCTCGGCAGACAAAATTTATGATGGGCTTATTAATGGTTCTAATTTTGAAATACACTACCCAAAAGAATTAACTTTGATACTTAAATTTTTAAAAATAATACCTGATCGATTATATTTTTATTTAATACGGAAATTAACTAAATTACAAAAAAAATAAAATTAATCTTTAACAAACATCACAGTCAACTCTGCAACTTTAATTCCAAATTTTGTCATCTTAGCTCTGTTGATAGCTACTCTTTCGTCTTGCATAAATATCCAATCATCAAAAGTAATTTTGATATTTTTTCCTTTCACAGGAACTAACAAAACATACTCAAATTTAAATGCTGGGCCATATGAATACCCCCTAGCCTTACCAACTACATCGCCTGCAGTTCCCTCGTAATTATGTTCATCAATTTTATCTATTACCCATTGCCTATTTTGTATTTCACCATCATTCCAAATAAATTTTTCGTCTAATATAAGTTGTTTGCCATCCCACTTACCGTCTAGGTCTGCTGAAAATTGTCTTGTAACTTTACCTGATCTGTTTTGTAGTATACCCCAAGCTTTGACGTTTCCGCTTAAATATTCTTCAATTATTAGTCTTGGTTTTTGATCTTTAAAATCTTCTGGTTTCATAGATTGATTATTTATACAGCTTGTAATTAATCCTGTGAAAATTATCAATAAAAATACTTTAAAAAATTTTTTGTTAATCATATTAAATTTTATTTTGCATGGAAAATTGAATTAAATCTATATTCTTTGATTTAAACCCAGCTTCACAATATGACAAATAAAAATGCCACATACGTTTAAATTTATTATCAAATCCATGTTTTGAAATCTCTTCCCATTTTTTTAGGAATTCATCTCTCCATATTTTTAAAGTATTGGAATAGTGAGAGCCATATGACTCGTATTTTTTAATTTCTAAACCGTTGCTACTAGATAAATCATATAATTTTCTTTTTGATGGCAAAAAACCTCCAGGAAATATGTATTTTTGTATAAAGTCTTCTTTGGTTTTATATCTGTCAAATAAACTATCATCGATTGTTATCGCTTGTATCGCGGCCCTTCCATTCTCAGATAGATTTTTTTTAATACTTTTAAAATAATTGACTAAATAATTTTGCCCAACCGCTTCTATCATTTCTATAGATGCGATAGAGTCATATTTGTCTTTTACATCTCTATAATCTTTCAAAAATATATTCACTTTTTCATTCAATCCATTTTCAAATATTCTTTTTTTTGAAAATTCAAATTGCTCTTTAGAAATTGTTATACAATCTAATTTTACATCATAATTTTTACCCACATATTCAGCAAAGCCACCCCAGCCACAGCCAATTTCTAAAATTTTATTTCCTACGTTTGGCTTTATTAATTCTGTAAGCTTTTTATATTTATTTAGTTGAGCAGAAAATAAATCGTCTTTTTGTTTTTCAAAAATTGCACTTGAATAAGTAAGTGAAGGATCCAAC
>CACKCQ010000015.1 GCA_902598655.1 uncultured Pelagibacteraceae bacterium
GCTTTATTAGTTTTAGAGAATTAAATACGATTTTATCTGACAAAAGGTTAAAATTCATTTTTTTTCAAACGTAATATTATTTTTTATTTTTATGTTTTTTTTAACTAACTTAACTCCCTTTAACCATAATTTTAATGCTTCAAAATGAATTGCGGCAATAACTTTAAAGGTCATTAAAGGGTGAGAAATATAAGATATAAGCATATTTTTATTGTTAATTTCTTTTGCAACCCCATCTTGTGAAGCATATAACAATTTTCCCTCCTTATCACTTTGATCAATTATTACGGATAACATTTTTTCAGGTTTGAGGATTCTAAAATTGTATTTACTTTTCATTTCAATAAATGGTGAAACGAAAAATTTCTTCTCACAGCTATTTGTAATTATTTTTTCGTCGTTGACTTTAAATATATAAGTATGTTGCTCGCCAAATGTATTTTTAACTTCATACAATATAGCTATAATTTTTGAATGATTATCATAAACGAAAAAAATACTTAATGGATTAAATACATAACCAAATATTCTAGGATAACAAAGCAATTTTACCTTTATGTTTTCAAATTGAATGTTGTTTGATTTTAAATTTTCTATTACCCAGGCTTTTAAATCATTACCATCTCTAGGTCCGTGATCTTTGTCATAAAAACTTAAAATATTAAAACTATTGTTAGAAAAAATTTTAATTTTTTTTTGTATCAAATTAATTTCATCAAGATCTAAAAAGAGTGAGAAAACGTTGTATTTAAAAAAGTGATATTTTGGCTTAAATCTTTTATGAATTACTTTACCTTCGTAAATATTGGAATTTTTAATCATTTAGGTTTTCAATCATATTAATGGATGATTTTATTCCATCTTCATGAAAACCGTAACCAAAATAACTTCCACAAAACAATACATTTCTTTTATTTTGTATTTCTTTTAATAATTTTTGATTATTCAAAGCATCTTGATCAAAATAAGGGTGGGTAAAAGTAACTTTTTGTAGGATTTTTTTTTGATCTATTTCAAAAAAAGGATTCAAGGTTAAGAAAATATTTTTTTCTGTCTTCAGATTTTGTAATAAGTTCAACCAATAAGTTAATGATGTCTTACTAATATCTGATTTATCAACTGAGGAATTCCATGAAGACCAAACTTTTTTATTGTTTGGCATACATACATCGTCAGTATGTATTACTGCTAGATTGGATTTATATTTAAAATTTGAAAGTATTTTTTTTTCATCCTCAGTCGGCTCACTCAAAATTTTCAATGCATCGTCTGCATGAGTAGCGATGACAACTTTATCATAGTCAAAAAATTCGTTACTAGCACCGTAATATATTTGAACACCAATTTTATTTCTTTTTATCGAACTAATCTTATAATTTTTAAAATATTCTCCACTTATTTGAGTTAATACTTTCTCTACATAAGTTCTACTTCTGTTGGTAACTGTGTACCATTGTGGTCTATTTTTTAATTTAAAAAGTCCATGATTTTGAAAAAATTTTAAAAAAAATTTAATTGGCATTTGATTTGCTTCTACTGGGGGCATAGACCAGATAGCAGAAACCATTGGGATTAGATGAAAATTAATAAAATTTTTTGACCATTTATTTTTTTCAAGAAATTCACCAAGAGTAATCTCTTCATTTAAACTTTTAATTTGATCACACTTTTTGTAGAAATTTATAATATCAAAAAACATTTTTAAAAATTTTAAATTAAAAAGATTAGCTTTATTTGCAAAAATTCCGTTTAAACCTCTACCACAATATTCATAATTTGTATCTTTTACAGAAACAGAAAATGACATATCGCTTTTTTCAATTTCAATTTTTAATTCGTTAAAAAAATTTATGAGATTTGGATAAGTTTCATGATTAAAAACAATAAAGCCAATATCTACAGGAACTTTTTTACCATTAATTAAAGTATCTAAAGTATATGAATGACCACCAAAATGATCTTCGCTTTCGAATAAATCAACATGATGTTTTTTGGAAAGCTTTTGTGCTGCTGATAAACCAGAGATTCCTGATCCGATTACTGCAATTCGCATTAAGGCTATGCTGCGTCTTCTTTAAACTCATCCATACTTGGACATGTGCAGAATATATTTTTATCTCCATAAACATTGTCTACCCGAGCAACTGGAGGCCAAAATTTGTTTTGTTTTAAAAAACTTGCAGGATATGCTGCTTCTTGTCTTGAATATTTATGTTCCCATACATCTGATGATAATTCAGTATCAGTGTGAGGAGCGTTTTTAATTGGATTATCAATTTTATCAAATTCACCTGATTTAATTTTTTCAATTTCTTGTTTAATCTTAATTAAAGTGTCACAAAATCTGTCTATTTCTGATAAACCTTCGCTTTCAGTTGGCTCTATCATCATAGTGCCAGCTACAGGCCATGACATAGTTGGTGCGTGAAATCCAAAATCTATCATTCTTTTTGCAATATCTTCTTCAGTTACCCCTGTTTCAGATTTAATATTTCTAATATCAATTATGCACTCGTGTGCAACATTGCCATTTGCACCTTTGTACAAAATAGGAAAATGATCTTTAAGTCTATGAGCAATATAATTTGCGTTTAAAATTGCAACTTGAGTAGCAAGCTTTAATCCTTCTGATCCCATCATTTTAATATACATCCAAGAGATTGATAGAATACTTGAACTACCCCAAGGAGCTGCTGATACTGCTCCAATTCCACTTGTTGGTCCACAATCTTTTATTACTGGATGATTAGGCAGATAAACTTGTAAATGTTTTTTACAAGCTATTGGTCCCATTCCAGGTCCGCCACCACCGTGAGGAATACAAAATGTTTTATGCAGATTAATATGACAAACATCTGGACCAAAATTTCCAGGCTTTGCAACTCCAACAAGGGCATTTAAATTTGCTCCATCCATATAGACCTGTCCACCATGTTTATGAACCAACTCACAAATATCAGTTATTTTTTCCTCAAATACTCCATGGGTAGATGGGTAAGTTACCATTAAAGCTGCAAGATTTTCTGAATGTTGCTCTACTTTTTTCTTTAAATCATCGAAATCTACATTTCCCTCTTTATCACAATTAACAACAACGACTTTCATTCCAACCATTTGTGCGCTTGCTGGATTTGTACCATGTGCCGAACTTGGGATTAAACATATATTACGATGAGCATCATCTCTATCTAAGTGGTACTTTCTTATAACCATTAGACCTGCATATTCTCCTTGAGCGCCTGCATTAGGTTGTAGAGAAACACCGGAAAAACCTGTTATAGATCTTAACCAATTTTTTAAATCAGTAAACAAATCTCTAAAACCTTCCATTTGTTCAACTGGAACAAAAGGATGAGGTTCTGCAAATTCTTTCCAAGAAATCGGGATCATTTCAGCGGCAGCATTTAACTTCATTGTGCACGAACCAAGTGCTATCATAGTTCTATTTAATGCTATATCCTTATCCTCTAGCTTTTTAAGATATCTAAGCATTTCAGTTTCTGAATGATATAAGTTAAAAATTGGATGCTCTAAATATTTTGAAGTTCTTAATAAATTTTTTGGTAAATTAGGTAATTTAACTGAAGGATCCTCTTTTTTTATTGATTCTGCAGCATTAAAAATTTTTAATAATTGATTTACTCTATAAACGTTTTTTCTTTCATCAAAAGAGACCGCAAGCATTTCAGAATTTACTTTTCGTATATTAACTTTCTGATTTAGAGCATTTTTATAAATTTGATCAGTCTTTTCTTTAGTAATAATTGTAACAGTATCAAAAAAATAATCAGAATAAATTTCATAACCTGACTGTTTTATTTTATCAGCAAAACTTTTTGCTAATTGAGAAACTCTTTCAGAAATATTTTTAATTCCATCTGGACCATGATAAATAGCATATGCTGCTGAAACTATTGCTAATAAAGCTTGTGCAGTACAAATATTGCTCGTCGCCTTATCTCTTCTGATGTGTTGCTCTCTAGTTTGTAAAGATAATCTGTATGCCTTGTTACCATGTCTATCAACTGACACACCAACAATTCTACCAGGCATCGATCTCTTATACTCGTCTTTAGTTGCAAAAAATGCTGCATGTGGACCTCCATACCCCATTGGTATTCCAAATCGCTGAGAGCTCCCAACAGCTATATCAGCACCAAGTTCTCTTGGTGTTTTTAATTTTGCTAATGCTAATAAATCACAAGCTAATACAGCCTTACCGTTTTTTTTATGAATTTTGCTAATTGCTTCACTAGGATCTTTAATATCTCCTAAAGTTCCAGGATATTGTAAAATTCCACAAACTAAATCCTCTTTTAATTGATCTAAAACTTCATCTTCTTTTCCAACTAAAACTTTTAAACCCATTGGTTCGGCTCTAGTTTGAATTACATTTATTGTTTGAGGATGGCAATCCTCAGACACAAAAACTAAATTACTATCCTTTTTATTTAATCTATGACTAAGACCCATGGCTTCTGCTGCTGCTGTACCTTCATCCAGTAAAGAAGCATTAGCGATATCCATTCCAGTAAAATCAACAATCATTTGTTGAAAGTTTAACAACATCTCAAGTCTTCCTTGAGCTACTTCAGGCTGATAAGGTGTATATGATGTATACCAACCTGGATTTTCTAAAATATTTCTTAAAATTACATATGGCGTATACGTTCCGTAATAACCCATTCCAATGAAATTTGAGTAAACATAATTTTTTTTTGAAATTGCTCTTAATTTTCTTAACGCCTCATATTCTGAATTAGACTCTCCGATATTAAGCTCACCTTTAAACATTATTTTTTCTGGAACAGTGTTATTCATTAAATCATCTATTGATTGATAATTTAATTCTTTTAACATTTTTGATTGGTCTTCTCTAGAAGGTCCGATGTGTCTTTTTATAAAATCTTTTTCTGAATTTGGTAACATTATGCTGATGTCTCCTTTGCAAATTTTTCATATTCTTCTTTACTCATAAGACTATCTATTTCAGATTTGTCTTTTATTTTAAGTTTAAAAAACCATGCGGATTCTTCTGGGTCTTCATTTATTTTTGATGGATCATCAACTATCATTTGATTTGTATCTATAACTTCTCCACTAACAGGAGAGTAAACATCACTAGCAGCTTTCGTTGACTCAACCACTCCAGCAGTTCCATCTTTATCAACATTTGAACCTTTCTCTGGGAGTTCAGCAAATACTATATCCCCCAGCATTTCTGTTGCATGCTTGGTTATTCCAATCGTAGCTTCATCTCCATCTAGTTTAATCCACTCATGTTCTTTTGAATATTTAACTTCAGACATTAATTTCCCCTTTTACGTAATTTTTTTTATAAAACGGTAAGTTACAAATATTTGCAGGAATTTTTTTTCCTCTAACTTCAAGAAATATTTTTGTATTTACAGTTGAATAACTATTATCTACATATCCCATTGCTATTGGATGTTCTACGCTTGGTCCAAATGTGCCACTTGTTACTTTCCCAATTTCTTGATTTTTATCATTGTAAATTTTGGTATTTCCTCTAGCAATTACTTTGCTGTCTGGTTTTATGCCAACTCTCAATTTTTTTACTCCGCTTTGAAATTGGTTTTTTAAAACTTCTGATCCAACAAATTCAGTCTCAATTCTGCTCTTAGGTATTGCCCATTTTAGATTAGCTTCGATAGGACTTGTATCGTTGTCTAAATCATTTCCATACAAGCAGAGTCCAGCTTCCATTCTTAATGTATCTCTTGCTCCTAAACCAATCAATTTAGATCCATTTTCTATCAAACTTTCTACAAAAGTTTCAACATCATTATGTTTTATAGAAATTTCAAATCCATCCTCACCAGTATATCCTGATCTAGTTATGTATACTTTTTCATTTTTATAGACATAGTTGTTTCCATTCATAAATTTTAGACTGTCACAACCAGGTATAACTTTATTTAAAACATTTTTTGCTTCGGGGCCCTGTAATGCAATTAATGACAATGAATCGTCAAGATTTAATTTATATTGATTATCAAGTTTAGATTTTATTACTTCATAATCATTATACTTGCACGCAGCATTCAAGATAATTAAAAATCCATCAGATGTTTTAGTAATTATCAGATCGTCCTGAATTCCTCCTTTGTTATTCATTAAAAATGAATACTTGCTTTGGTTAGTTTTCAATTTTTTCAAATCCGCAGGAAAAATCTTCTCAAGATCATTTGTAAGATCATCGCCACCCGATATAAATAATTGACCCATATGAGAAACATCAAATATACCAGAGTGTGAACGTGTGTATTTATGCTCTTGTATAATTCCATCTTTATATTGGATGGGCATTTGATATCCAGCAAACTCTACAAGCTTTGCGCCGTGCTTGATGTGGAGGTTATTTAACGATGTTTTTTTTATACTCATATTAACTCTTTATGCCCCCTCTGTCTTTTTGCCTGAGAGATTTGCTCCTTCGGCGAGAATAATTCTCTTTCCAGAGTTAATATGTACGGTCCATTTGCCTGAGAGTTTCCGGGGTGGTTGCTCCTTCGGCGCTACAAAAGTAGTCTCTCCCGTATAAATTCTTATAACATAACTAATATAAATTTATAGCTCTAATTTGTTGCACTTTTTTTTTTCATAAGTGAAAGAAATTGTATTAAAACTGCAAATATCACTATTAAACCACCAATTAAAACGCTGGCTGGAGGATTTTCGTTTATAAACATCCACGCCCAAAAAGGTCCTAAAACTGCCTCTGATAACATTATGATTCCAACTAAGGCTGAAGGTGTAGATCTTGCACCAATTGTAATAAAAATAAAACCAAAACCGAGTTGGAAAAAACCAGCTAGAAATCCCAAAAAAATGTCATTTAAAGATATAAAGATCGTTTTAGACATAAAATATCCAATGATCAAAGCAATAACGCCTGCAATAAATTGTAATGGAACCATATCTATACTTGGAAATTTTCTAACTATTAAAATTAATGTTGCGAATGATATTGGCATAATAAAAGCAGCAATATTTCCACTCATTTGTCCAACTGTTAATGAGCTTCCAACCATCAAAATTATTCCTGAAATTGCTAAAACTATAGAAGTTAATGTTATTAAGTTTATTTTTTCTTTTAAAAAGATATATCCAAAGATTGCCAAAAATAATGTTTGGGTTTGAATTATAAAATTAGTATTTGCTACAGTAGTATTATACATTGCAAAAACATAACCACTAAAGCCACACGCAAGTATAATGCCTCCAATAAGACCAGGGATTCCAGATTTATAAAATGCTGAAATAAAATTTTGCTTATAACTAATAATTAGAAAGATCAGAACTACAATTATAAAAAAAACTGATCTCCAAAATAGAATCTGCCATAGAGTGGAACCTTCGAAAGATTTGACTATTAACCCTCCAAAGCTTAAACTGAAAGCACCAAAAAAAATCAAAAGTGGCCCTGGTAATTTTGTAATTAAATTCATTTAATTTGAGAAATAAGATTATTAGTCTCCATCTGATAAAGTTTATATAATGTTTCAGCATCCTCTAAGCTTACATCTTTAAATTTAATATTAGATCCTGGTGTTAATTGTACCAGTCGATCATAGTCAGCAGATATGACAGTTGCAATCTTCGGATATCCACCAATAGTCCCATGATCTGATAACATAATTATTGGATCTCCAGCAGATGTTATTTGAATTACACCTTTTACCAAACCTTCAGATTTTATATTAGGATCAACAATATTTTCAATTTTTGGACCTTCTAATCTCATACCCATCCTGTCTGAAAGTTTTGTAATTTTAAAACTTTCTTTAAAGAATTTATTTTGTGAAGACTCAGAAAAATAATCATAGTTTGTGCCTGTAATGACTCTTATATTTTCAATAGTGCTACCTAAGTAATCGAGTTTTCTTTTATTAAAAGAATTATTAATATCAATTATTTCAATTTCTAAATCTTTAGAAAATTTATTCCCATTATTTGGTCCAATTTGAGCTTGTGTATTTATTGAACAGCTTCCCCAATAATAATCAACACCAAAAGTTCCATTAATCGAAAAATATCCATAAACAGACTTGTTGGTTGAACGGATATCGACTTCATCACCATTTTTTAACAAATAACATTGGTAGGAATTACCATCAATAACACCCTCTTTTGTTATAATTTTAAATGATACATTTCCAGAAATACAAAAAAAAATATCTTTTCCAAAATACTTCAAATGCGGGCCTTGATAAGCAAATTCTATTACAGGTGAATTGTAATCATTTTGTAGAAGTGAGTTTAACAATTGAAAATTTCTTTTATCCATCGCTCCACTAAAAGGAATACCAATATGGTATAAATTATTTCTTCCTAAGTCTTGATATGTGGTGTTGATACCAGCTCTTAAAATTTTAAAGTAGTTTCTATCTTTTGATTTCATTATATTGATCTAAAGTTATTCTATAAAATTTTATTGTATCACCTGGATTAACAAGATTTGGGTTTGATTGATTAGATGTGTCGAAAATATTTTGTGGTGTATTTCCCAAAATATTCCATCCCCCAGGTGTTTCAAAAGTATATATGTTACAAAATTGTTCTGTTATTCCAACTGAACCTTTTGGAACTTTAACTCTTGGTGTTTCTAATCTTTTTAATCTCATATCCTTTTCAAGATCACCAAGAAAAGGCATGCCAGCCACAAATCCTGTCATATAACAAAAGTAATTTTTGCTAAAAAATTTTTCTAGGATTATTTCTGATTTTAATTTTAGTTTATTTTCAACTCTTTTAATATCTAATGCAAAATTATTATCACAACACACAGGAATTT
>CACKCQ010000016.1 GCA_902598655.1 uncultured Pelagibacteraceae bacterium
AACCATATTTCTTCTTCAGAGGCATCTCCAGAACCTTTCCAATTTTGTTTTGCAAGCTCTTTGCTCTTTTTCATTAATTCATCAAATTTATTTTGATCAACTGTTAAAGATTTATTTTTTAAAATATCTTCTGTTAAGTCTAATGGGAAACCATAAGTATCATATAATTTAAACGCTACTTCACCTGGTAAAACTTTTTTTATTTTTGAAATTTCATCGTTCAATATTTTTATCCCTCTATCAAGTAATACTAAAAATTTTTCTTCTTCCATTTTTAACGTTTCTTTAATTAAAGTTTCTGATCTTTCTAATTCAGGATAATTTCCTTTCATTTCATCTTTCAATGTATCAAAGATTTTATTGAAGACTGGTTCTTTAGAACCTAGCAAATGAGAATGTCTCATTCCTCTTCTCATTATTCTTCTAAGAACATAACCTCTACCTTCATTTGAGGGTAATACTCCTTCTGCAAGAAGAAATGAGCTAGCTCTTAGGTGATCTGCAATTACTCTAAAGCTTGATAAATTATTTTCATCTTGTTTAACTTTTGTAAATTCAGAAATAGAACTAATTAATTTTTTAAAATGATCTGTTTCATAATTATCATGTGTACCTTGAAGTAATGCTGCAATTCTTTCTAAACCCATTCCAGTATCTACAGAGGGTTTTGGAAGATTAATTCTTTTATCCTTTGAAACTTGCTCAAATTGCATGAAGACTAAATTCCATATCTCAATATATCTATCGCCATCCTCATCTTTTGTTCCGGGTAAACCGCCTTTTAAATGATCTCCATGATCATAAAATATCTCTGAACAAGGTCCGCAAGGGCCTGTTTCGCCCATTGACCAAAAGTTATCAGAAGTTGCTATCCTAATAATTCTATCGTCGCTAAAACCCGCTATTTTCTTCCAAAAATTGAAGGCTTCATCGTCTTCATGAAATACTGTTACATATAATCTATCTTTATTTAATCCAAAATCCTTAGTAATTAAATTCCAAGCAAGTTCAATTCCCCTTTCCTTGAAGTAATCTCCGAAAGAAAAATTTCCAAGCATTTCAAAAAATGTATGGTGCCTTGGAGTGTAGCCAACGTTTTCAAGATCGTTATGTTTACCTCCTGCTCTTACGCATTTTTGAGAAGTAGTAGCTCTTTGATAATCTCTTTTTTCTAATCCGGTAAAAACATTTTTAAATTGGACCATTCCTGAATTTGCAAACATTAATGTTGGATCATTATTTGGAACCAAATTGCTAGACTCAACTATCTTGTGATCATTTTTTTCAAAATAATCTAGAAAAGTTGATCTAATCTCGTTTAATGTTTTTGCCATATTTTGTTAAAATACAGCTTTTTCTATTGATGTCTACACCTCTGAAGGGAAAAAAGGCGCCCTTTCGAGCGCCTTTTTAATAACTAAAAGTTATCTGCTAATTTTTTTTAGTAGGAATTTCTTCTTCTTTTTTTTGAGCCTCTACTTTTTCCTCGCTTAGTGGATTTCCCTCAATTTTCTTTGAGATCACACCAGCCTTTTCTCTAATTGCCATTTCAATTTCAGCAGCGGCTTTAGGATTTTGTTCAAGGTAAAGTTTCGCATTCTCTCTACCTTGACCAATTTTTTCACCTTTGTAAGCGTACCAAGCTCCAGATTTCTCTACAATATCTGCTTTGGCACCTAGGTCTATTAGTTCCCCTACTTTACTAATTCCTTTTCCATACATTAAGTCAAACTCAACAACTTTAAATGGTGGAGCAACTTTATTTTTCACAACTTTAACTCTTGTTGTGTTACCAATGATATTATCTTTATCTTTGATTGCTCCAATTCTTCTAATGTCCATTCTAACTGATGAGTAGAATTTTAAAGAATTTCCACCTGATGTTGTTTCTGGACTTCCAAACATAACACCAATTTTCATTCTAATTTGGTTAATGAAAATAACCATTGTATTAGTTCGTGAAATTGAGCCTGTTAATTTTCTCAATGCTTGAGACATCAATCTAGCTTGCAAACCAACATGAGTATCACCCATGTCGCCTTCAATTTCAGCTCTAGGCGTTAATGCAGCTACAGAGTCCACAACAAGAACTGACATTGAGCCAGATTTAATTAATGTATCAGTAATTTCTAAAGCTTGTTCACCTGTGTCTGGTTGAGAAATTAGCAACTCTTCAGTATTTACACCTAATTTCTTTGCATACACTGGATCTAAAGCGTGTTCTGCATCAACGAAACCACAAATTCCGCCTGCCTTCTGTGCTTCTGCAACTACTTGTAATGCTAATGTAGTTTTTCCTGAAGACTCTGGTCCATAAATTTCAATAATTCTTCCTTTTGGTAATCCACCAATTCCTAAAGCAAGATCTAAGCTTAAAGATCCAGTTGAGATAGACTCAACATCCATAGCTTTTTGCTCACCAAGCTTCATTACTGAGCCTTTTCCGAAGCTATCTGTAATTTGGCTGATTGCTGCGTCTAATGCTTTATTTTTCTCTTTGTTTTCCAATTCTTTATCTTTTGCGGTTTTCACCACTTTTAGGTTATTTTTAGTCATTTTTTGCCTCTTTTTTTGCTTTTTTTAACATTCGAATCATGGTTTTAAATGTACACATTTTGTTCTCATTGGCAATATATTTCTCAAAATAGCTTAAAATCGTTAAATTACTTAAGTTTTAGGTATTCGCTATTCAATAAACCAATAGCTTTTAGAACATTATATTGAGCGATAAGATTATTTCTCTCAGATTCTGCTAGAGAAATTTTTGCAGCCAATAACAAAGAGTTTGATTGAATAACATCTAGCGTTGTTCTTGAACCTCTTTCATACTCTGCCGCTATTCCTTCGTTGGCAATTTTTGCTGCTCTAACTTGAGATCTTACAGAATTTAAAAAACTTTTAGATGCTTCGAGATTCGACCAAGCGCTTCCAACATTTTTTTCAGTTGTTTTTACTGTATCCTCAAATAACAAAATTTTTCTAGTTTTAAGATTTGTATTCTTGTTTATTTTTGCACGTTTACTTCCACCTGAATAAAATGGCCAGCTAATTGTTGCTTTAAGTGTATCCTTTTCTCTTTGGTCATAAGTTGAACTAAAATCCTCAGCATATGATCTTTCTAAAGATAAAGATGCGCTAGGTTTTAAGTCACTTTCAGCAATTGCAATATCCATTTCGGACTGATTTAATTCTATTTTAGCGATCATTATATCTGGGTTGTTCTCTCTTGCTAAATTGATTGCTGTACTAAGTTCACTTGGAACTCCTACAATTGCTCTGTTTGTCTTTTTTAATTCATTTGTATTTAAGAGTTTGCCAATAATATTTTCGTAATTTAATTTGTTAATCATTAATTCACTTCTTGCCTGAGTTAGTTGGGCACTTGCTCCAGCAAGAGAAGATTCAGTTTGTGATAAATCTGCAGTTTTTATTTGTCCTCTATCCAATCTAACTTTATCATTTTCAAGTTGTTTAATAAGTAAGTTTAAATTTTGTCTATTAATCGCAACTTTTTCTCTTGATAAAATTACGGATGTAAAGGCTTCTATGGCACTGTAAAGAACATCTTGTTCTTTTTTAAATAATCTTGCTTTTGAAAGTTCTAAACCTATTAAATTCTTTTCATAATTAAGGTCTCTTCCAAAATCTAATAAGGTTTGTTCTAATTTTATGGATGTTGTGAATGGATCAGAGTCGCTAATAGTTGCATCACCTCCACTCTGGTTGGTTAGTTTATTTGTTTCTTCAAGGCTTTTAGAACCACTTAAACTCAAGGAAGGCATATAATCGGCTTTAGATATATTTAAATCTTCCTCTGATGCTTTTATATTTTCTCTCTCAGCATTTAATTGTTTATTATTGTTATAAGTTTCATTTAATGCTTCATATAATGTGACAGCTAGCGATTGAGCTGTTAACCAAAAAAAACTAAAAATTATTATTATTATTTTTTTCATTAATTGTACTTTACAGAATTAATTTGATGATTAGAATTTAATTTAATAACTATAGATGCGTATTTTGGCGCATATTTAAACATATTCTGAGTAATTCTCTGGTAAGTTTGCATAAAGTTTAAAACTTCTTTTTTTGTCATGATTTTTTGTTTTGTTTTTTTATTCTTATTTTTTAATTTAAGTTTTTTTTCCTGAATAACTCTCCACTGTTGTAATAAACTAAAATTTTCTGCCCTTAAAAATAATAAACAATCAAGCTTACTATAAAGTTTCTTATATCCTTTTTTTAGTTGAGTATTAACGTATTTCCTCCAGATTAATTTACTATCATCATTTTTTTCCATCATATTTACACTTTTTTTTAATGTTTTTAAACTTTCGGGTCTTGCTCCGACGCACCAACCTTCAAAAATAATTACATCTGGCTTTCTATTTACTTTATACCAATTATTTTTTGAAAACCTGTCATCAATTGCCTTATCGAACTTGGGCAATATAATTGATCTAAATTTTCTAGAATTTACTTTTTTAATAAAACTAGACATATAACTTATATCATGAGTTCCTGGAACACCTCTTGTTAATAATAATGGATGAATTTTTTTTGATAATTTTATTCTATCTTTCTTAGTTTTGTAAATATCATCAATTGATATTTTGAAAACTTTTAACTTAAAATATTTCTTTAAAATTATCATTAAGATTGAGCTTATAGTAGTTTTTCCAGTTCCTTGTCCTCCTGTTAAACCAACAATATAAGGTTTCTTTATATTTGTTTTTTTTGCAATCCAAAAACTCATTGGAACAAGATAATCTTTTAACATCTTGTCTTTGTTTTTAAATTTATCTGAATATGTTTCTTGTGTTTTAATAAACTTATAACAATCTTTTTTTACTTTATTTAAACAATCCTCAACTGAATTCATTTAATCTATTTTTGGTCAAGTGGATGGTTTAAACCATCAAAGAAAACAACGTCTTTTAAATCATCGACTTTAACTTCATCTACACAACCTAAATTGAATCCAGTCATGGCGGGTGCACTTCTTGGGTTATGATGTGTGTAAATTCCACATTCAATACAAAAGTAGTGATTAGCAACTTTCGTATGGTACTGATAAAGTTTTAATTTATCTTCTCCCTTAGTAACTTTAAAATCTTCATTTTTAACCATTCCCATTGTTGCATTTTTTCTTTTACATATAGAGCAGTTACATCTTACAATTTTTGGTAATTCATTAATTGGAACATTAATTTCTGCTTCTACACATCCACAATGACATGTTAGTTTTGGCATTAATTATTCTCCCCATTTTCCATGAAACTCATAAACAACTGCTGGCTTATCACCAACTACCCAGCCGTCATGACCTGGGTCAATTGAATATGCATCACCTGCTTTATATGTTAATTCTGTTCCATCATCATGTTTGGCGCAAACTGCTCCTGAAACTATTACTCCAAGATGTTTTGCTTTACAGCTATCAGTTCCTACAGTTGGTTTAATATCTTGTGACCATTTCCATCCTGGCTGCAAAACTAATCTCATTACTCTTTGATCTCCCACTTTTACGATATCCATTTTGGCATTGTTGAAACTGGTATTGCTTTCATCTGGATTATCAAAACTTTTAACTTCAATTGAACTCATGCTTCTCTCCTTTTATAATTAAATTAGGATTATAGACTACTAATGGTTTAAGTTATCCACAATAGCACAAAATATGGTTTTGGATGTTCACGTTTTGATTCACTTTTGATTCACTTACAGACTCAAAATACAACCTAATTGACACTATTGTATAACTCATGTACTAATAAGAACAAAACAAGAACACTTATGAAGCTAACAATACCTTATTATTTACATAAAGCAGGAGCTGGTTTTCCTTCCCCTGCAACTGACTACATAGAAGAAGATATAGATTTAAACGTACATCTAATCAAAAATGTTCCGGCAACTTTCATCATAAGAGTTCAAGGAAAATCAATGGTGGATGTTGGAATAAATGATGGTGATTTATTAGTTGTAGACAAAAGCTTAACTCCAAAAAATTTTTCAACTGTCATAGCAAATGTTCACGACGAACTCGTTGTTAAAACTTTAGTTAAAGAAAAAGACAAACAATTTTTAACGTCAGGATCTAAAGAATTTTCTGATCGAATTTTAATTAATGAAGAACAAGATATTTTTATTTGGGGAGTAGTTACCTATGTCATACATTCAGTACACTAAAAAATTAGCATTGGTTGACTGCAATTCTTTCTATGTCTCTTGCGAAAGATTATTTAATCCAAAAATAAGGAAAAAACCTGTTGTAGTTTTATCTAATAATGATGGCTGTATAGTTTCAAGATCTACTGAAGCAAAAGCTTTGGGAATTAAAATGGGTGAGCCCTATTTTAAAGCAAAAGATATTATTATAAAAAATGATGTACAAGTATTCTCATCAAATTATTCTTTGTATGGAGATTTATCCAGAAGAGTAATGAGAACTTTGAAAAGATTTAACTCTGATATTGAAGTTTATTCAATTGATGAAGCATTTATGGATTTATCAAATTTTTCTGACAATGAAGTAGAGCAAGTTGGTAGAGAAATTAGAGAGACAGTTTTAAAGTGGACTGGTATTCCAACAAGTATAGGAATAGCTAAAACTAAAACTTTAAGCAAAGTTGCAAATCATATAGCTAAGAAAAAACAATCAGGTGTTACAAGTTTAATTGGAATAGAAAATCTCGATCCCATTCTTGAAAAAATTGATATTAACGATGTTTGGGGTGTTGGAAGACAGATGACAAAGTTTTATCAAAAAAATGGAATTTATAATGCTAAACAATTAAAAAATAAATCAAACACCTGGATTAAAAAATCCTCAAATGTTCTAAGCTCAAGAACTGCAATGGAACTTAGAGGTGTGCCTTGTATTGATTTAGAAAAAACTGCGTCGAAAAGAAAAAGCTGTGTAGTATCAAGGTCATTTGGAAAAAGAATAGAAAAATTCCAAGAACTTGAAGAAGCTGTTGCTAGTTATTGTTTAAATGCATCAGAAAAGATAAGATCTGAAAACCTCGTTGCAAAAGCCGTTATGGTATTTGTTAGAACCAGTCCTTTTCAAAAACAATTTGGTTTTTATTCAAACTCCAGAACTGTTGATTTTCCTATAGCAACTAACAATAGTATAGAGATCGTAAAAAATGCCTTATCTGTCTTAAAAGTAATCTTTAGGAAAGGGCATCGTTATCAAAAAGCAGGAGTGATGCTAACCGGATTAACAGATGTTGAAAATAATGAAAACTTATTTTCATCAGCGAAAGATGAGAGGATTAATAGATTAATGAGATCAATTGATAATACAAATTATAGATATGGTAGATCTACACTAAGTCTTGCAAGTGCTGGTGTTAGAAAATCATGGAGCATGAAAAGGGATTATAACTCAAAGATAGATACTGCTGATTTCTATTGTTTGCCGACAATTAGAGCTTAATTAAAAAGGTCTAGGGTTTCCTGGATAGCCGAGATCTTCACAAGTACCCTCTTTATCCTCGTCAGCTGGTTTACAGAGAGCAACACCAATTGCACCATGAACTTGAGATTGATTTTTTAGTTGTCCTTTTACTTCGTCACAGCCACTCCATAACTCATCACAGGTATCAGCTTTACCAACGTTAGAATAACGAATAATTGCATCTTTTATTTTTAAACCTTTATCTGTGGCAGCAGTCATATAATTTCTGTACGGTCCAAATTTAAACCTAACACTAGAAGCTCCACCTAATACATCTCCAAAATAACTAGATCTTAACTTTCCATCAATCCATAAATGCAAAAATCCATCTTTTGCCCATTTAGCATTAACTAAAATATTTACCCATTTTCCTTTTAGTGGTTTAAATTTTTGATCAAAATGAACAACATAACCTTCAAAGAAATATTGCTCCCCAACTTCATTTTTAGCGACTCTATAATTAGGACCATTAAATAACCAAATAAATTTATTATTGTTATAGTTGAAACTAGGTCCTACTGCTTTTTCAGGTTTTCCGTAAAGCATCTTAAAATCAAATAAAGAGATATTGTGTTGCTCAGTATCTATTTCATTAGGAATAAAATAAGCAATCCTATACCATTTTGTTTTGCCTTTTTTTGTAGTTTCTTTGTAAGGCTCCATAATTTGAAACCTTTGAGCAAAACCAGGTTTACCCCATCTGACCCAATCATTCTTGTCACCTATGTCTGAATAACTTAAATTAAATTCAATTCCTTTTTCAGAGACACCCATATTATCCTCGAATTTATCAAAAAACTTATACAGACCTTTACGATTAGGTACATTTCTTTTAGTAAAAACCATTTTATTATCTAATTGGGCCTTAAGCACGAAATGTGCAAAATCTTTTTTCTCTTTTTTTTTCATTTTTGTGTGTTGTTTTTCTGCGTATGAAAAATTTGAAAATAAGAACAAACATACAGATAATATTAGTAAAGTTTTTTTCATAATTTTTTATATTAATTTATTTTATAGTATCTATACTTCCAATATTATTTAAAGAATTATTTAATTCCTCTAAATTTTCTCTTCTTCCAATCATTACCACTGATAATCCAAATACTATAATTAGACCTAATGGAATAGCTGTAACAACACTTATGTAATCAGCCATTAAAATTAAATAAATA
>CACKCQ010000017.1 GCA_902598655.1 uncultured Pelagibacteraceae bacterium
TTGTTGAATACAACCTACCTAAAACTTATTTTTATCAGTGAAGGAGGTGCAAATGCTTAGAATAACGCCACCTGACACTTAGCTGGTGAGATATCACATATTAAAAATAACACAAACTAAATCCATTTGATGGATTTGGCCAAAATGGCATAAAAATGGGGAGCTCTTTTGGTAATAACCAATTGAGCTGACCCCATTTAATAATTTTTAGACATAAAATCTTTAATTCTCTTAGCACCTTCAATTATATCTTTTGTGCTTCTGGCATATGAGAATCGAATAGTAGAATTTCCTCTTTTTTGATCAAAATCAATTCCAGGTGTTATCGCAACATTTGCTTCATCTAAAACTTTTTTACAAAAAGCTAAGCTATCATTTGAATATTCAGATATATCAACATAAATGTAAAAAGCACCATCAGGTGGTGAAAATTTTTTTAATCCTGCTTTTGGTAATTCTTCTAAAAGTATCTCTCTATTTTTTTTATATACCTCAACATTCGATTGTAACTCTTCATTTGCATCCAATGAAGCAAGAGCTGTAACTTGACTTGCGTGTGGAGGACAAACAAACAAATTTTGTGAAAGCCTTTCTACTTGTCTAACATGATCATCTGGTACAACCATCCACCCTATTCTCCAACCGGTCATAGAAAAGTATTTTGAGAAAGAATTAATTACATAGCAATTATCTGTAATCTCTAAAGCTGAAGTTGGATTATTTTCATATTGAATTCCATGATAAATTTCATCACTAATAAAGCTAACATTATTCTCATTTGCAGTATTAATTAAATTTTCTAAAGCTTGTTTATCCAACATTGACCCAGTTGGATTTGCAGGTGATGCAACTAGAATTCCATTTAAATTATTATTTAGAATATCATCTGGTACTGGTTGAAATCTATTTTGAAGTTTGGTTTGAATATCTACGGTTTCCAAACTTAATGATTTTAGTATTTGTCTATAGCTAGGATAACTTGGAGATCCAATTCCAACTCTATCTCCACTATCAAACAGTGCAGAAAAGGATAATATAAAAGCTCCAGAAGAGCCTGTTGTAACTACTATTCTATTTGGATTAAGATCTAAATTGTACCAATCTCCATATAACTTTGAAATTTTTGATCTTAGAGCTGGTAGACCAAGTGATACTGTATAGCCTAGATTGTTTTTATTTATCTCATTGGTAATATAGTCTTTTGCAATCTTAGGTGCTGGTGTTCCTGGCTGCCCTACCTCCATATGAATTATATCTTTTCCTTTTTCCTCTGCAATTCTTGCTGATTCCATTACATCCATTACTATAAATGGATCAACATCTGATCTTTTTGATTTTTTCATCATTTTATTTGATCTTCACAAAATTTTTTAACTTCATCAGCAGAGAGTCTTTCGCTCTCAGGTTTATTCGAATCTAATTCAGCTTTTCCAATTATACACGCTTTAATAGTTTTGCTTTTATTAAAACCTGAATAATACTGAGTTGATATATACAATGCTATAACTCCAAGTATTATAATTATTGAAACTTTTAAATTATTACTCATTTATGAATTATTTCATCCTCAACAGTGTTAGACAAAACTCCAATATTTGAGATTTCAACTTCAACATTGTCTCCAGGTTTCATATATACAGGTGGATTTCTTTTTGATCCTACTCCACCGGGAGTTCCTGTTACTAAAACATCTCCTGCTCGCCAAGACATAGCTTTAGATACGTAAGAAATTAAAATTGGCAAATCGAAAATTAATTGACTTAATTTAGCATTTTGCATCACTTCACCATTAAGCCTCGTCTCTATTGTTAAACTTTTATAATCTGGAATATCTTCTGCTAAAACCATATGAGGACCAAAACTTCCTGTATTTTCAAAATTTTTTCCCATACCGAATTGTCTAGTATGTCTTTGCCACTCTCTAATTGTTGCCTCGTTATAACATGAAAAACCAACAATGTGTTTTAAAGCATTCTCTGGTTTGATATGTTTGCCACCTTCATCCATAATAACTGCCATTTCACCTTCAAAGTCTAAACTTTTGGATACAGATGGTCTTTGGATTGCCTGCATATGAGCTGTTTGACTCTCTGGAAATCTGTGAAATATAACTGGGTTTTCTTCAACAGTACGATTGGTTTCTTTTGCATGTTCAATGTAATTCAAACCTACACATATAATTTTACCTGGATTAGGAATCAGGGGTAAGTATTCAATTTCCTCAGTTTTTATGGAACCGGGATTCCTTACTACATATTCTTTTGCTTCTTTGATTTTTTTAATCTTTATTAATTCTTTTAAATTTGAAGCTCCACCTATCTTTCCAGTTAGATCGGTGATGAGATTATTTTCAATTATTCCAAACTTTTCAACATTATCGTGTTTGTAAGAGACAAATTTCATATCTATTATTAAATTTTATTAATATCAACTAACAAGAGACTTTTGAGGTCTCATATCACTCTTGCTTATACCAGCTACTTTAACTGGTTTTTTCATAGCATCTCTTCTGAATGGCTCACCTAATTCTTGATTTAGAATTATTTCTATAAATGTAGTAATGCCCTTTTTCTGATCTTCACATGATTGTTTAATAGCTTTAGTGGTTTCTTCCATTGTATTTGCAATAACACCTTTTAAACCACATGCATTAGCAACTTTTGCATAACTTAACTCTGGATCTAACTCTGTTCCAACAAAGTTATCATCAAACCACAATATTGAATTTCTTTTTTCAGCGCCCCATTGATAATTTCTAAAAATTACCATTGTTATTGCTGGCCACTCTTCTCTTGCACACGAACTCATTTCATTCATGCTTATTCCAAATGCTCCGTCACCAGCAAAACCTATAACTGGAGTATCTGGGCATCCAATTTTTGCTCCAAGAATAGATGGAAATCCATATCCACATGGTCCAAATAAACCTGGTGCCAAATATTTTCTTGGTTTCTCAAATGTTGGGTACGCATTACCTATTGCACAATTATTTCCAATATCGCTTGAAATTATAACATCTTCTGGCATTCCAGCTTGAATAGCTCTCCATGCTTGTCTTGGAGACATTCTATCTTTATCTCTCTCTCTTGCTTCTTTATTCCAAACAGTTCCAGGATCATCATCCTCATGATCTAAGCTTGTAAGAGTTTGCAACCATGCAGATTTTGTTTGATGAATTAGATTTTTTCTATCTTCTCTACCATTATCTCCAGCATTTGATGAAAGTTTTTCCAATATTTGTTGAGCTACCATTTTAGCATCACCGCAAATACCAACTGTAACTTTCTTAGTTAAACCAATACGATCGGGGTTCATATCTACTTGAATAATTGTTGCATCTTTTGGCCAGTAATCAATTCCATATCCTGGTAATGTTGAAAATGGATTTAATCTTGTTCCTAATGCTAAAACTACGTCAGCTTTTGAAATCAACTCCATTGCAGCTTTAGATCCGTTGTAACCTAATGGACCAACAGCTAATGGATGGCTTCCTGGAAAACTATCATTATGTTGATATCCATTACATACAGGTGCATCAAGCTTTTCTGCTAATTTTTTACAATCATCAATCGCATCACCTATAACAACTCCTGCGCCAGATAAAATTACTGGGAATTTTGCTTCTGATAATAATTTCGCCGCTCTATCAACAGCATCCTTTCCGCCACCTTGTCTTTCAAATCTAACAATTGGAGGTAATTCTATATCTATAACTTGTGTCCAAAAATCTCTTGGTACATTTATTTGCGCAGGTGCTGATCCTCTAAATGCTTTTTCTATTACTCTATTTAAAACTTCTGCCATTCTTGATGGATCTCTAACTTCTTCTTGATAACACACCATATCTTTAAATAAATTCATTTGCTCTACTTCTTGAAAACCGCCTTGGCCCATAGTTTTGTTTGCAGCTTGCGGTGTAACTAATAGAAGCGGGGTGTGATTCCAATAAGCAGTTTTTATTGGTGTAACAAGTCCTGTAATGCCTGGTCCATTTTGAGCAATCACCATTGACATTTTTCCAGTTGCTCTAGTGTAGCCATCAGCAATCAATCCACCATTTGTTTCATGTGCAACGTCCCAAAAAGTTATTCCAGCTTCTGGGAAAAGATCAGAAATAGGCATGAATGCAGAACCGATAATACCAAACGAATGTTCGATACCATGCATTTGTAAAACTTTTACAAAAGCTTCTTCAGTTGTCATTTTAGCCATATCAAATCCTTCTTAATTCTATTTTTTAATTGTCAAAGTGCCCAATTCATATATAAATTGGGTCGAATTTCAAACAAAGAAATCGTCACAATGGCTGGCACAGATATTATAATTCACGATGAAAAAGACAATGTAGGTGTTGTAGTTATTGAAAAAATTACTCCTAAACAAGACTGTGATTGCTGGATTATGGAAAATGATAAATCAGTAAAAATTCAATCGATGGATGAAATACCTTTGGGTCATAAAATTGCTATGACTGATCTTAACGAGGGAGATACAATATTAAAATACGGACATGACATTGGCAAAGTAGTAAAATCAATTAAAAAAGGTGAGCATGTACATGTTCACAACGTAAAAACTAAAAAGTGGTAAAATGGAAATTCCAAAAACGTTTTTAGGATATAAAAGAGAAGATGGAAGAACAGGCACAAGAAATCACGTAATAATTCTACCTGTTGATGATATTTCAAATGCTTGTGCTGAAGCTGTAGCTAATAATATTAAAGGTACGATTGCTCTTCCACATTCTTATGGAAGATTACAATTTGGAGCAGATCTTGAGCTTCATTTTAGAACAATGATTGGAACAGGAAAAAATCCAAATGTTGCAGCAGTTATAGTAATTGGTATTGAGCCTAAATGGACAAAAAGAATAGTTGATGCAATTGCAACGACTGGAAAACCAGTTGAAGGTTTTAGTATAGAAGGTGTAGGAGATATAGACACTATCGCAAGAGTTTCAAAAAAAGCTCAAGAATTTTCAATTTGGGCATCTGAGAAACAAAGAGAAGAACGTCCTATAAGTGACTTATGGATATCAGTTAAATGTGGAGAATCTGATACAACATCAGGATTAGCATCAAATCCTACAGTTGGAAATTTAATGGATAAATTAGAGCCCCTTGGTGTTCATTTATGTTTTGGCGAAACATCTGAGCTAACGGGTGCTGAGACTGTTTGTGAAAAAAGAGGAAAAACTCCTGAAGCTCAAGAAAAGTTTAGAAAAACATGGAGTTCGTATAATGATTTCATCTTAAAAGAAGCAACAGATGATCTATCTGAAAGTCAACCAACGGCTGGAAATATAGCAGGTGGACTTACTACAATTGAAGAAAAAGCATTTGGAAACTTTCAAAAAATTGGTGGATGTAAATTTATTGATGTACTAGAGCCAGCAGAAGAACCAACTAAAGGTCCAGGCTTATACTTTATGGATACATCATCAGCTGCTGCAGAATGTGTTACTTTACAAGCTGCAGGAGGATTTAATCTCCACCTCTTTCCAACTGGACAAGGAAATATAATTGGAAACCCAATTGAACCAGTGGTTAAACTAACTGCTAATCCTTTAACTGCTAGAACCATGAGTGAACATATTGATGTTGATGTTTCTAAAATCTTATCAAGAGAAATGAATTTAGATGAAGCTGGTGATGAATTAATTAAAGCTACAATAAGAGTTGCAAACGGAAGATTAACTTGTGCTGAAGCTTTAGGTCATAGAGAATTTGTGATGACTAAATTATACAGAAGTGCTTAAGCTTTAAGCTTAGCTTCTCTTGCTTTGTTCCACTTAGAAATATAATTTCTTAAAATTGCAGCTCCAATTCCAAGAACTACTGCTAATACAACTGATGTAAGTCCGTAAAAAACTGGAAGGTCTTTAGAATAATCCAAAATAAACTGTGCAATGTTACCAAGGTTTTTAGTTCCATTTGCTACTGTTTCAACGATTACGTCTTCTTTAATAAAAGTGTCATAAGCAATTGCAATTCCAACTAATAATAAAAGTACTGCTAAGATTGTTTTAAATTCTGAGCTATCAACTTTTTCACCAATTTTTTGACCAAACTGAACACCAATAATTGAGCCAAGTATAAGTACAAAAACTAAAACAAGATCAATTGTTCCGTAATTAAAAGCATGAAGAACTGTAACGATTGCACTTACAAATATTGTAACAAACAAAGATGTGCCAGGAATTAGTTTAGTTGGCATTCCAATAATATAAATCATTGCAGGAACCAATATAAATGCACCACCCACTCCCATAATTGCTGCAATATATCCAACAATTAAACCAATAATAATTGGAGTAAATGCACTTTCATAAACTTTTGATTTTTTAAAACGCATTCTAAAGGGTAGTCCATGTATCCAATAATGAGTATGCAATTTTTTTCTAACAACAATTTTTTTTCTAGCTTTATCAATCTCTGATACTCCTTGAATAAGCATTAAAGTTCCAAGTATAGCTAAGAT
>CACKCQ010000018.1 GCA_902598655.1 uncultured Pelagibacteraceae bacterium
CTCATCATAATGTAGGTGGTCTGCCAAAAAGGATGAAATTAAAATTGGTTGAGCCATTGAAGTATTTATTTAAAGATGAAGTTAGAATGTTAGGTCTAGAATTAAATTTAAGTAAAGAAATTATTTCTAGACATCCTTTTCCTGGTCCTGGTTTAGCAATTAGAATGCCAGGCATAATTACTAAAGAAAAAATAAAAATTTTAAAAGAAGCAGATAATTATTTTGTAAATGCATTAAGAGAACACAATCTATATCATAAGATATGGCAGGCTTATGCTGCATTACTACCTGTTAAAACAGTTGGTGTAATGGGAGACAATAGAACATATGAATATTTATGTTTACTCAGAGCAATAACATCTGAAGATGGAATGACAGCGGATTATTTTCAATTTAATAAATCATTTATGCAAATGGTATCGAATAAAATAGTTAATAATATTCGAGGTATAAATAGAGTAGTTTATGATGTGACTTCTAAACCACCAAGTACTATTGAACTAGAATAGAAATAAATTATAATTTTATTATGAAATACTTACACACAATGATCAGAATTTCCAATATTCAGGAGTCGTTAAAATTTTTTTGTGATGGACTGGGTTTAAAAGAGACAAAAAGAATGGAAAATGAAAAAGGCAGATATACATTAATTTTTTTAGCTGCACCAAACGACAATAATGCAGAAATTGAACTAACTTATAATTGGGACGGTGACAATTTAGGAGAGGGATCTAGAAATTTTGGTCACTTAGCATATAGAGTTAAAAATATATACGAAATATGTCAAAGACTAATGGATATGGGTTATACAATTAATAGACCACCTAGAGATGGTCATATGGCATTTGTGAAATCACCAGATAAAATATCAATTGAAATACTTCAGGAAGGCAATCTTCCCCCTAAAGAGCCTTGGTCATCGATGGAAAATACTGGAACTTGGTAATATTAGAAATACTTTATATATTTTTCGTTAATATTTAAAATTTCTAAATCGACTAGCCCGCCTATTACTAATTGAATAGCAACCAATAGTATAAAGCCTAAACCTATATAAGCTATCCACAAATGTTTTTGTATATAATTTGCTAAATAAGTGGCTAAGGCTCCAGTAAGAACTACTGATAATACTAAGCCAAAAATCATAAAACCAAAATTACCTTTGGCTGCACCCACAACGCCAATAACATTATCAAAACTAATCGTAATATCTGCAAATAACACTTTGTAAATACTTTTGATAAATGATGGTTCCATAGATTTCTTTTTAGGAGACTTAATTTTTTGAATTTCAAATAAATCTTTTCTTAAGTCATTAACAATCCAAATTAAAAGTAATCCACCAAGAATTTTAATGAAGTAAAACTTAAATAAATATGTTGCAAATATTGCAAATATAACTTTGAAAACTAACGCACCAACTACTCCCCAAAATATTATTTTTTTTCTATTTTTTGGAACGAAATTAGCAGCAATCAATCCTATTATTATTGCATTATCTGCAGCTAGAATAATATCTATAAATATAATTTGCAGTAAAATGAGTGATTGTTCTATCAAGATGCTATTATAATAGTAATTATTTATTATATTTCAATAAAACATCAAAAATTTTTATTGATTTAAGTTTTAATACATAATGAGATATGTTTTTTAAAAATATGGAGGATTTATGAAACTTTTCAAAATTTTGCTCTCTGTTTTATTTTCTGTTCTTTTAATTGCTAATGCTTTTGCTGCAGAAAAATGGGATATGGCACTAGCATATGGTGCAAGCAACTTCCATTCTGCTAATGCAGCTGAATTTGCTAAAAATGTTTCAGAAAAAAGTGGGGGAAAATTAACAATAGTAACTCACCCAGGCGGATCTCTATTTAAAGGTGGAGAAATATTTAGAGCTGTTAGAACTGGACAAGCTCAAATTGGTGAGAGATTTATGTCGGCTCTAGGTAAAGAGGATCCGTTACTAGAGATTGACTCACAACCATTTCTTGCGACATCTTATGATGATGCTATGAAATTGTATCAAGCATCTAAGCCTGCAATAATTAAAGGTTTAGATCAAAAAGGTCTTGTATTTTTATATGCTGTTCCATGGCCTGCGCAAGGTCTTTATAGTAAAAAAGAGATTAACAGTGTTGCTGATTTAAAAGGATTAAAATTTAGAGCATATAATTCTGCAACTATTAGAATGGCTGAGTTGACAGGTATGGCTCCTACAAAAATTGAAGCAGCTGAAATTAGTCAAGCATTCTCAACCGGCGCGGTTGAAAGTATGATTACTTCACCTACTACTGGTAAAAACAGTAAAATTTGGGAAAATGGAGTAAAATATTTTTATGATATTGCGGCTTGGTTTCCAAAAAATATGATTGTAGCTCACAGAGGTTCTTGGAATAAGTTAGATAAAGCTACACAAAAAATGATAATGGAAGAGGCGGCAGTTGCTGAGAAAAAAGGTTGGGCACTTTCAAAAAAAGGAAATGTTGCTGATAAAAAAGCTTTAGCTGATGCTGGAATGAAAGTAGGCAAAGTAAATGCAGCCCTTGAAAGTCATTTCAAAAAAGTTGGTGCTACAATGGCAGAAGAATGGAAGAAAAAAGCTGGCGATAGAGGTGCTAGTGTTCTTGCTGCCTATAATTAAATCATTATAATTAAAAAGGCCGTATTAAACGGCCTTTTTATATGTTTACTAAACTCAATAAATTTTTAAATAATCTTTATAGTTATTCAGGCTATATCGCTGCATTCTTTCTTATTTTGGTTGCAGTTTTTATTTTAATTGGAATTTCATCAAGAATATTTGGTTTTTATATAAGAGGCCTAGCTGAATATTCTGGATATTGTATGGCTGCCTCATCTTTTTTTGCTTTATCTTATACTTTTGTAGAAGGTGGTCACATTAGAATTACTTTATTTTTAGAAAAAGCTACTGGTATTAAAAAGAGATTTTTGGAATTATGGAGTTTGATAGTTGCAACTATTTTTTCTGGTTATCTAGCTTTTTATTTTTTAAAAATGCTAAAAATATCTTATGAATTTCAAGAGAGAAGTGAAGGAGCTGACGAAATTTTAATTTGGATACCACAAACTAGTGTTGCCTTAGGATCACTAATATTTTTCATATGTGTATCTCATCAATTAGTTTTGAAAATACAAACAAAAAAAAATGACTGAAATTTTACTTACTATATTTTTCATAAGTGTTCTCTTAATATTTTTAGGCTCAGGAATTTGGGTTGCTATAAGTATGGTTGGAGTTTCATCAATAGGAATGATGCTGTTCACCACAAGGCCAGTTGGTGATGCTATGGCAACAACAATTTGGGGAGCTTCATCTTCATGGACTTTAACTGCACTTCCTTTATTTGTTTGGATGGGTGAAATTTTATTTCGGACGAAGTTATCTGAAAATTTATTTGAAGGATTATCTCCATGGATGCAGAAACTACCTGGTGGCTTAGTGCATGTTAATGTAGTTGGATGTGCTTTATTTGCAGCTATTTCAGGATCTTCTGCAGCAACTGTAGCTACAGTAGGAAAAATGTCTATTCCAGAACTAAGAAAAAGAAAATATCCAGAAAGTATTCTGCTTGGAAGTTTAGCTGGTTCAGGAACGCTGGGTCTTCTAATTCCACCTTCAATTATTTTAATTATTTATGGTGTGACTGTCCAAGAGTCGATTGCAAAACTATTTATTGCAGGAATTGTACCAGGAATAATGATTGCGTTGATCTTTATGACATATGTAATGATTTGGTCGTTAATAAATAAAAAATCCATGCCTACTTTTAAACAAGACTTCTCACTTATGGAAAAGGTAAGGAAATCAGGAAAACTGATACCTGTAATATTATTAATAGTTTCAGTTATTGGCTCAATTTATACTGGTATAGCAACCGCAACCGAAGCAGCTTCTTTGGGCGTAGTAGGTGCATTAATTTTATCATACTTTCAAAAGAGTTTGTCTTTAAGAACATTTAAAGAGTCTCTCTTGGGTGCTACTAAAACTTCTTGCATGATAGCTTTTATATTAGCTGGAGCCACTTTTTTATCTTTGGCAATGGGTTTTACAGGATTGCCAAGAAATCTTGCTCTATGGATTGAAGGAATGGAACTTTCTCCTTATGTTTTAATTTTTGTTTTAATGATCTTTTATATAATTCTTGGAATGTTTCTTGATGGTATCTCTGCTGTAGTTTTAACAATGGCTATAATTGAACCAATGATTAGACAAGCAGGTTTTGATATGATTTGGTTTGGTGTTTTTCTAGTTATTGTTGTCGAAATGGCTCAGATCACGCCGCCGGTTGGTTTTAATCTTTTTGTTCTTCAGGGTATGGCTAATAAAGATATGGGTTATATAGCAAGAAGTGCGTTTCCACTCTTCTTGCTAATGATTTTTGCTGTTATCTTGGTTGTGATATTTCCAGAAATTGCTCTTTGGATGCCTGAGCAAATGATAAAAAATATAAACTAGTATTTTGATTTTTTAGATCCGTCTATAACACCTTTTAGCTGATTGTATTCTTCACAATTACATCCCTCTAGAACACTCAATCTTTCTTTTGCTAAATTCATTCTATTGGTTGCAACATATAATTCACCTAAATATTCGTTAATTCCTATGTGATTTGGCTCAATCGCTAAACCTTGAAGATAATATTTCTCACCATTTTCAAAATCACCAATTTTTCTTGTTGCAAATCCAAGATAGTTTAAAGTATCTGCTTTATTTGGCTTCATCTTATTTGACTTTACCAAAAATTTAATTGCTCTTTCGTATCTTTTAATCGCTTTCTCGGTTTTACCTTTTTTTTCTAATTTTTTTGCCATTTTTATTTGTTGTACAGCTTTATCATATAACGTTTCCTTTGAGTTCGAGTCACTTGAACCAGCAGCAAAAGATGTTCCTGCTAAAAAAATTAAAAAGAACATTGAAAAAAATATTTTTTTTATCATTATTTAAATTTCCTTAAGTTAGTTAGTGTTTTTAGTTCTAAGCCATTATCTATTAAATTATTTTTTATAGATATAGCTGTAGCTAGTGAACTTTCATTATCTCCATGTATGCACACAGAGTCTATTTCACAAGGTATTTGCTTTCCGCTGTGACAATTAATGGCTTGGTTCTGAACCATGCTTAAAACGTGACTTTTTGCTTTATCTGGATCTGTAATAAGTGCATGAGGCTCTTTTCTAGATACTAAGTTTCCATTATCTTCATAATTTCTATCAGCAAAAATTTCACATGCTATCCTCATATCAAATTTCTTTGCAGCCTCTTCCATCTTTGAACCTGTAGGCACCAAATAAATTAAATCTTTATTAAAATTGCAGATTGATTTTGCAATGATTGTTGCAAGCTCAATATCTTCGCAAGCCATATTATTTAATGCACCATGTGGTTTAATATGTGTAACGGTCTCACCATGTTTTTCAGCTATATTTTGTAAAATTTCATACTGATCAATTAATAATTTATTTATTTCGTCTGACGATAAATTTAGTCTTTTACGTCCAAAGTTTTCTGGATCATTAAATGATGGATGCGCACCTATGCTAACACCGTTTTTCTTACAAATTTTTACAACTTGGTTCATGCTATCTTCATTGCCAGCATGATAACCACAAGCAACATTAGCTGAATTGACAATTTCTAGTAATTTTGGATCATTTTTATCTGAATGATGCTTTGATTTTTCGCCTAAATCACAATTGATATTAATTTCCATACTAATAAATCATAAGTATAACATGGTATGATAAAAAATATATTAAATCTTGGTGACGCAGCTT
>CACKCQ010000019.1 GCA_902598655.1 uncultured Pelagibacteraceae bacterium
TCATCCGCGATACAAATTTTTTTTGTTTTTTTCGAAAAATGCTTTGCTTTAATTAAAGAATTTTTTAGAAAAGTATGTCCATTTTCTTTAGGGCTTTTTAGACCATAGTCTTTTGGAGAAGTAATAGTGTAGTATTTGGGCAGCAAATCTTTAATTTCTTTTATTTTTCCTTCATTATTTGACCCTACTACGATTTCTTTAATTTTTTTTTTTAACATCTAGAATTTCATGAATTTCTTACCATATAGACTCTAATGGAAAAAGAAGAATCACAAAATAAAGAAAATCAAAATTTAAAAGACGAAAACTCAGAGCTAAGCAAAGATAAACAGCCCTCAGAGGAAACCGAAAAAAAAGAAGAAGAGGAACAACTTTCACCCGAAGATGAAATCGCAAGTCTTAAAGATAAAGTTGCTAGAACATTTGCTGAAATGGAAAATCAAAGAAGAAGATTTGAAAAAGAGAAAGATGAAGCTTTTGAATATGGTGGATTTTCATTTGCAAGAGAAACTCTTAATCTTCTAGATAATTTAGAGAGATCAAAACAAACACTGGAAAGTGATGAAACTATAAAAGATAAAGACACACTAAAAAAATTGATAGAACATATTAATATTATTAATAAAGATATGATTTCAATTTTCAAAAAAAACAATATTGAGCCAATTAAAGCAATCAACGAAAAACTGGATCCAAATTTACATCAGGCCATGATGGAAGTTGAAGATGATACAAAAGATCAAGGGACAATAGTTCAAGAAATTCAAAAAGGTTTTATGATGAAGGATAGGTTGCTAAGACCTTCGTTAGTAGCTGTATCTAAAAAAAAAGTTGAAAAGGAACAAAATAACCAAAAAGACAAGGAAATTGAGGAAAAAGAGGCAAAAAATTAATTATTTATTATGGTTGTAGTTGTAAAATTAGCACTTATATGAGGATCAATTAGGGTAAATTATGAGTAAAGTTATAGGAATAGATTTAGGAACAACAAATTCTTGTGTAGCCGTTATGGAGGGAACACAAGCAAAAGTTTTAGAGAATGCTGAAGGAGCAAGAACTACACCATCAGTTGTAGCATTTACAGATGAAGGTGAAAAATTAATAGGTCAACCAGCAAAAAGACAGGCTGTTACAAATCCTGAAAATACAATATTTGCAGTTAAAAGATTAATAGGAAGAAATTTTGATGATCCAACAGTTAAAAAGGATGTAGAGACTGCACCTTTTAAAATAGTTAATTCCGATAAAGGCGATGCATGGATTGAGGCAAAAGGCCAAAAATATTCACCATCACAAATATCAGCTTTCACACTTCAAAAAATGAAAGAGACTGCAGAAAAATATTTAGGTTCTGAGGTGAAACAAGCAGTTATAACCGTTCCAGCATACTTTAATGATGCTCAGAGACAAGCTACTAAAGATGCAGGTAAAATAGCTGGCCTTGAGGTTTTAAGAATTATAAATGAACCAACAGCAGCATCTCTAGCTTATGGTTTAGATAAGAAAGCAAATAAAAAAATAGCAGTGTACGATCTAGGTGGTGGAACATTTGATGTTTCAATTCTAGAGTTGGGTGATGGCGTATTCGAGGTAAAATCAACTAATGGTGATACATTTTTAGGTGGAGAGGATTTTGATAATGCTATTGTAGATTATTTGCTTTCAGAGTTTAAAAAAGAAAACGGTATTGATTTAAAATCAGATAAATTGGCCTTGCAAAGATTAAAAGAAGCCGCAGAAAAAGCAAAAATAGAATTATCATCTGCAACACAAACTGAAATAAATCTTCCATTTATAACTGCTGATAAAACTGGACCAAAACACATTAACTTGAAAATGACTAGAGCTAAATTAGAGGCATTAGTTGAAGATCTGATTTCAAGAACAATTCCACCATGCAAAACTGCTCTGAAAGACGCGGGCCTATCTGCAAGCGAAGTAGATGAAATAGTTCTAGTTGGTGGTATGACTAGAATGCCAAAAGTTATAGAAGAAGTAAAAAATTTCTTTGGGAAAGATCCTAATAAATCTGTAAATCCTGATGAAGTTGTTGCTATGGGTGCTGCGATACAAGCAGGTGTGTTACAAGGTGATGTAAAAGATGTGTTGCTTTTGGATGTAACTCCTTTATCTTTAGGAATAGAAACATTAGGTGGTGTATCTACTAAATTAATTGATAAAAATACAACAATTCCAACAAAAAAGAGCCAAGTATTTTCAACCGCTGAAGACAATCAACCCGCTGTATCAATCAGAGTTCTTCAAGGTGAAAGAGAAATGGCATCAGATAACAAAGTTTTAGGAAATTTTGAATTAGTTGGCATAGCTCCAGCACCAAGGGGTGTTCCACAAATCGAGGTAACATTTGATATTGATGCAAATGGTATAGTTAATGTATCAGCTAAAGACAAAGGAACTGGTAAAGAACAAAAAATTCAAATTCAAGCATCAGGAGGATTAAGTGATGAAGAAATTAATCAAATGGTAAAAGATGCAGAGTCTAATAAAGAAGAAGATAAAAAGAAAAGAGATGCTGTTGATGCAAGGAATCAAGCAGATACACTAATTCATTCAACTGAAAAAAATTTAAAAGAACACGGAAGTAAAGTTTCTGATGCAGATAAAAAAGCAATCGAGGACGCATCAGCAAATCTGAGAAATGCTCTTAAAGGAACTGATGTTGAAGAAATTAAGAAAAAAACACAAGATTTAGTTCAGGCATCTATGAAATTAGGTGAAGCAATCTATAAATCACAACAAAGTGCAAAACCTGAAGATGCTCCAAAAGACGCAAAGAAAGAAGATACTAAAGACGATAATGTTGTTGATGCAGATTTTGAAGAAGTAAAAGACGAGAATAAAGAAAAAAGCGCCTAACAAAACAACTGTTTGTCTATAACATGTTATGGCAAAAAGAGATTATTACGAAGTATTAGGTGTAAATAAAACTGCTTCTCAAGAGCAAATAAAATCAGCTTACAGAAAACTCGCAGTTAAACATCATCCAGATAAAAATAAGGGAGATAAAGGTGCTGAAGAAAAATTTAAAGAAGCATCTGAGGCTTATCATGTGCTCTCCAATTCTGAGAGAAAACAAAATTATGATAATTTTGGTCACGCAGCTTTCGAAAATGGAGGTGGTGCAAGAGGTGGTTTTGGAAATTTTGATTTTTCAAATCATTTCTCTGATATTTTTGAAGACTTTTTTGGAGAAGGCTTTGGAGGAGGCCGTAGATCAAAAAGATCAAATAATAGAGGATCGGATTTAAGATATGATTTATCAATATCTTTGGAAGAAGCCTTTTCTGGAAAGAAACAAGACATAAAATTTTCTACATCTGAAAAATGTGATACTTGTAGTGGGTCGGGCTCAAAGCCTGGTCATCAAGCTGGAGTATGTTCGATGTGTGGTGGCCATGGTCAAGTAAGATCAAGCCAAGGTTTTTTTACAGTCCAACAAACATGTCCTCAATGCGCTGGTGCAGGAGAGGAAATTACTCATCCTTGCTCTAGTTGTAACGGACAGGGTAAAAAACAGGCTTCAAAAAGATTATCTGTTACTATCCCGAAAGGTGTAGATGATGGAACCAGAATTAGACTTTCAGGAAAAGGTGAAGCTGGGTCGAGAGGTGGTAGTAGTGGTGATTTATACTTATTCATAAATGTTGATTCCCACGACTTATTTAAAAGATCTGATGAAAACTTATTTTTTGAATGCCCAGTTTCTATTGCAGATGCTGCTCTAGGAACTTCTATAGAAATTCCAACAATTGATGGTGGTAAAGCTAAAATTAAAATTCCTGCTGGTACTCAAACTGGGAAACAATTTAGATTAAGAGGAAAAGGTATGCCGTACATGAGAGGGAATGACTTTGGCGATCTCTATGTTCAATTAAATACAGAAGTCCCAATATCTCTAAATAAAGAACAAAAAGAACTGCTTGAAAAATTCAGACAAATTGAAAACGAAAAATCTAATCCGAGTATTAAAAAGTTCTTTCAAAAAGCTAAAAGTTTCTGGAAAAACTAATCAATAGTGCTAATCTGAACTTAATAATGGGTAAAATAAACTTAGCCATCACTGGATGTATGGGAAGAATGGGTCAACAGCTCATTAAATCAGCAATTAAAGATAAATCTACTAAACTGGTTGCCCTAACAGAGAATATGTTAATTAGTAAAAAAATTAACGGGATAAAACCTGAATTGAATACAGAAAAAGCTCTATGTAAAGCAAATGTAATAATAGATTTCACAATACCAAAATGCACATTCGAGGTTTTAAAAATAGCTAAAAAGCTTAAAAAAAAGGTAGTTATTGGCACAACTGGTTTTACGAAAAAAGAAGAGGATTTAATAAAAAAGTTTTCTAAAGAAATTCCAATTTTAAAAGCAGGAAATATGAGCCTTGGGATTAATTTACTTATGTACCTAACTGAAATAACATCAGCATCACTTGGCAATACTTATTTAAGTAAAGTTTTTGAGGTTCACCACAAACATAAAAAAGATCACCCATCAGGTACGGCGTTAATGCTTGGTAAAGGAATCGCAGAAGGAAAAAATAAAGATTTCTATAAAATGTTAGGAAAGAAATATTTAAACAAAAAAAATTTTCCTTATGGAAAAAAAATTAACTTCAATTCAATTAGAAAAGGCGAGATTATTGGTGAACACGAAGTTACATTTTCAAGTGGAAAAGAAATCATTACCTTAAATCATGAAGCATTTGACAGAGCTTTATATTCAGAGGGAGCAATAACTGCAGCTAAGTGGCTG
>CACKCQ010000020.1 GCA_902598655.1 uncultured Pelagibacteraceae bacterium
AAGGTTGTTTTTGTAATGCTGGAACTTTATTCCTAGCAATTTGTTTATCTCGTCCTTTTCTTAACAACTGGTTAATTGTTGGCATAAAATTTTATAATAGTTTGATTTTGATGAAATAACTGTCAGGTTATTTGTGGCAGCGTTTAATGCACTAAGCACTACATTCCAACCAAAAACACGCACAAAATACTATAGAAATTCCATTTGTCAAATTAAAAGACGTAGAAAAACGACGATTTTTTATTGATTTGCTGGGCTTTCTGATTGCTCAATCTTTTCGTTCTCAGCAATGAATTTTTCATCGTCCAAACGGGCTTTATTGTTCCACAAGTTTTTAACGGAACCTGTGCCAGCAGGTACTAATCTTCCTACAATAACATTTTCTTTTAATCCTGATAATTTATCAACTTTACCTTTAATTGCAGCATCGGTTAGCACTCTTGTCGTCTCTTGAAAAGAAGCGGCTGAAATAAATGACTCAGTTTGAAGCGAAGCTTTAGTTATTCCCATTAAAACTCTTTCTCCAGCGGCAGGATTTTTGCCATCTTTAACTAATTGCTCGTTAATATTTTCAAATCTTATCCTATCAATAACTTCTCCGGGAAGTAATGAGCTGTCACCTTGTGTTTTAACTTCAATTTTTTTCAACATTTGTCTTAAAATAACTTCAATGTGCTTATCATTGATAATTACACCTTGGAGTCTATAGACATCTTGAACTTGGTTAACAAAGTATTCAGTTAATTCTTCTATACCTAATATTCTTAGAATATCATGAGGTAATGGTTGACCATCTAACAGGTACTCACCTTTTTTTATTTTTTCTCCTTGATTAAAATTTATATGTTTTCCTTTTGGAATTAAATAACTTGAAGTATCGCCATTTTCAGATTCAATTGTTACTCTTTGCTTACCTCTTACCTCTTTACCAAATATTACTTTACCATCATTCTCTGCGATAATTGCGCTATCTTTTGCTTTTCTTGCTTCAAATAATTCAGCTACTCTCGGAAGACCTCCTGTAATATCTTTAGTCTTTGTAGTCTCTTTAGGCAATCTAGCTATTACATCACCCGCTGAAATTTTTTGTCCGTCTTTAACGGATAAAATTGAGTCTGGAACTAGATAGTATCTTGCTTCATTATCATCAGCTTTTTTAACAACATTTCCTTTTGAATCTCTTAAAGTAATTCTTGGTTTTAAATCTGTATTTTTAGATTGAGTTTTCCAATCTACAACTGCTTTAGTAGAAATCCCAGTTGCATCATCAGTTGTTTCAGCAATAGATACACCATCTATTAAATCTACATAGTTTGCTATTCCATCTTTTTCAGCAATAACTGGTGTTGTGTACGGATCCCACTCGCATATTTTAGAACCCTTTTTGACTTTATCTCCATTCTCAAAGAAAAGTTTTGATCCATATGGAACTTTATATGCAGCTACTTGTAATCCATTGTCATCTTCTATTGATAATTCAGTATTTCTACCCATTACAATTAAATTCTTTTTCGAATCAACTAATAGATTTGTGTTAACAATTTTCAATATACCATCATTATTAGATACAATTTGAGAGTCTTGTTTAACTGATGCTGTTCCTCCGACATGAAAAGTTCTCATTGTAAGCTGAGTTCCTGGTTCACCGATAGATTGGGCAGATATCATTCCAATCGCTTCACCAACATGAACCATTTTACCTCTTGATAAATCCCTACCATAACAAGTGGCGCATACACCTTCTTTTAAACTACATGTCATTACTGAATAAACATTCAAGTTTTTTACACCTGCAGAGTCAATTTTTTCGCATGCAGCCTCATCGATCATGCTATTTTTCTTTATTAAAACTTCACCGGTTAATGGATTTTTAACGTCTTTTGCGGTTACTCTTCCAAGAGCTCTTTCTGATAAACTGACCATTATATTTCCACCCTCTAAGACCTCGGTAAGTTTTATAAAGCTTGGGTTATCACATTTTACTTGAGTGATAGTTAAATCTTGAGCAACATCACAAAGTCTTCTTGTTAAATATCCAGAACTTGCTGTCTTTAATGCAGTATCTGCTAATCCTTTTCTAGCACCGTGTGTTGAATTAAAATACTCTAAAGCTGTTAATCCCTCTTTAAAGTTTGATGTAATTGGAGACTCAATGATTTCTCCAGATGGTTTTGCAATTAAACCTCTCATACCAGCTAATTGCTTCATTTGAGCCGCAGAACCTCTTGCTCCACTGTCTGCCATCATGAATACTGAATTAATTTTTAGACCATCTTCTGTCATCTCTGTAGCAGAAATTCTTTTCATCATTTCGGATGCAACTTTATCAGTACATTTTGACCACGCATCAATAACTTTATTGTATTTCTCACCTCTAGTTATTAATCCCTCTGCATATTGATTTTCATAATCTGAAATCAGTTTTTTAGTTTCATCAATTAATTGTTGCTTGTTATCTGGAATTACTAAATCATCTTTACCGAATGATATTCCAGCTTTAAAAGCATGTTTAAATCCGAGATCTTTTAATTTATCACAAAAAATTACTGTACTTTTTTGGCCAGAAAATCTGAAAACATGATCAATAACCTCAGATACTATTTTCTTAGGCAATAATCTGTCAACTAAAGCAAATTTATTATTTATATTTTTTGGAATTAAGTTTGCTAAAAGAAATCTTCCAGCAGTGCTTATATGTTTTTCATATTTAGTATTACCTTTTTCATCAACTGTAGCGAACCTTGAAACAATTCTTGAGTGAACTTTAATTTGACCAATTTCTAAAGCATGTTCAATCTCTGATGTATTTACAAAATATCCTTCAACTCTATCGGTTTGGTATGGAGGTTGAGATAGGTAGTAAATTCCTAAAATCATATCCTGACTTGGAACAATAATTGGTTTACCATTTGATGGACTTAAAATATTATTTGTAGACATCATTAAAACTCTCGCTTCTAATTGAGCTTCCAGACTTAATGGAACGTGAACTGCCATTTGGTCACCATCGAAATCTGCATTAAACGCAGCACAAGTTAAAGGGTGAAGCTCAATTGCATTACCTTCAATTAATTTTGGTTCAAAAGCTTGGACACCTAGTCTATGTAGTGTTGGAGCTCTATTTAATATAACTGGATGTTCTCTAACAATTAATTCCAATGCATCCCAAACTTCATTTCTCTCTCTTTCAACAAGTTTTTTCGCTTGTTTTATTGTTGAAGCAAGTCCAAGTTTATTTAATCTAGCATATAAAAATGGTTTAAATAATTCTAAAGCCATTTTTTTTGGTAATCCACACTCATGTAATTTTAAATCTGGTCCAACAACAATCACAGACCTTCCAGAATAATCTACTCTTTTGCCAAGTAAATTTTGTCTAAATCTTCCTTGTTTACCTTTCAGCATCTCTGCTAAAGATTTTAGAGGTCTTTTACCTGTTCCCGTAATTACTCTTCCTCTTCTACCATTGTCAAATAATGCATCTACAGACTCTTGAAGCATTCGTTTTTCATTTCTAACAATTATGTCAGGAGCCTTTAAATCCATTAATCTTTTTAAACGATTATTTCTATTAATAACTCTTCTATATAAGTCATTCAGATCTGATGTAGCGAATCTACCACCATCTAATGGAACCAATGGTCTTAGCTCGGGTGGGATTACTGGTATCGTAGTTAAAATCATCCACTCTGGTTTATTTCCAGTCTCAATAAAAGACTCTATTAATTTTAATCTTTTAATTGATCTTTCTTCTGAAACTTTTGATTTGGTCTCTTTAATTGATTTAATTAAGACTTCTTTTTCCTGTTCTAAATCAATAGATTTTAAAATTTCTAAAATTGCTTCGGCTCCGATACCTGCTGTAAATGACTCTTCACCATATTCATCTTGATATTTTATAAGTTCTTCCTCTCCTAATAGTTGATTCTTTTTAAGTCCTGTTAAGCCTGGCTCAATGACTATAAAATTTTCAAAATATAATACTCTTTCAACTTCTTTTAGCTTCATATCTATTGCAAGAGATATTCTGCTTGGCAACGATTTTAAAAACCATATATGAGCAACAGGAGTTGCTAGATTTATATGGCCCATTCTTTCACGTCTTACATTTGCTTTCGTTACCTCAACACCACATTTTTCACATATAATTCCTCTAAATTTCATTCTCTTATATTTTCCACAAAGACACTCGTAATCTTTAATGGGTCCAAATATTCTTGCACAAAATAGACCATCTTTTTCAGGTCTAAAAGTTCTGTAATTTATTGTTTCAGGCTTTTTTATTTCACCATAAGTCCAAGATTTAATTTTTTCTGGACTTGCAAGCGTTATCTTGATGCTATTAAAATTTTGCGCTTCTGAAATTTCTGATGATTTAAATAGATCTGTTAATTCTTTACTCATATTAATTCAGCTCCACGTTTAATGCTAGTGATTTAATTTCTTTAACCAAAACATTGAATGACTCTGGTATACCAGATTCAAAATTTTCCTCACCTTTTACAATGGTTTCATACACTTTTACTCTACCAGCTACATCATCAGACTTAACTGTTAATATCT
>CACKCQ010000021.1 GCA_902598655.1 uncultured Pelagibacteraceae bacterium
TTGGAACAGAAGAAATAACATTTTTTCCTCTAATAAATGATAATAATTTTTTTTTGTCAAACTTAACCTCGAAATCAACCTCATAATTATTGTTTACAAATTTTTCATTTGTTATGGAAAAATTATCAATCAGTGAACTAATTTTTTTGCTTGGTATGTCTTTAAATAAATTTTTATCTTTACTTTCTACAATTCTAAAAATTAATGTTCTAAATCCTCTTTTGAAACCTTTATTTATTACTTCATCTTTATTAAAATTAGTGTCGTATTGTTCTTTAATTTTAATATTTTTAACTGTGTAATTGTCTGCAAACACTATAGTTGTGGAAAACTTGATAAAAACTAAAATGAAAAGTAAAAAAAAAAAGTATAAGTAAATATTAATTTTATTTTTGATTAAAAACATAATTTAAACATGAGATCGAAAAATTTTACATATGAAAAAAGTGGTGTAAGCATAAAAAAAGCAGATAAATTTATTAAATTTATATCCTCAAGTACAAAAAAATCAAAAAAAAGTGGTCATTTTGAGAATATTGGGGGATTTGGAGCACTTACAAAACTGCCAGCTAATTTAAAAAATCCTTATCTTGTAACTAGCACAGATGGAGTGGGTACAAAAATTGAAGTTGCAAATCTACTGGGTAAATTTGATACAATTGGGGTGGACCTTGTAGCAATGTGTGTAAATGACATTATAGTTCAAGGAGCAAAACCTCTGCTTTTCTTGGATTATATATCAGTCGATAAAATCGATACGGAAAAACTAAAAAATATAATAAATGGAGTTATTAAAGGCTGCAAATTAGCTGATTGTGAATTAGTTGGTGGAGAAACTGCAGAAATGCCTGGAACATATTCTAAAGGGAAATTTGATATTGCAGGATTTTCTTTAGGTCTAGTAGATAAAGATAAAATATTATTAAATAAAATAAAAGAAAACGATTTAGTGCTGGCAATACCTTCTAGTGGACTCCACTCTAATGGATATTCCTTAGTAAGACATATTATAAAAAAAAAAAGAATTAATATAAAAAAAAATTCATTTTTGAAAAAAGAATTATTGGTGCCAACAAAAATATATGTAATGCATGTACTAAAATTAATTAAAAAAAAGTATTTGAATGCTTGTGCAAATATAACAGGAGGAGGTTTAAAAGATAATATTAAAAGAATAATTCCAGATAATTATTGTGCTGAAATAAATTTAGAAAATATAAAAACATTAAAAATATTTAGATGGCTAAAAAGTCAAGGTGTTAGTGATGAGGAAATGTTAAAAACTTTTAATTGTGGTGTTGGTTTCTGCTTAGTAGTAAAGCGTTCAAACTACGAAAAAATAATTAAATTTTTTCCAAAAAAATATAAACCATATGTTATTGGAAAAATTACAAAAAATTCAGAAAAAGTAAAATTTAGTGGAAAAGTCATCTGGTAAAAAAAATACCGCAGTATTGATAAGTGGTAGAGGTAGCAATCTAAGGTCATTAATAAAATATTCAAAAACGAAAAAATCTTTAATTAGAATTGTTCTGGTTGTCTCTGATAATCTTAATGCAAAAGGATTAATTTATGCAAATAAATCAAAAATAAACAATATAGTTATTAAATATTCTAATAAAAAAAAATTTGAAGATCGTTTGTTAAAATTATTAAAGAGAAATAATATTGATTTGATTTGTTTAGCTGGATTTATGAAAATACTTTCAGGTAGTTTTATAAAAAAATTCTATCAACCTATACTTAATATTCACCCTTCTCTTCTGCCTAAGTATAAAGGACTAAATACACACAATAGAGCAATTCTAAGTAAAGATAAATACTCTGGAGCTACAGTTCATATTGTTAAAGAAAAATTAGATTCTGGTAAAATTATATTACAAAAAAAAGTAAAAATTCTAAAATCTGATAGTGTAAAAAGTTTAGAAAAAAAAGTTTTAAAAATCGAGCATAAAATATACCCAAAAGCAATTATTAAATTATTAGCTAGTGGCTAAAAAAAAAACCTAATTCAATCTTAGCATTTTCAAGACTGTCAGACCCATGGACAGAATTTTTGTCAATTGAAATACCATATTTTTTCCTTAATGTGCCCTCCTCAGCGTCGACAGGGTTTGTTGCTCCCATTAACTTTCTATTTTCCATTACAGCGTTTTCTCTCTGTAATTTCATAACAATTATCGGTCCTGAGGATAAATAGCTACATAACTCATTATAAAATGGTTTTGTTTCGTGCACTTTATAAAATTTTTCAGCTTCTTCTTTTGATATATGGATTTTTTTTTCTTTAATAATTTCGAAACCATTATTTTGAAAATCGTTTTTAATTTGATCCTGAAGGTTTCTTTCAACTGCATCAGGTTTGATAATCGACAACGTCTCTTCAATATTACTCATAGTAATCCTCAATTAATTTATTTAACAATCGTACTCCATAACCAGTTGCGCCACCAGAATTAAGAGCACCTCCATACTTTGAAAAAGCCATACCCGCAATATCTAAGTGAGCCCAAGGAGTTTTATTAATTATAAATCGTTGTAAGAACTGGGCTGCTGTTGTTGATCCAGCTCCACCAACATAATTTATATTTTGCATGTCTGCGTTTTTAGAATTAATTAACTTATCAAAATTATCATTTAAAGGCATTCTCCATAATTTTTCCTCAACACTTTTTCCAGCATCAATTAGTTGTTTTGATAATTTGTCATTGTTTGAAAAGAGACCAGCATATTCTGAACCAAGAGAAACAATTATAGCTCCAGTTAATGTAGCTAGATCAACTATAAATTGGGGTTTAAATTTTTCCTCAGTAAATGTTATTGCATCAGCTAAGACTAATCTTCCCTCAGCATCAGTATTTAAAATTTCTATAGTTTTTCCACTGTAAGATTTGACAATATCTCCAGGTCTTTGAGCATTGCCGCTCACCATATTTTCAACTAAACCTACAACGCCAACTGCATTAATTTTAGATTTTCTAAGTGCAAGAGTTTTCATTAAACCAACAACTGTTGCTGAACCTGCCATATCATAAGTCATATCTTCCATAAATTTAGCAGGTTTAAGTGAGTAACCTCCTGTATCAAAGCACACACCTTTCCCTACAAAAGCTAGTGGTTTAGATTTATTTTTTGTACCATTCCATTCTATTGTAACTAAATAAGATCCCCTAATACTACCTTGGCCTACCCCAAGTAAAGCATTCATTCCCAATTTTCCTAATTTTTTTTGATCATACACAGTAACTTTTAAACCAAATTTTCTTAATCTAGTAATACGTTTTGCATATTCATCGGGATGCAGAACATTTCCTGGTTCAGACACTAAATCCCTTGCTAGGAAAACCCCTTCCAAAAGTGAGTTTAATTTTTTTCTTAATAAGCTTATTTTTTTAAATTTATTTCCAACAATATATAAATTTGTATTAAAATTTTTTGATTTATCAGTTTTATATAAATTAAAATTATAAGATTTAAGTTGTGCACCGTGTAATAATTTTTCTAATTGTACACTAGTAAGATCAGATGAGTCCGCATCAAAATAAGATTTATCAATTTTGTTATTTTTTAAAAAGTCATAAAAATCTGACCCAAGCTTCTCGAAGTCTAATGAACCCTTTGAATTTATACCGTTTATAAAAATATATGTTTTATTATTTATGTTTTGAAGAAGGACTTTTCTCTCTAAGAATAATTTATTGTTAAATATTGATTTATTAAAAGAATTTAATAATTTGTATTTTTTAGATTTATGTTTCAACAAAATAACCTCATAATCACTGGCTACTTTTGGTGCTTTGCTTACAAAATCTAATTTTAGCTTCATTTTTTTGAAATATTTAATAGATAATGTTGTATATTTATTAAATTTATAATTTCAATGAATAAATTAATATATCGTAAATTATCCTCAGATATTTTTGCTTTTTTTTTATTATCTTCAATTGCTTTAACTTCTATTGTTTGGGTTATGCAAGGAGTAAATCTATTAGATATCATAACTGAAAAAGGGCATTCTATAAGTGTTTATTTAATTTATACTTTACTAAGTTTACCAAAAATATTTAGTAAGCTATTAATTTTCACTTATTTTTTGGCTTTGTTTGTTGTTTTAAGTAGATATGAAGAAAATAATGAAATTTTGGTATTTTGGACCAATGGTATAAAAAAAATTTCCTTCATAAATTTTATAGGAAAATTTTCACTTTTTTTTGTGCTTATTCAATTAATATTAAACTTAATTATTGTTCCAAAAGCTCAAAATTTAGGTCAACAATATCTAAAAAATTCATCGATGGAATTTTTTCCTAAACTTATTGAAAAAAAAAAGTTTTCAAATGTCATGACAAACTTAACAATATTTGTTGAAGAGCGAGACAATAATGGAAATATGAAAGGAATTTACATTAAGGAACAGCTGGGTGATGAAAATAAAATTATAATAGCTAACGAGGGAAAGTTAATACAAGAAAATGATAATTTTAGTTTTAAATTAACAAATGGAA
>CACKCQ010000022.1 GCA_902598655.1 uncultured Pelagibacteraceae bacterium
ATTTGAAAATTTACTTGGAAAATTAAAAACTGATCTTGTAACAATGCTTCTAAATTTAAAAATAATAGAAAAAGATGATAGTCAGACCAAAACTAGTGATAATATTAAGAATGATCCAAAATGCCTACTTGTAAAAAATAAAGAAGGAAAAATATCTAGAAATGAAAGATGTGAAGCTACTGGAAAAAAATTTAAAAATTGTTGTGGCGCTTTATAAATTAAAATATCACTGTTAATAAAATTAATAATACAACTATTGATGTAATTGAAATAAATAATTTTTTATTCAATTTAATTTTTGAAATCAAATTTTGAACTAAATTATGTTTAATAGTAAGTTTATCTTGATTAACTGCATTAGCACTGAAACCTTTATTTCTACCAATATCTAAAAACTTATTCTTTCTTTGATTTAATATTTCTTTTTCATTTAATGTAAGAAACTTACTTAGATTTCTATCAATAGCATTACGTACATTATCTAAAATAAGATCTTTATCTCGATGTGCACCCCCTAAAGGTTCGGGTATTATCTCATCAATTATTTCTAGTTTTAAAAGATCTTTCGCTGAAAGTTTCATTGCTTTAGCAGCTTCTAAAGTCTTTGTTGGATCTCGCCAAAGTATAGTTGCACATCCCTCTGGAGATATTACTGAATATATTGCATTCTCTAACATCAATACTTTACTTGAAGAAGCTAATGCGATAGCACCACCAGAGCCTCCTTCGCCTATAATTATAGACAAAGTTGGAACAGTCAGTTGCATAGAACATTCAATAGACTTTGCAATTGCTTCGGCCTGTCCTCTTTCTTCAGCGCCAACTCCAGGGTAAGCACCTGGCGTATCAACAAAGTTAATTATTGGTATTTTGAATTTATTAGCTAAATTCATTAACCTTATTGTTTTTCTGTAACCTTCTGGTCTCATCATCCCAAAATTTCTCTCAATCCTTGAATCTAAATTTTCACCTTTTTCCTGTCCTATTACTAAAACTGACTTAGAATTAAATTTACCAAAACCACATATTACAGATTTATCCTCTCCATAAAATCTATCCCCTGAAAGTGAAATAAATTCATCAAATAAATTATCAATAAAAAATTTTGATTTAGGTCTATCCTCGTGTCTTGCAACCAATGTTGTCTGCCATGCATCTAGATTTGAATATACATCTTTAAGTTTTTTATCTATTTCATTTTGTAAATCCGTTATTTTACTTGTATCAACTTCTGAAATGCCGTCTTGATTATAAGGATCTTTTAATTTCTCCATTTCTGTTTTTTTTTAACCATAAGTCAATTTCAGATTGAAGAGTTTCACGAACTTCTAATAACTTTTTATTGATTGGCGCAAGTTCATTAATACTTTTATCAAATCCATCCCAGAAATCTTTTTCGTTAACATCTAATCCTGCAAGAAGTTCATTTTTTACAAAATCAGCCAAATTCTTAGAAACAGAAATGGAGAATTTAATCATCAAGAATATAAGAATTTTTTAAAAGAAATTGGATATTTAAAAGAAGAAGGGAATGATTTTAAAATAGATACTAAAAAGCTTGATAGTGAAATTTCAAGCATTGCAGGTCCTCAACTTGTAGTTCCTATAATGAACTCTAGATATACATTAAATGCTGCTAATGCTAGATGGGTAAGTCTTTACGATAGTTTATATGGAACAGATTTAATTGAATCAGAAGAAGCTGGAAGTCAAAAGTATGATCCTCTAAGAGGACAAGAAGTAATAAAATATGCACGTGAATTTCTAAATAAACACTTCTCTATCAATGAAATTCATTGGAAAGATATTAATAGATTTAAAATAAAAGGAAGTGACTTAAAAATTTTAAAAGATGATAAAGAGTTTGAGCTAATAGATAAAAATAAATTTATTGGATACAGAGGAGAACCTAATAATCCAACAACAATAATTTTAGAAAATAATAATTTAAAACTTGAGATAATAATTAACCCAAAAGCATTTAGTGCAGTTCAAGATGCTGCGGGAATAAGTGACATAATTATAGAATCTGCAATATCTACAATATGTGATAACGAAGATAGCGTTGCAGCAGTAGATTCAGAAGATAAAATATTATGTTACAGAAATTGGCTAGGTTTGATGAAAGGAACTCTAAAATCTGTATTCGAAAAGGATGGGAAAACTTTAGAAAGAAAACTCAATCCAGATAGAAGTTATATTTCAAAAGATAATAAAAAAGAAAAGTTACATGGTAGAAGCTTACTTTTAATTAGGAATGTCGGTCATCTAATGACAAATTCAGCAATTATTTTAGAAGATGGTTCTGAAGTCCCAGAAGGTATCATGGATGCATTTATTACAACTGCCGCAGCAATACATGATTTAAAAAGGAAAGGTAATTCAAGAACAGGTTCTATATATATTGTAAAACCAAAAATGCATGGACCAGATGAGACTGCTTTTACAGACAAAATATTTTCTAGAGTTGAGGAAGTCTTAAAACTTGAAAAAAATACTATTAAATGTGGTATTATGGACGAAGAAAGAAGAACATCTGTAAACTTAAAAGAATGTATTAGAACACTTAAGAGTAGAGTTTTTTTTATAAATACTGGCTTTTTGGATAGAACTGGAGATGAAATGCATACGTCAATGGAAGCGGGTCCGATGATAAAAAAAGGTGATATGAAAAAATCAAAGTGGATAAAGGCTTACGAAGATAACAACGTAGATGTTGGTTTAAAATGTGGATTTTCAGGTGTTGCACAAATAGGTAAAGGTATGTGGGCAATGCCAGATAAAATGAAAGATATGATAGATCAAAAAATATCACATCTTGAAGCTGGTGCAAATTGTGCATGGGTCCCTTCTCCTACAGCAGCCTCTTTGCATGCAATGCATTATCACAGGTTAAACATTTTTGAAAAACACAAAAAATTAAATAATAATAAAATAAATTACATTGATGACTTGTTGTCCATTCCAATAGCAGACAGACCTAATTGGAGCAAAGAAGAGATAAATAATGAATTATGTAACTCAGCTCAGACTATTTTAGGATATGTAGTAAGGTGGGTAGATCAAGGGATAGGGTGCTCTAAAGTTCCAGATATAAATAATGTTGGATTGATGGAAGATAGGGCAACATTAAGAATATCTTCACAACATATAGCTAACTGGCTACATCATGGTATTTGCTCAAATAGACAAGTTTTAGAAATTCTTAAAAAAATGGCAAAGATAGTTGATAAACAAAATGAAGGTGATCCAGAATATCAAAAAATGTCTCCAAATTACGACAAATCAATCTCTTTTAAAGCGGCTTGTGAATTAATTTTCCATGGCAAGTCACAACCATCGGGTTATACTGAACCTCTATTGCATCTAAATAGATTGATTAAAAAAAGCTAATTTAAATTTATAAATCTCTTCTATTTTTAAAAGCAGATATAAGCGTACCGTCATCTGAAGTTTCTATTTCCCCACCAACTGGTAAACCTTGAGCTAATTTTGAAATTTTTACATTAGTATTTTTTAAACTATCCTGAATATAAAAAGCAGTAGTTTGTCCTTCAACAGTAGCGCTAGTTGCTAAAATTACTTCATCAATATTGTCATTTTTTATTCTTTCAATTAAAGAATTGATTAGCAAATTTTCTCTATTATTGTTGTTATCAGTATCAGATATCGTGCCACCTAAAATATGATAATAACCTTGAAAAATAGATGAACTCTCTATTGCCCATTGATCTGAAATATTCTCGACTACACAAATTTTATCATATTTTTTATTTACAAATACACAGTTATTATATTCGCAATTAATTGTATTAGGTTTTAATGTTCCACATATTTTACAACGTTCAATATTTTTTATTACCTGGCTTAGATTATTAGCCAAAGGTTTTAATATTTCTTGGCGATTATTGATCATTTTTAAAATTATTCTTTTTGCAGACTTTGGTCCAAGACCTGGTAATTTAGATATTAGTTTAATTAAATTATCTATTTCAGGAAGATTTTGCATTTAATTATAAAGGCCATTTAAATCCTGGCACACCTAGTCCACTAGTAGCTTTAGATATTTCTTCGGAAGTTTTTGATTTTAATTTATTTTTAGCATCATTATGTGCAGCAGTGATTAAATCCTGAATTATCTCTTTATCTTCTTTCATTACTTCATCGCTTAATATAATTTTAGTCATCTCTCCATCTCCGTTAAGCGTAATTTTAACAACATCTCCTCCGGACACACCATTAACTTCAATTTTTTTTAGACTCTCCTGACTTTCTTTCATTTTTTTTTCTATCTCTTTTGCTTTTTCAAGAATTTTATTAAAATCAGTCATCTTTTTTTTCAATATCAATTAATTCAATATCAGGGAGTACTTTTAACAAATTTTTATATTCGCTTGAACTT
>CACKCQ010000023.1 GCA_902598655.1 uncultured Pelagibacteraceae bacterium
TTCCATTTATCTGAACCACTAATTTAATTTGATCTTCCTCAAATAAATGTTGCTCATATTCAGGCCAAATTGAATTTTCTAATGCACCCAAATCATTCAAACATTCACTTGAAAAATGTGGTATCATAGGAGAAAAGCAAATTAGTATTTTTTTATAATTACTCTCTAAATTTTTAACATTTTTATTATTTTTTACATAGTTTATTAAAAAATTGTATGTTTCATACATATTGGCAATTATAACATTATAATTAAATTTTTCTAAATTATTTGTTATTTTTGAAATTATTTCATTAGTAAATTTTTTTATTTTATCATCTAAAATATCTTTATTTTCATTTTTGATTTTGAATTTAATTACATTATGCAATGTCCATAATTTTTGGATAAACTTATATGATGAAATCATTCCTTGTTCTGACCATTGAACATCTTTTTCTGGAGGGCTGTCAGATAAAATAAATAATCTTACTGAGTCTGCACCGTAATTATCTATTATAATTTCGGGATCAATTACATTTTTTTTTGATTTAGACATTGATTCAGACGGTCCAACCTTTACGGTTTCATTTTTTTTCCCTTTTACAAAGTAGTTATCACCAATTTTTTCTACTTGATCCGGATTTAACCAATTATTATTTCTATCTTTATAAGTTTCATGGCATACCATGCCCTGAGTAAACAAACTTTTGAATGGTTCTGTAATGTTAAAATTACTATTTTTGTAATTTATAGCTCTCATAAAAAATCTTGAATACAATAAGTGTAGAATTGCGTGTTCTACCCCTCCAATGTATTGATCGACTGGCATCCAATAATCAATATCTTCTTTTCTAAAACCATAATTTTTTTCATTCGGCGAGCAAAATCTTAGATAATACCAAGACGAACAAACAAAGGTATCTAATGTATCAGTTTCTCTGGTAAATTTTTTACCATCTACTTTGATCTCTTTCCAATCTTTTTGACTATCTAGCGGATTACCTTTTACATTTAAATCAATATTTTCAGGCAATTTAACTGGCAACATATTCTCAGGAACTGGGTGAGCTTTTCCATTCTCATCGTATATTATTGGTATTGGGCATCCCCAGTATCTTTGTCTTGATACTCCCCAATCTTTTAATCTATAATTTATCTTTTTTTTCCCTAGTTTTTTTTTCTCTAATATTTTAATTGTTTCTTCTACAGAAACATCAGGAGCTTTCATGCCATTTAAAAAACCTGAATTAATTAATATTCCTGGACCTGGGTAAGCTTTATTACTAACTTTAAAATTATTATCTTCTGTTAAAGGCCTAACAACAGTTTTGACATCTAGATTATATTTTTTTGCGAAATCGAAGTCTCTTTGATCGTGTGCAGGGCAACCAAAAACTGCTCCAAAGCCGTAATCCATTAAAACAAAATTTGCAAAGAAAACGGGCACTTTTTCATTTGGATTAAGTGGATTTATTGCTACCAAGTCTGTTTTAAAGCCAATTTTATCACCTACAGCAATAGCTTCCTCAGTGGTACCGGTCTTTGAACATTCTTCCTTAAAATTTGAAAAATCTTTATTATCTAAAAAATACTTAGATATCGGATGATCAGCAGATAGTGCCAAAAAAGAAAATCCAAACAATGTATCTGGTCTAGTTGTAAAACAATTAATTTTATCTATAGGAAGATTACCCTCAATTTTGAACTCTATCTCACAACCATAAGACTTACCAATCCAATTTTTTTGCATTGTTTTGACCTTGTTAGGCCATGTTTCCAATTGATCTAGTCCATCTAAAAGTTCTTGTGAAAACTTTGAGATATTAAAAAACCATTGACTTAATTTTTTTCTTTCTACTGTAGCCCCTGATCTCCATCCTTTTCCATCAATTACTTGTTCATTGGCAAGAACTGTCTCATCAATTGGATCCCAATTTACATAATTCTCTTTTCTGTAAACTAGTTCCTTTTCTAATAATTCAAGAAAAAACTTTTGTTGATGCTTATAATAATCTTCAGAACATGTAGAAATTTCTCTGTCCCAATCAATTGAAAGTCCAAGCCTTTTCAACTGACTTTTCATTGCTTTTATATTTGAGTTAGTCCATTCCTTAGGGTCTAACTTATTATCCCTAGCAGCATTTTCTGCTGGCATACCAAAAGCATCCCATCCCATTGGATGCAAAACATTAAAACCTCTCAATATTTTATATCTTGATAAAACATCACCAATTGTATAATTCCTTACATGCCCCATGTGAATTTTGCCTGATGGATACGGGAACATTTCAAGACAATAAAATTTATCTTTATTTCGATCTATTTTTTTAGAAAAAGAATTATTCTTAGACCATAAATCTTGCCATTTTTCCTCAACTTTTTTAAAATTATATCTTTCCACTACTTACTTATTGAGGATTAGTCATCTAATTTAGAATTAATATATTTCTTTTTCTTCTTTGATTTATTTTCTTTTTTATAAATTGAAGCTTTAGTTAATATTTTTTTTGATAAGTCTGCCGATAAATCACCAGATCTATCTGAAATTTGACAACTATTTTGTACTGAACATTTTTTATAAAAAACTTTAACTGATAAAGCATCAGACCTAATGTCATTACTTAAAAACCTTATTGAAATCTTTACCGACTCATTCTCAGAACTTCCATCGCTATACCAATCAGTAACAATAATTCCTCCACTATAATTAGCTAATGCAAGTGGCATAAATTCTAAGGTATCTAAAGAAGCTCTCCATAACTCATTGGAACTTGCAAAATCAAACTCACCAGTTTTATTACCTCCTAATGATCCTAACCTGAATCCTCTCCCTTCCTCTATATTTTGCCTTACCCGATCTTCTGCTCTTGGTGGAATTTTTCTAGCATCACCTGGATTGCATGAGTATAGAATTAGACAGCATGCAAAAATATTAAGGATACAAATTGTTCTTTTTTTAAAAGACATAAAATTTAATAATCTAATTATTTTATATATAATATATATAATACTAAAAATGCTTAATTTTATTGATGTTTTTATGATGCAAATTTGCAACACTTATAATTAATTTATCAAAAATAAAGCAAATAAAAGGAATTTATTGGCTTTTTTGATATGAAGGCAATGTTTAATATTAATATTAACATAATACGAAGGAGTATTAAATATGAACAAACTAAAAAAAATAGGGTTAACAGCATTAGCTGGTTCCCTAGTTGCAGGAACTGTAAACGCTGCTGAAATGTCAGTAACAGGTTCTGCTGGAATAACATTTGCAGGTAAAGATAGTAGTGAAGTAACTGGAAATGGTTTTACAATGGGTGACTCTCTTACGTTTTCTGCTTCAGGAGATGTAAATGATATTGGAGTTACTTTAAGTTACGAGTTAGATGGTCAAGGTGCTGCAACAGACACTTTTGATGATCACTCAATTACTTTAGACTTCGGTGATGCAGGAACTTTAATATTTGCTGGTCATGGTGGTTCAAGTGCTATGAGTGCTAGAGATGACGTAATGCCAACGGCTAAAGAAGAGCCATGGGATGTTGTAACTGGTGCTGATGCTGGAATTATCAATGGTGCAAGTGGTGAAAACATGTTTAACTACAAGTTCGACCACGAATCAGGTTTCATGCTTCAAGTTGGTCACTTACCATCACATACAGACATGGCTGAGTCATACACTGACTTTGCAATTGAGTACACAGGTGTTGACGGTTTAAGACTTGGTATGGCTATGGGTGAAAGCGAAGCAACAGCTGGAACTGAAATAGAAGAAGATACTTTCTTTGCAACATATGCAATGGGAGGACTTACTGTTGGTTTACAGATGTCAGAATTTGATACATCTGCATCAACTGGTGATACAGAGTCAACTGGATTTGGTGTTTCTTACCAAATTAATGATGACTTAACAGTATCTTACGGTTCTCATGAAATCGAAAAAACTGGTTCAGATGACCAAGAGTCAAGTGCTATCGGTATTTCGTATACAATGGGATCAATGTCACTTAGTGCAACTATGAACAAAGTTGACAACGTAGCACATACTTCTACTTCAGACTTACAAGCTTATGAAGCAGGAGTAACATTCTCATTCTAATTAGAGAATTATATTTAATTAAAAGGCCCCTTTTTTGGGGCCTTTTTTTTATTCAAAATAAGAAATTCCGCTAAAACCATCAACACTTAATAATCTAAATTTTTTTTTATTGCTTTTAGATATTCCTCCTAAAGCTATAACTTTTCTTTTTGTTAATTCCCTCAATTTCATAAATTTATAAATTCCAAGAAAATTTTTGTTCTTTTTGAATATTGATGAAATAAAAATTAACTCTACTTTTTGAATTTCTTTTAAACGTAACTCTTTAATGTTGTGGGCAGATCCAAGAGTTATAAATGA
>CACKCQ010000024.1:0-2500 GCA_902598655.1 uncultured Pelagibacteraceae bacterium
GAAGAGGATTAGATACCCTCGTAGTCCATGCCGTAAACGATGTGTGTTAGACGTTGGAAATTTATTTTCAGTGTCGCAGCGAAAGCATTAAACACACCGCCTGGGGAGTACGACCGCAAGGTTAAAACTCAAATGAATTGACGGGGACCCGCACAAGTAGTGGAGCATGTGGTTTAATTCGAAGATACGCGCAGAACCTTACCAACACTTGACATGTTCGTCGCGACTTTAAGAGATTAAAGTTTTCGGTTCGGCCGGACGAAACACAGGTGCTGCATGGCTGTCGTCAGCTCGTGTCGTGAGATGTTGGGTTAAGTCCCGCAACGAGCGCAACCCTCACTTTTAGTTGCCACCATTAAGTTGGGCACTCTGAAAGTGATAAGCTGGAGGAAGGTGGGGATGACGTCAAGTCCTCATGGCCCTTACGTGTTGGGCTACACACGTGCTACAATGGCATTTACAATAGGAAGCAAGATGGCGACGTCAAGCAAATCCTAAAAAGATGCCTCAGTTCGGATTGTACTCTGCAACTCGAGTACATGAAGCTGGAATTACTAGTAATCGCGGATCAGCGCGCCGCGGTGAATACGTTCCCGGGTCTTGTACACACCGCCCGTCACACCATGGGAGTTGGTTCTACCTTAAGGCAAGGTTTAAAACCCTTGACCACGGTATAGTCAGCGACTGGGGTGAAGTCGTAACAAGGTAGCCGTAGGGGAACCTGCGGCTGGATTACCTCCTTTCTAAGGATGATTAAGACACTGTCTTAATCTAAATAATATAACAGGATAATGTTGACCGTCCTCATTTCTCTTCTTGAAATTTGTGTTTCACTCTTCTGCGATAAGGGCCGGTAGCTCAGTTGGTTAGAGCACACCCTTGATAAGGGTGGGGTCGAAAGTTCGAGTCTTTCTCGGCCCACCAATATTTACTGGGGGATTAGCTCAGCTGGGAGAGCGCCTGATTTGCATTCAGGAGGTCAGCGGTTCGATCCCGCTATCCTCCACCAGGAACACTTAGTTATTTAATTTTGTGAATATATTTTAATATTATCAATATCTATATCCGATTGTTTATTAATTAAACAATCAATAAATATTCGAAATGATGAATATTTAATAAAAATTTAATTCTACACAGAATTTTTTTCTGTGCATATATTAAGCGTTTAAGGGCGTGTGGCGGATGCCTTGGCACTGAAAGACGACGAAGGACGTGGTATACTGCGATAAGTTACGGGGAGCTGTATGCAAGCTTTGATCCGTAAATTTCCGAATGGGGAAACCCAGCACTTTATGTGTTATTTTAAACTGAATTCATAGGTTTAAAAAGATAACCCGGAGAACTGAAACATCTAAGTAACCGGAGGAAAAGAAATCAATTGAGATTCCGTTAGTAGTGGCGAGCGAAAACGGAACAGGCCTGTAGATTTATTAAAAAAATTTGAATAGTTTGGAAAAGCTAACCAAAGAGGGTGATAGTCCCGTATGAGTAATGTTTAATAAATTTCTTGAGTAAAGCGGGACACGTGAAATCCTGCTCGAATATAGGGGGACCACCCTCTAAGCCTAAATACTCTTCAGTGACCGATAGTGAACTAGTACCGTGAGGGAAAGGTGAAAAGAACCCCTATTAGGGGAGTGAAATAGAACCTGAAACTGCATGCCTACAATCAGTCGAAGCTCTTTTTAGAGTGACGGCGTACCTTTTGTATAATGGGTCAGTGACTTAATTTATAAAGCAAGCTTAAGCCATCTAGGTGTAGGCGTAGCGAAAGCAAGTCTTAATAGGGCGAATAGTTTTATGAATTAGACCCGAAAACGAATGAGCTTACCATGAGCAGGTTGAATGCAAGGTAACACTTGCTGGAGGACCGAACCAGTTGACGTTGAAAAGTCTTTGGATGACTTGTGGTAAGGGGTGAAAGGCCAACCAAATTCGTAGATAGCTGGTTTTCCGCGAAAACTATTTAGGTAGTGCGTTGAATAAATATACTTTTAGAGGTAGAGCACTAAATGGGCTAGGGGGAAGAGATTCTTACCAAACCTAATAAAACTCCGAATGCTAAAAGTAGTTCTTCAACAGACAGACTGTGGGTGCTAAGGTCCATGGTCGAGAGGGAAAGAGCCCAGACCACCAGATAAGGTCCCAAAATTGTGATTAAGTGTGAAAGGATGTGGAAATTCCTTAACAGCCGGGAGGTTGGCTTAGAAGCAGCCATCCTTTAAAGATAGCGTAACAGCTCACCGGTCTAATAGAGTTTCTGCGCCGAAGATGTAACGGGGCTAAAATCACATACCGAATCTGTGGGTTTATAAAGTTTTCTAACTTTGTAAGCGGTAGCGGAACGTTCTGTAAGCCTGTAAAGGGATACCCGTGAGGGATCCTGGAGGTATCAGAAGTGCGAATGCTGACATGAGTAACGATAAAATAAGTGAAAAACTTATTCGCCGAAAATCCAAGGGTTTCTGCGCAAGGTTAATCCGCGCAGAGTTAGTCG
>CACKCQ010000025.1 GCA_902598655.1 uncultured Pelagibacteraceae bacterium
AGTAAAAAATGATAAATTACTTCAAATCTTAAAGTTAAAAAATAGAAAGTTTATATGTTTGCACATAAGAAATTCCGAAAGTACCGAAAAAAATTTGCGTGGTAGTGAAGATTTTTCATCATATAAAAAAATGATAAATTTTTTTACAAATAAAAATATAATTGTAGTTTTGATGGGAAATAAAAATCGAAAAATATCTAATTATTTTAAAAAATTTAGAAATGTAATAGATTATAGAAATTCAAAATATCAAACAATTATAAATGATTTATACTTGGTAAATAATTCCTCTTTATTCATTACACAAATAAGTGGACCAATAATATTTCCAATTTTTTTAGGAAAACCTTTTTTAGGAATTGACTTAGTTACTTTTGAAGACATACAATTATATGAAAAATGTTTTTATTTACCAAAAAAGTTTTTTAATAAAAAAAATAAAAAAATAAAATATACGGAAATATTTAAAAACTCTTTAATATTTAAGGACGCATATTTTAATAGAGAAAAATATAATGTAGAAGAGACAACTGATTTAGAAAAATATAATTTCGTTAAGTTTACTTTTAACAAGATATTAAATAAAAAATATGAAATAGATTTTAATCAAAATAAATTTTTAAAAAAAAAACTAAATATTTACTCAAATTTTGTGACTTTGAAAAATATAAACAAAATTTTTTTTGATAGTAAATTTTTATAATATTATGTTATAATGACATTAAATATCTTATTTGAAAGTAAATGAAATCCTCAGACTTAATAGCCAAAAAGTTGGCAACAATTTCAGATTTTGTGTTTACAGGTCAAGGTGGATCAGTGGTTCATATTTTAGACAGTATTCAAAAGAATAATTTACTTAAAATAATTCCTTCACAAAATGAGCAAGGGGCATCTCTCGCCGCTGATGCCTATACGCGTGTATCTGGAAAAACTGGACTAGTCATCGCTACTAGTGGCCCCGGTATTATAAATTGTATCCAAGGTATTGCTTGCTCATATTATGACTCTATCCCTGGAATATATATCTCAGGGGCGCCCGTTAGGTCTTCTCTTAAGAAAAATAAAAATTTAAGGCAACTTGGATTTCAAGAAATGGATGTTGTAAATATGGTCAAAACTTTTACAAAATATTCTGTGAGAGTAACAGATCCAAATAAAATTATTTATGAAATAGATAAATGTTACAAAATTGCAAATACCGGAAGGAAAGGTCCATGTTTAATTGATTTGCCAGATGATATACAGAGAGCTAATATAAATGTCTCCAATCAAATAAAGTATAAACATAAAGAGAAAATATTTAGAATAAAAGAAAAAGACATAAATAAAGTTATTAAATCCATAAATAAATCAAAACATCCTTTGGTAGTAGTTGGAAATGGAGTGAAACAATCCAATAGTTTAAAAGAAGTTAATAAATTTTTGAAAAAATTTAAACTTCCATATGCACCTACATGGGGAGCTATAGACTTGTTTGATAAAAAAGATATTAAAAATATAGGAAGCTTTGGTGTCTATGCAACAAAATATGGAAATAAAATAATACAACAATCAGATCTATTAATAATTCTAGGGTCAAGAATGAATGGAACATTAATTGGAGGAAATCCAAAATTGTTTGCAACCAAAGCTAAAAAAATTCATATAGATATTGATCCTGCGGAGCAAAAAGAGGAGAATAATATTAAGATAGATTTATCTATTAATACGGATCTAAATATATTTCTTAAGGCTATCAATAAGAAAAAAACTTCCATTTTAGAAAAAAAAAAATGGATAATAGAGATAGATAATTTGAAGAAAAAATATCCTGTAGTCTTAAAAAAATACATTAGTCAAAAAAAATTTGTTAATCCTTATTCATTTTTTGATTTATTATCTCTTAATTTAAAAAAAAGAGATATATTTATACCAGATGCAAGTGCAAATTTAGTTTGGGCTTATCAAGCTTATAGATTTAAAAACCAAAAAGTGTTCACATCTTTGAACCATTCTCCAATGGGTTATTCAATTGCCGCTGCAATCGGAGCTTCTTTAGCTGATAAAAAAAAAAATAATATTATCGCAACAATAGGCGATGGATCAGTTCAAATGAATATTCAAGAGATACAAAATATTTATTATTATAACTTACCTATTAAAATTTTTATTTTAAATAACAATGGATATGGAATGGTTAAACAAACAATAGATACTTGGCTTAATTCAAATTATGTAGGGTGTGATCTTAAAAGTGGTTTATCAATGCCTAACTTTGAAAAAATTTTTAAAGCCTATAAAATATCAACATTTAATATTAAAAATAATAGAATTTTAAAAAATAATATTAAAAAAATTCTAAATAAGAATGGACCAATAATGATAAACTTAATTATAGACCCTAATCAAAAAATAGAACCTAAGGTAAAATTTGGAAACTCAATTGATAATATGACACCATAAAACTAAAAATGTCATATCAAATTTTAATAACAGGGGCTGGCACATCAGTTGGAAACTATATTGCAAAACATTTATCCATAAATAATAAAATAGTAACTGCCACTTATAATAAAAATAAACCAAATAATCTTAAAAATTGCAGATTAATTAAGATAGATCTCTCAAAAAAAATAAAAAAAAATATTAAATTTAACTATCTTGTTCATTGCGCATCTAAAATACCCAGAGATGGGCAAAGTGTGAAAAATTATAAAGAAAACATAAAATTTACTAAAAATTTACTAAATTTAATAAATAAAAAAAAATGCAAGAGGATAATTTTTTTATCAGCGGTCTCTTTATATGGAAAACCAAAAATAAAAAAAATTAATGAAAAAACAAATCCAATTAACCCAAAAAATTATGGTAAATCTAAAATAGCATGTGAAAAAGAAATAATTAAATTTTCTGAAGATAACAAAATTAATTATACAATTTTAAGACTGCCAGCCATTATAGGAAATAATACTAAAAATAATTTTATAGCAGATACTTTTGAAAAAATTAAAAAAAAAGAAATTGTCAATATATTTAATATTAATCAAAAATTTAATAATGTTATAC
>CACKCQ010000026.1 GCA_902598655.1 uncultured Pelagibacteraceae bacterium
ACCTAAGTAATCTAACATCATTGCAGCTGACCAAATTTGACCTATTGGATTGGCAATTCCTTGACCTGCTATATCTGGTGCAGATCCATGAACTGGTTCAAATAATGATGGATACTTATTAGTTGGATTTATATTTCCAGACGGTGCAATTCCAATAGTTCCAGTACAAGCTGGCCCTAGATCTGATAAAATATCTCCAAAAAGGTTTGATGCGACTATCACATCAAAACGTTCAGGACTTAAAACAAATCTAGCAGCTAATATATCAATATGGTACTGATCAGTTTCCACATCAGAATAATTTTTTTTATTCTCATTAAATCTTTCGTCCCAATAAGGCATTGTAATTGATATTCCATTTGATTTAGTTGCACTTGTTAATTTTTTTCTTTTTCTTTTTTTTGCTAATTCAAAAGCAAATTGTTGAACTCTATCTATTCCATATTTTGACATTACTGTTTCTTGAATAACCACTTCTCTATCAGTTCCCTGATACATTCTTCCACCGACTGATGAGTATTCACCTTCAGTATTTTCTCTAACAATTATCATATCAATATCACCAGGTTTTTTATTAGCTAACGGTGCATTTACACCTTCAAAAAGCTTTACAGGTCTTAAATTAATAAACTGATCAAACTCTCTTCTAAATTTTAATAATGAACCCCAAAGAGTTATGTGATCTGGATATTTATCTGGCATACCAACCGCACCAAAGAAAATTGCATCGTGTTTAGTTAATTTTTCTTTCCAGTCATCTGGCATCATTTTTCCATGCTTTTCATAATAATCACATGATGCAAAATCATAATCTTCTATCTTTAATTTGAATTGATGTTGTTGAGAAATTTCTTTTAATATTTTTTGCGCTTCAGGCACAACTTCTTTTCCAATGCCGTCACCAGCAATAGAAGCTATTGAATATTCTTTCATTTATTTAGTGAATGTATCGTTAAATTGCTTAGTAACTCTGACAAAAGTTGTGCACTTACTTAATTGTTTTAAAGAGGGTGCACCAACATATGTACAACTACTTCTTACACCACCTAAAATATTTAAAATGGTATCATTAATTTTACCACGGTACTTCACTCTGACTGTTCTTCCTTCGCTACTTCTGTAGTCTGATAGTCCGCCGTAATGTTTATTGTTAGCTGTTTCAGAACTCGATCCATAAAATTCGACATATTTAGAACCATTAGATTTTACTAATTTTCCTTTACCTTCATCATGACCTGCAAACATTCCTCCAAGCATAACAAAATCAGCTCCTCCACCAAATGCTTTAGCAACGTCACCTGGACATGTGCATCCACCATCTGCAATCATATGTGCACCTAATCCGTGAGCAGCATCTGCACATTCTATTACTGCACTTAACTGTGGATAGCCAACTCCAGTTTGTATTCGTGTCGTACAAACACTTCCTGGTCCAATTCCAACTTTAACAATATCTGCACCTGATAAAATTAATTCTTGAGTCATATCAGCAGTAACAACATTACCTGCTATGATTGTTTTTGTTGGATATTTATCCCTAACAGATTTTAAAAATTTACTAAAATGTTCTGAGTAACCGTTTGCAACATCAATGCATATAAATTTAATGAAACTAAATTCTTTTAAAACTTTATCTAAATTTTGAAAATCTTCTTTTTTTGTTCCAATACTTAAAGCTACATTTTGATATATTGATTTAATTTTTTTAAATTGTTTTATTTTTTTAACATCATGCTGTTTTGTTAAGCATGTAATCATTCCGAATTCAGATAATTTTTTGGCAACACCAAGCACGCCTACACCATCCATATTAGCGGCCATTATAGGAATTCCAGACCATTCGTTTTTACTGTATTTAAAACGATAAGTTCTCTTTAGATTTACATCTTTTCTACTTTTAAGAGTGCTTCTTTTAGGTCTAAAAAGTACGTCGGAATAATCTAGTTTTAGCTCTTCTTCAATTCTCACAAAAATGAAGGTATACATTCAATGAATGATAATTCAATTTAATAATTGACCTTATTAACGTTGTATTTGAACAATTTTAAAATTATTGATTGAATTATAAAAATATAAATTAAAATAAACAAATGTTTGAAGGTTTTAAAAGTAAATACGTAAAAGTTAAAAAAGGGAAAGTCTTTTGCAAAGTTAAAGGAGAAGGGCCACCTTTATTATTACTTCATGGTTACCCTCAAACGCATTTAATGTGGCATAAAACAGCTCCAGAGTTATCAAAAAGCTTTAAAGTTGTTGCAGCAGATCTTAGAGGTTATGGAAATAGTTTAGCTCCACAATCTGATAGTAAACATTTGAATTATTCAAAACGAGAAATGGCTAATGACATGAAACAAATGATGGTAAAATTGGGATATCCTAAATTTTTTGTTGCAGGTCATGATAGAGGTGGAAGAGTTGCTCATAGATTAGCAAGAGACCACAGAAAAAACGTGCTTGCTCTCAGCGTTTTAGATATTTGTCCAACTTTAGATATGTACGAACTAACTACTAGAGATTTTGCAAAAGCTTACTTTCATTGGTTTTTCTTAATTCAACCAAAATGGTTACCAGAAAGAATGATAATGAGTGATCCAAGGAAATGGATGAAGTATTGCTTGGATAAATGGTCTGGCAATCATAAATTTGGAAAAGTTGAAGAGGGTTACTTAAAGTGCTTTAAGCAACCAAAAAGAATACATGGATCATGTGAGGATTATAGAGCTTCTGCTACTATTGATCTTGATCATGACAGATACGACCGAAAGAAAAAATTAAATATTCCTGTTCAAGTTTTATGGGGAAAAAATGGAGTTATAAACAAACAATTTAAACCTAT
>CACKCQ010000027.1 GCA_902598655.1 uncultured Pelagibacteraceae bacterium
ATCAATTACTTTTGATAAAGAAGTTATTTTTTTGTGATCATTATCATTTAATGTAAAATTACTTCCCTCGTTTTCTATATGAGATATATTTTTGATATAATATAGTATTTCTAAGAAATCATTTAAAAATAGATTTGGTTCAATACCTGAATTATAAAGTTTCCTATAATGATCAATTATTTTTTCTTGATCACCTGAAAAGATTATTTCTAATAGATCTATATATGAACTTCTATTTACATAGCCAAATATTTTTTGAGCATCTTCAAATGTCAGATGGTTTTCATTTATAGAAATAGTTGCTCTATCAAGTAAAGATAATGCATCTCTTACAGATCCTTCGGATAATTTCACTATTAATTTAATTGCATTATCTTCGACATCTTTTTTTTCTTTTAATGTTATGTTTTTTAAATATTTAAATAATTCTTCAGACTTGACTCTCGATAAATCATATCTTTGGCACCTAGATATCACAGTAATTGGAATTTTTTTTACTTCTGTTGTTGCAAAAATAAATTTTAAATATTTTGGAGGTTCTTCCAATGTTTTAAGTAATGCATTAAAGGCTTGTTTGCTTAACATGTGCACTTCATCAATGATAAAAATTTTAAATTTTGCTACTGATGGTGGATATCTAGAAAATTCTATCAGCTCCCTTACATCATCTACTCCTGTTTTGCTTGCTGCATCCATTTCAAGAACATCGATATGATTTGAATTTGCTATAGGGTCGCAATGGCTGCATTTCTTTTCACACATCTCTTCAAGCGCTTGCTCGCAGTTCAATGCTTTAGCTACAATTCTTGCAAATGTAGTCTTTCCAATTCCCCTGATGCCGGTAAACAAAAAAGCATTAGCTGAACTACTATTTTTAATTGAATTATGAATAGTTGTGGCAATTTCCTCATGACCAATCAAATCTTTAAATATTTGAGGTCGATATTTTAATGCCAGAACTTGAGACTTTGTTGTCATAATAGGAGACCAACCAACCTGGAAAAAACTCATTACCCTTGCTCTTTTTCAAGTCTGGGGGAGTTCATGGTAATCCCACCTGGAAGGCCTCCAAATGTATTATAACAATAATTTTTTCTAATCTACAATAAAGTTAATTATTTTTTTTCTCTAAATTCATGTGCTTTGTAAACACCTAGGACGTGCATATCTTCACAGTGGAAAGCAAGCTCTTCTAGTGAATTTTTTATTTTTTTTTCGTCCAAATGTCCATCAATATCACATAAGAAAAAGAATGACGAAAATGAATTTTTTTCAGGGAAACTTTGAAGTTTCGTCATATTAACTCCATTTATAGCAAATCCAGATAAAGCAGAATACAAAGCTGCAGGCCTCTCTCTTAGTTTAAATAAAATTGATGTTATGAAATTATTTTTATCAATCTCTGGCTGAATTATATCTTTACCCATTATCAGAAATCTTGTGTAATTATCGTTATCATCCTGAATATTTTCTTTTAAAATATCTAAATCATAAATTTTAGCACTTAATTTTGATGCAATTGCAGCTTTTGTTTTATCTTTCTCTTCTGATATATATTTTGCAGAACCTGCTGTATCAGCTCTGACATTAGCAGAAAGTTTATTTTTTTTAATAAATTCTGATGATTGACTTAAGGCTTGAGCGTGGGAATAAACATTTTTAATGTCTTGTAATTTAGATCCTTTTATACCAATTAAATTATGATTGATTGGAAAAAAAAATTCTTCATAAATATTTAACCTATGTTTATAAATCAAATATTCTACTCCAATGTTTCCTGTAGTTTTGTTTGACTCTGGTATGATTGCTCTAATATTGCTATCATTATGTGCTTTTTCAAAACATTCGTCGAAGGTTTTGCAAGGTATAGTTTCTATATTTGGAAACATATATTTTGCACAACTCTCACTATAACTTCCAGCAATTCCTTGGTAAACAATTTTCATGTTGTTATTTATTCAATAATTTTATGTATTCTTCTAAATCTTTTTTAGTATCAATTCCAGAGGAAAAATAATTTGCCAATATTACGTCGATTTTCATATTATTATCGATTGCTCTTAATTGTTCCAGTCTTTCTTTTATTTCATTTTTACTTTTTTTAAAATTAACAAACATTTTTAAAGCTGAGTACTTATACAGGTATATGCCAAAATGCCGGTATACATTGTCATAGTGATTTTCTGGAATTACTCGATGAAAATTCAAAGCTTCTGATATTGAGTTATCGGATATCTTATTTTTTGTAATAACTTTTACAATATTTTCATTATTATAATCTTCATTTTTCTCAATGTTATACGCTAATGTCGAAATATTTAAGTTTTTTTCCTTTGATAACGTATTTAAATTTTTAATATCTAAAGGATTGATCATTGGTTCATCACCCTGGATATTCATAACAAAATCTGTATCTTTTAAATCTAATTTCTTAGAGGCCTCGAATACTCTATCCGTCCCAGTAGTGTGATTTATATCTGTCATTAAGAATTTGCCTCCATTTTTTCTTACTTCTGAGGCAATTTCCTCGTCACATGTTGCAACATAAACCTCTCCAATTTGGCTTTGTATAGCTTTTTCATATACATGCATAAT
>CACKCQ010000028.1 GCA_902598655.1 uncultured Pelagibacteraceae bacterium
GATGATTTTAAACCCCCTACTAGTTGGTAGATTATTTTTTCAACTGTGCCTTTGTATTTAACAAAACCTTCAACACCTTCAGCTACATATTTTGAAGTATCTTTTTGTTTTGATTGAAAATATCTATCTGCTGATCCTTTATTCATTGCTCCAATAGATCCCATGCCCCTAAAACTTTTAAATAATTTACCACCTCTTTTTATAATTCTACCTGGAGCCTGATCTGTTCCTGCAAATAATGATCCAATCATTACCGCATCTGCTCCTGCTGCAAGTGCTTTTGCAATATCCCCAGAAAATTTGATACCTCCATCAGCTATTAATGTTGTTTTACTTTTGCCCATACCTTTTTTTACATCTAGAATTGCACTTAACTGTGGAACTCCAATCCCGGCAACTAATCTTGTAGTGCATATAGATCCTGGTCCAATTCCAACTTTTATAATATCTACTCCTTGCTTAATCAGAAATTTAGCTGCTTCTGCTGTAGCAATATTACCTGCACATAAAGCTGTTTTAGTTGGTTTAATTATTTTAATTTTTTTTATTATTTCAGCTACTTTTTTTGTGTGGCCATGAGCTGTATCAACAACAATTAAATCGATATTTTCTTTTAAAATCTTTTGAGCTCTTATGTGTTCGTTTAAACTTGCACCAACAGCTGCGCCAACTAACATTTTTTTTGCTTTTACTTTTCTTATTTCTTTTATCTGATCATTTATTGATAAATTTCTATGTATAACACCTATTCCACCTTTTTTACCGATTGAAAGAGCCATATTAGACTCTGTTACAGTATCCATTGCTGAAGTTAGAAGAGGTATGGAAATATTTAAGTGTTTTGATAATTTAACTTCTGTCTTTACTTCTGAAGGTAAAATTTCAGAATAATTTGGTGCTAAAGTTACATCATCGAAAGTGAGCGCTTCTTTGATAGGATCCATGTCCTTATATAAACGATTCTTAAAAAAATGAAAGTATCTATCTTAAATTTTTGCAGATTAAAAAACTTTCTTTAGAGTCTTTTCTACTTGCTGGAGGCTTATAGACATTAAATTTTACAAAATTTTTTTTTGAAAATGCAATTATCTCATTAAATGAAGTTCCCATAAATAATTTTGAGACAAAATAGCCATTTGGCTTCATCATTTTTGTAGCGAAATCCAAAGCTTCTAAAACTAATTCTCCAGTTACCATAGAGTCTAGATTTTTATTTCCCGTAGTATTGACTGCCATATCTGAAATAATTAGGTCAATTTTTCCACCAAAATAATTGTTAATTTTATTTTGTTGCTCGGTATCCGTAAAATCTCCTTTTAAAATTTTTACATTCTTTATTTCTTCTATTTCTTTTAAATCTATTGCTAAATGCTTATTACATTTTAAATTACTTGATATATATTGAGACCAGCTTCCAGGAGCAGCTCCAAGATCTATTACTGATATATTATTTTTTAAAAATTTAAATTTTTCGTTAATTTCCTTTAATTTATAAACGGCTCTTGATCTATATCCTTCAACTTTTGATTGTCTAACATAAATATCTCTTCTCTGTTTATTAATCCAATTTTTTGAGATTTTATTTTTTTTCAATTAGTTTTGAACCTTAAAGATTTTGAGATTTTATTATTATCCAAAGTATTTAGTTCTACCTCTAGATTTTTCTCGTTTCTCATATCTTTATCATTTACTTTAATACCACTAGCCAAATGTATAATTCCAATTTTATGATTTGGTAAAAAAGGTTCCACGAAAATTTTATTCTTTTCATCAAACTTTGGAAGTAAGTTGCTAGCTAACCAGTTGCAATTATGAGGAAGAAATTCAACATCTACATTATCAATATATACACATATATTTATTGCTAATTGCTCTGAACCAAATATTTGGCCATGACTAAGAGTAGTTTTTAAATTTTTTTGCCAAACATTCCAACAATTAGAGTCTTTTTCTAATGAGAAAACACCAATATTAATATGCGGAGCAAATGCTAACTTTCTTGCTTTATTAATATCAATTTTAGATTTAATAGCATGTTTAAAGTTTTGAGATTTTATAATGGCTAATTTTCCAAACAACCAATTAACGTTACTTAATATTCTATATCCAGGTGTCATTGTCTGGGTAATGCCCAGTTTACCATTATCACAAGCCTTAAAATATAAGTCTATTGAACTCCAATCTTGAACCCAAGCATCACAATCAATCCACAGAAATTTTTTATAGTTTGGAAAATATTTTGGAAGAAACGCTCTAGATACCTGACTTTTTAGCCATTCTTTACCTTTAACTTTAGATTGTGGAACCTCAATATCCCATTCAGCTTTTTTGATCTCATCTACTTTATCTTTTAGAAGAGCAGTTTGCTCCTCTGTTAAACCTGCATCAAGTATACAAATAGCAACCTTTTCACTGTGATTGAATTGTTTAATGGAGTCTATTAATTCATTTAGCAATTCATAGTAATTAGAATCTGCTAGAGAAATAATTGCATTCTCTTTCATTAC
>CACKCQ010000029.1 GCA_902598655.1 uncultured Pelagibacteraceae bacterium
AGAGTTTTTCTAAAATTGAACTGCCTAATACTCCAGTTGAACCAGTTAAAATTATATTTTGGTTTTTTAAATTAATCATTTGTTAAAATTTTAACGTCATCTAAGTTATTTACCTGATTTAACTTTACATTTCTATTAATTCTTTTGACTAAACCAGATAATACTTTTCCAGGACCAACCTCAATAAATTGATTAACGTTTGATTCGATCATATTATTAACACTTTCTCTCCATCTTACTGGTTTTTCAATCTGATCGATTAAAAGTTTTTTAATTTCATCTGAATCTTTTGTCGGTTTTGCAGTGACATTAGATATTATATTAACTTTTGGATCTTTAAAATCAGTTTCGTCTATTTTGTGTTTCATTACGTCAGTTGCGTTTTTCATTAATGGACAGTGGAAAGGTGAACTAACTGGCAACTTAATATATTTATAATTTTTTTTTTTTAATTCTAAACAAAGCAATTCTAAATTTTCCATTCTTCCACTAACAACAATTTGACCAATTGAATTATCATTAGCAATATAACACGTGAAATTTTTTTTATTAGTATCTAAGATCTCATTTATATCACTTATATTTGCTCCCAATATAGCCACCATACCACCCTCTGCATTTTTAACAGCGTTTTGCATAGAGCTACCTCTATATTTAAGTAAGTTTATAGTTTGCTCAAATGTTAAAGAATCTGCACAGCATAAAGCTGAATATTCTCCTAAAGAATGCCCAGCATAAAATTTAGCATTTTTTAAATTAAAATTTGTTTCTTGTTCTATAACTTTATAAATTGAAAAACTTACTAAAAATATTGCTGGTTGTGTATAAAAGGATATATAGGCTTTGATTGCACTGCTCAAAGTTTACACGTAGGTAGCTTGCTTCAAATCATGTGCTTAAGATTAATGCAAAAACATGGACATAAACCGATTGTTTTGCTCGGAGGAGGAACTACTAGAATAGGAGATCCATCTGGAAAAGATAAAACAAGAAAAATTTTAGAGGAAAATGAAATAGAAAAAAATATAAAAAGTATAGAGAATATACTAAAAAAATTTTTGAAGACAGAAGATGAAAAAGTGGCTCCAATTTTTGTTAACAACTACACTTGGCTAAAAAATTTAAATTATATATCTTTTCTAAGAGATATAGGAAAACATTTTACAATAAATAAAATGTTAAGTTTTGATAGTGTTAAGTTAAGATTAGAGAGAGAGCAATCATTAAGTTATATGGAATTTAATTATATGATTTTGCAAGCCTATGATTTTCTAGAATTAAATAAGAAAGAGAATTGTTTGCTCCAAATTGGAGGGTCAGATCAATGGGGTAATATTGTAAACGGAGTTGAACTAATTAAAAGATATTCATCTAGGGAAGCTTATGGTTTAACAACAGAACTTATAACACTAGCATCAGGTGCTAAGATGGGTAAAACTGAAAGTGGTGCTATTTGGTTAGATAAAGAATTATTTTCAGTGTTCGAGTATTGGCAATTTTGGAGAAATGCTGACGACAAAGATGTTTTAAAATTTCTTAAAATGTTTACAGATTTAAAATTAAATGAGATTGAAGATATAAGCAATCAAGAAATAAATGAACAGAAAATTATTTTAGCTAATGAAGCTACTTCTATTCTTCATGGAGCTAATGAAGCTGCAGAAGCAGAAAAAATAGCGAAAAATTCTTTTTCTGAAAATTCATCTGGAGAAAATTTGCCAAATACAAAAGTAGATATCTCTAATATTGGGAATGATGTAGTTAATTTAGTCTCAAATATTGATAAAAAATTATCGAAAAGCGAAATAAGAAGACTAATAAAATCTAATGGTATTAAAATCAATAATGAAATTATTTCAGATGACAAATTTATAATTTCAAATGAGCTTATCAAAAAAAATAATTTTATTAAGGTCTCAATCGGTAAAAAAAAACACTACAAAATAGTAATTTAATTTGAAATTTTCTCCAAAGTTCTAGTTATAAATCTTGGAGTTAAAGTTTTTATTGGATTAACAGTAGATTTAAGTTTTTTTGGTGGCCCTTTGATTTTAAAGCTTACACCAAATACACCTTCACCAATTTTTTTTCCAACTAATATTTCACCTAACATTGGTATTTTTGAAATTGTTTTGTTAATAGTTGTTGCAGGAACAAGCGTTCCTCTCAAACTAGTTAATTCATCTTTTAAAATATAACCTTCCATCATTACCGAAATTGCTGGGCCTATAGCATACATCTCTTTTATTTTAGTAGTATTTCCTAAAGTTTCATAATCCATCTCAAAATCAGTAAATCTTATTCCTTCACCAGTGAGAAGATCAGCTATTCCTTGCAGAGATGCCAATGTTAATAGTTTAGCAAGAACAGGTACTTCTTGTACT